>NZ_JAMXBK010000026.1:0-371800 GCF_023913815.1 Pseudarthrobacter cellobiosi
CGCCGGGGCAGATGGCCTTTTCGATGCGGGTCAGGTCTTCGAGGCTCATCTTGCCCGCGGCGCATGCACCGACGGCTTCGAAGGCGTCGATGAGGGTGACTTCCTTTTCTGAGCCGTCCTCCAGCTTGACCCAGCCCGGCATGATGGAACCGGCATAGACGAACACGCTGGCCAGGTCCAGGCGGGCGGCTGCCATGAGCATGCCCGGCAGGGACTTATCACAGCCGGCCAGGAGGACCGAGCCGTCGATGCGCTCGGCCTGCATCACGGTTTCCACGGAGTCGGCAATGACTTCGCGGGAGACCAGGGAGAAGTGCATGCCGTCATGGCCCATGGAGATGCCGTCCGAGACGGAGATGGTGCCGAACTGCATCGGGAACCCGCCGGCGGAGAAGACACCTTCCTTGGCGCTCTGGGCGAGACGGTTCAGGGAGAGGTTGCAGGGAGTGATTTCGTTCCAGGAGCTTGCCACGCCGATCTGGGGTTTGGCGAAGTCATCGTCCCCCATACCCACAGCGCGGAGCATGCCACGCGCGGGGGCCGCATGAATGCCGTCGGTAACCACCCGGCTGCGGGGCTTGAGGTCCACTAAATGTGATGGTTGCATATCTTTCCTCCGGTGTTGATTTGAAGCTACGTATCGCTCTGAACGCGTTGGGCAATGGGACGCGTCGAGGTTATGGGCAGTGTTAGGGGTTGCAGCAGTTGCAAAAACGCGGGTCGGCGCGTGGTGGGTCAGTTACGTCGCGGGTGGAGCGGTGCCCGCAGGTGAGGCATCCATGAATCTCGGCGCGGGTCTCGCTCGTTGGCTCGCCGCAGCCCGTGCACGGGAGTCCTGCCACTCGCTCCACTTTCCAGAATCCCGGGGTGTCGCAGGACGGACATCTGGAGCGAAGTTTCTGTGCGAGGTTTTCGGCCGCGAGACGGATGGTTTCCATGCGCGTCGGATTGGCATTGGCGCGCATGTCGGTCTCGAGAAAAACCTTGCCGTTGGCCGATCGGGCCAGCGCCCTCGAAAAGGCGAGCTCCAGCTCGGGCCAGGCGGCGATTCCTTTATGCATGCGGGGGTCGTGCTCGCCGTCCGGGCGAACGACCAGGTGGTGTTCGGGGAACTTCGATTCGCGGGCGAACGTTTGGGCCTCCGCCCAGTCCGCGGTCAGCAGGTGGAAGAAGTTCGTCTTGCCTTCGGCTGTTCCAACGACCTCCAGTTCGCGCTCACTGTCGATCCAGATCATGAGTTCGATGTTCCAGGGGAACATCCCCATGGCCGGATCCGGGCCAAACGAGCCCTCGTTGGCGATACCCAGCGGCAAACCCGACAATTCCATGCCCACCTGCGCCTTCTTGCGCGCAGCCTCGAGCTGTGAGCCGGCGCGGGGGACCTCGCGGGTGAAAGTACCGAGCAGATCCGTGTCGTAGCCCGTGACGTGTTCGAGCCGGCAGCCGAGCGCACGCTCGAGCACCGGGACGATCACCCGCTCCTTGCCATGCTGGGTAAGCAGAGAAATCCGTTCACCGGAATAGACGGAAGGCGGGGTTGAATTGCCGGACTCAGTGCTGATCACAACTGACCTTTCACTCCAGGGGGAACGACTGGGAACCGCAGGTTTGCGGGATGAGTGGCACATCCGGTGACGGCTGCTGCTCCTGCAATTCTCCTCACCCCATGCCGACGTTTTCACAGCACACCTGTCATGTGCACGCGATGAGGTGGAAAAGTCCCTGTGGCCGTCCCGCAACCGCAGATGTTACGTGCCAGAATACATGAAGTTTGTCTCATGAATCATATAGCGTGTATTAATGGCACTGCCGGCATACCGGTGGCGTCGAACGGATTACAGCCAAACGATGCCAGGTACGGGCCGTTGACCGCGCTCCGGTTTCACAACAGCCGGAAACGAACAAGAGAGTCACCGCATGATCGATCCCATCATCCTTTTCTTCCTGCTTGGCGCCACGGCGGGCCTGCTGCGTTCGGAGTTGCGGCTACCGGCCGCGATCTACGAGTTCGTCAGCATCGTGCTGTTGCTGGCCATCGGCCTCAAGGGCGGTATCGAACTGGCCAGGCAGCCTTTCGGCAGCCTGCTGCCGCAAATGCTGGCCGTGGTGGCGCTGGGCTTTTTCCTTTCACTGGCTGCCTTCCCCGTGCTGCGCTACCTGGGCCGCTTCAAACGCGCGGATGCAGCTTCCCTCGCCGCCCACTACGGCTCGGTGAGCGTAGGCACCTATGCCGTGGTGGTCGCCTATCTCGGCAGCCGCCAGATCGCGTTCGAAGAGCACATGCCCCTGCTTCTGGTGCTCCTGGAAGTGCCGGCCATCATTGTGGGAATTGTCCTCGCGCGGGGCCTCTCACGCGAAACCCGGTGGAGGTCGGTCGCCCACGAGGTTTTCCTGGGCAAGAGCATTGTGCTGCTACTGGGCGGGCTGCTCATCGGCTGGGCAGCCGGGCCGGACGGGCTGTCGTCGATCGAGCCGTTGTTCTTCGATCTCTTCAAGGGGATCCTGGCCCTTTTTCTTCTGGAGATGGGGCTGATCACCGCGACACAGGTAGGAAGCCTGCGCCGGTACGGGCCATTCCTGATGGCCTTTGGAATTGGCATGCCGCTCTTTTCCGCCCTGGTGGGGACCGGGCTAGGGTGGGTCCTGGGCCTCTCCATAGGCGGTACGGCCGTTCTTGCGACACTGGCGGCGAGTGCTTCGTACATCGCGGTCCCGGCGGCCATGCGCATCTCCGTACCCGAGGCCAATCCCACCCTGTCGCTGGCAGCCTCGCTGGGGATCACATTCCCGTTCAATGTACTGTTTGGTATCCCGATCTACCATGCACTGGCCGTGTGGGCACATACTTTCGCGAAAGGATGAAACCGATGCAAAGGCATACACGCAAGCTATTGACCGTCGTCACCGAAGCAGCCCTTGAGGCCACTCTCACCCGTGAGATCGACCGGCTCAATGCTCACGGATACACCATCACCGATGCCCGCGGCAAAGGCCACCGGGGCGTCCGCAGTGCCGGCTGGGAGGCGAACAGTAACATCCGCATTGAGGTGGTGTGCGACGAAGAGACGGCCAGCGCAATTTCCGCCTACCTTCAGGAGCACTATTACGAGGACTACGCCATGATTCTGTTCGTGAGTGACGTCGACGTTTTGCGCCCGGAGAAATTCTGACCCTGATCGGGCGCTCGCGCCGGACCGATGCAAAGGAGTCAATGGATGCCCCGAGTGCCGTGGCTTCAGCTCCGAGGACGCACCACCAGGACGGGGCAGGCCGCATGCCGGACGCACTGGTCACTTACGGAGCCGAGCAACATCCCGGCGAGACCGCCGTGACCGCGCGATCCGACAACCAGCATGCGGGCGTTTCGTGAGATGTCAATGAGGCTCTTGGCTGCGCTGGAGTGAACGGCTCTGTAGCTAATGGGGACCATGGGGTATTTGTCGAGGGTGATGCGTGCATCCTGCACGAGCTCCTCATATACGGCCGCTGCGTACTCATCAAACGACGACACGTACCCGAACTCCCAATCGGGCGGCCGCGGGGCAGTGGAGAGAGACCAGGCCCGCACGAGGACGATGACGACAGCGACCTGCAGCTCGTCCGCGAGCCCAAGAGCCGTGGCCAATGCATAATCTGCACCGTCAGATCCATCGTGCCCTACGACGATGCTGTTGCCCGGTGCCGGATTCAGTCCATCAACCGACTTTTCATGGCTCACTGATGGTTCTCCATGCTGTCGGAGGTCGCAACAACGCCGGTTGCCGGCAGACGATGGCCCCGCGGCCGAGGGCCAGGCGATTCACTGCTGAGGCAATGCGACGGGTCCGCCCGGACTCAGAGCCGCCGCCCCGGTAGGTCATCAGGACAGTTTCAAATGTGACTCCGGTGTGGTCCAGGGCCTGGTGCGCGAGGCGCTCCAATCGGAGCACCTCCTGTTGCCTGCGTGCGATGACGGACCGGACCAGGGCGGCGTCGGTTGTGAAGCCCAAACGGGGCCGGGCGAGAGCGATCAGCAGGCGGGCACCGGCGCTGCGCGCCTGTGCGGCCGCCGCGACCAGAATGTCTGCGGCGTCGGACTCGGCCACGACGACGAGATGCACCGGCCCTGCGGAATCCGCGGTGGTGGCGGGAACACCGGCTGGAGGTGGCGGTCTGACATGTGCCTCTCGATTATTCAAGAGCGAGCTCCTTCCAGACCGACTCAGCTCGGCCGTGCCGAAGACACTCCGGCCGGCCATCCCGCCACCTGATGCAGGTAGCGTATGATTCAACTACTGAACTCAGATTAGCGAACTGTAGTTCATGTGTCTAGGGTTGGGAGGTGGATTCCGGGACGAGGACCGCGAGGAGTTCGTCCAGTTCGTGGCCGGCATCGAGGGGATGGCGGAGAGGACGACCGGTGGCGACGGTGTAGCTGTTGCGCCGTCCGGCACGGGTTCTGGTGATATAGCCGGCCTCCACAAGGTCAGCAGTTATCTTTTGCGCAGCACGCTCCGTAACGCCCACCCGGGTGGCGACGTCGCGCATCCGAATCTGCGGATCGCGGGCGATAGTGAGCAGGACGTGGGCATGGTTGGTGAGGAACGTCCACTGCGTCTCGGCGGCGGCCCCGGCGGGTGTCCCTGAGTCAAAATCCTTGGTTGCCATTTCAAGGACAATAGTCCATCGGACCCGCAGGCGCCCGGTCGGCGGCCGGGAGCGCAGGGAAAGCAATCAGCCAGTTTCAGTTGATGACAAGAAAGGCCACCAATGCTCGAAGTCAGTGTACTTCGCTGGACTATCACCATCGGACTTATTCTCGGGCTGCTCGCCCTGGATCTTGGACTGGCTGCCGCACGGCCGCACGTCGTGACGTTCCGCGAGGCCGCAATTTCATCGATTCTCTATATTGCCGTGGCCATTGCCTTCGGACTGGTCTTCGCAATGCAGGTGGGCTGGGACTTCGGCGCAGAATACTTCGCGGGTTATATCGTCGAGAAAAGCCTCTCCATCGATAACCTCTTCGTCTTCGTGATCATCATGTCGACCTTCGCCGTCCCCGAGAAGTACCAGCAGAAAGTCCTGATTTTCGGCATAGCACTGGCCCTGGTCCTGCGGGCGATCTTCATCGCCCTGGGCGCAGCACTGCTCCAGCTGTTCTCCTTCATGTTCCTGATCTTCGGCCTGATCCTGATTGTGACGGCTGTGCAGCTTTACCGGCACCGCAACGCCGACCCGGATGTCCATGACAACGTGCTGGTCCGTGTGGCCCGCCGCGCGCTGACCGTCACAAAGGACTACGAGGGCGGGCGGATGTTCACGCGCAGCGCCGGCCGTAGGGCAGTGACGCCCCTGTTTATTGTGCTGCTCGCAATCGGCAGCACCGACCTGCTGTTCGCGCTCGACTCAATCCCGGCTATTTTCGGTATTACCGCCGAACCGTATATTGTCTTCACCGCCAATGCCTTCGCCCTGCTAGGGCTGCGGGCCCTGTTCTTCCTCGTTAAGGGGCTTCTGGACCGCCTGGTCTACCTCTCCACAGGTCTGGCGCTTATTCTGGCATTCATCGGCGTGAAACTTGTTCTGCACTGGGGGCACGGCATCGATGGCCGCGTGCCGGAGATCAGCACCAACATCAGCCTCATCGTCATCGCAGTCATCCTGACAGTGACCACAGTCGCAAGCCTGATCAAGGTCCGCAGGGACCCCACCGCACGCGCCCACTCCGGCTCGCTGACAGCGGCGGACCCGTCCGATTCAGACCGGACCGGCTGACCAGGCACATGAACTTGTTGGTCATCGGCGGAACAGTTTAGCGGCCGGCTGACACTACGTGCCCTGCTCGAGCAGCCGAATCCGGCTGGCCCCTTTCCGTCTCCGAGGGAATTCATGACCCACCCAAACGCTGCCCTCACACCGCGCCACCGGCTAAAGGTCGCCCGCCTCGTCGTCGATGACGGTTGGCCGATCAGCGAAGTTGCCGCCCGATTCCAGGTCTCGTGGCCCACGGTCAAGAGATGGGTCGAGCGGTACCGAGTAGGCCAGTCGATGCAGGACCGATCCTCGCGGCCACACCACTCGCCGAACAAAACCAGCGCGAAGACCAGTCGTCGATGCATCACCCTTCGTTTGCGTCTCCCCGAGGGGCCCGTTCAGTTGGCTTTCCGTTTGGGATTGCCCCGTCGACGGTTCACCGCATCCTCACCTCGGTTCACCTGAACCACCTGTCGCATGTCGACCGTGCTACCGGTGAACCGATCCGTCGATACGAGCATGACCACCCCGGCTCCATGATCCATGTAGATGTGAAAAAGCTCGGCAACATCCCCGACGGCGGAGGCTGGCGCTACGTTGGCCGCCGACAAGGCGAGAAGAACCGCGCCAAGACACCCGGCAAGCCGCGCAACAAACACAGTGACCCACTTCTGGGCTACGCCTACGTCCGCACCGTCATCGACGACCATTCCCGCGTCGCCTACGCCGAAATCCATGATGACGAAACCGCCCAAACTGCCACAGCGGTGCTCGTTCGCGCTGTCGAGTGGTTCAACCAGCGGGGCATCACCGTCGAGCGCGTTCTGTCTGACAACGGTGGCGCCTACCGCTCACACGTGTGGCGGGACACCTGCGCCGAACTTGAAATCAAGCACAAGCGCACCCGCCCGTATCGCCCACAGACGAACGGCAAGATCGAGCGCTTCCACCGCACACTGGCCGACGGCTGGGCCTACGCCCGCTGCCATACCTCCAAGGCTGAGCGTCGTGGGGAGCTACATGGCTGGCTGCACTACTACAACCCTCACCGACCCCACACCGCATGCGGCAGCCAGCCGCCCTTCTCACGATTGATCAACGTGTCCGGTCAGTACATCTAGCTACCCCCGGCCGATGAACGGCATCCCTGCGGCCGTGATCACCACCGAGCCCACACTGGCCGACGGCGGCATGCCTGCCATCAGGAGCACGGCACGCGCGGCGTCCTGCACCGGGAACGTGGGCTCCACCCTGCGGCTGCCGTCAGCCTGCAGGGCGCCGGAGTCCACGCCGATGGTGCCCATAATGTCCGTGGCCGTGTTGCCGATGTCGATCTGGCCGCAGGTGATGCCGAAGTCCCTGCCGTCCAGCTCGATGCTCTTGGTCAGACCCGTCATGGCGTGCTTGGTGACCGTATAGGCCACCGTCCGGGGCCGCGGCGAATGCGCTGCAATGGACCCGTTGTTGATGATGCGGCCACCCTGCGGCTCCTGGGATTTCATGGCCCGTACGGCAGCGGCGGCGCAGAGCATGGAGCCGGTCAGGTTCACCGCCACCACCGCGTCCCAGTCGGCCGCGCTGATTTCATCCACCGACGCGGCCGGGCCGAACACGCCCGCGTTGTTGAACAGGACGTCAACTCTCCCCCACTTTCCGAGAGCCGCAGCGAAAAGGCGCTCGACGTCGTCGGGCATTGTCACGTCGCAGGGCACCGTCAGCGCCTGGCGGTGGCCGGCCGCGGACTCCAGCAGCGGAGCCTCACGGCGGCCGGCCAACACCACGCGGTACCCGTCGGCCAGCATGAGCCGCGCCACCGCCCTGCCAATCCCGGAGCCTGCACCGGTCACGACGGCGACCGGCGCCGGCCGGTGGGGTTGTACGGGCCGGTGGGTTGCAGTCATGGGGTCGCTCCTTGTTTTGATGGCGGGCTAAGGTGCAGCGGGCACTTCCGCTGCCGTTATGGGCCAGCCTATGACTGTCTTGGGCCGCGGGGTGGCGTAGGTCCGGACCTTTGAGGTGCTCAGCCGAAGCCGGACCAGCGATTCAGCGATGGTGACGGCAGCAGCCACGCCGTCCACCACGGGGACTCCGGCACGCTTCCGGATTTCCTCGTCCAGACCGGCCATGCCGCCGCACCCCAGGACAATGACTTCCGCCTTGTCCTCGCGGACAGCCAGCAGCGCCTGTTCGATGATGGCTTCCACAGCGCGCTCCGGCTCCTCCTCCAGTTCCAGGACGGCCATGCCGCTGGCCCGGACCGAGGCGCACCGGGCGTCGAGGCCGGCCAGCTTCAGCCGGTCCTCGATCAGCGGCACGGCCCGGTCCAGGGTGGTGATCACGGAGTACTTGTGGCCCAGGAACATCGCGGTGCTCGCGGCCGCCTCGGTGATGTCCACCACCGGAACGTCCAGGAGCTCCTGGAGCCCTTCGCGGCCGTGCTCGCCGTAGCCGGCCTGGATGACCGCGTCGAACGGCTCCGGATAGTTGACCACGGCGTCCATCACCGCGATCGCGGCGAGGTAACTCTCAAAGTTTCCCTCGCAGGAATCGGCACCAAAGCGGGGCGTGATTCCAATGATTTCCGTTCCGAGTGCCGCCACACTGCGGGCCGAGGCGGCGATGGAGTCGGTCATGGACTGTGTGGTGTTGACGTTGGCCACAAGGATGCGCATGGTGCTTTCCCCTTTCGGGACGGGTTGGTTAGTGGGTGCTGACGATGGCGATGGGCTCGCCGTCGACGTCGTCGAACTGCTGCTTGCGATCCGCAATCAGGTAGTACACCACTGCCGCGATGCCGGCTGCGAAGAACCAGGAGAACGGGGCGGCTCCCTCGAAGGCCGGGACAAAAGCGATCACGAGGGCGACGGTGGCAGCCGGTATCAGTGCCATGATCGCCTTAGGGTTGTAACCCTTTTTGTAGAAGTAGGCTCCCGTGGGCGACTCGATGTAGAGCTCCGGCACGTTGACCTTGCCGCGGCGCAGCAGCCAGTAGTCTGCCATGACCACGCCGAACAGGGGCCCCAGCAGCGCGCCCAATCCGCCGAGGAAGTACACAATGACCAAGGGGTTGTTGTAGAGGTTCCAGGGAAGGATGATGAGGCCGATCGCACCGCTGACCCAGGCCGCCTTGCGGAAGTTCAGGTGCTTGGGGAACAGGTTCGTCAGTGCATAGACGGGGGCCACGAAGTTGGCCATCAGGTTCACGGCGATGGTCAGGATCAGCAGGGCCAGGCAGGCCAGGACAAGAAAGAGCGTGTTCGGGATGGTCTGGACGATGTCCGAGGGGCTCTCGATGATCTTGCCGCTGATTTTGAACTGGCCGCCTGCCATGACGACCACGATGGCACCGAAGACGAGCATGTTGATGGGGATGCCCCAGAAGTTTCCGCGGACCACGGCCTTCTTGGAGACCGCCGAGCGTGTGAAGTCGCAGAAGTTCAGGACGAAGGTTCCGTAGATGGAGACCCACAGTGCGCCGCCGGCAAAGATGGTGCGCCACATGTCGGCGCCTTCGAGCGCATTGTCCGGTGCCCAGGCGATGGAGCCGCCGGCTTCCGCGAAGATCCAGATGGCGATGGCAGCCATGGTCACCAGGATGATGGGCCCGGCGAAGGCCTCATACTTGCGGATCATTTCCATGCCGAAACTGACGATGACCAGCTGGACGATCCACAGTGCAACGAAGGCAATCCAGCCGAGTGTGGACAGGCCCATAATGGAGTTGCCATCCAGCTCCTTGAGGGAGGGCACCATGGCCACGAGCATTACGCGGAGGACCACCGAGGCCAGGTACGTCTGGATCCCAAACCAGGCGATGGCGACGGCGCCGCGGAGCAGGCTGGAGATCTGGGCACCGCGGATACCGAAGCTGATCCGGCTCATGACCGGGAACGGTACACCGGTCTTGACCCCCATGAAGCCGGAGAAGTTGAGCAGGGCAAAGAGCAGCACGGCTCCGATGCCCAAGGCAAGGAGGATCTGCCAGCCTCCAAGCCCAAGGGCGAAGAGGCCGATGGCGAAGGCATAGTTGCCGAGGCTGTGGACGTCGTTGGCCCAGAGCGTGAAGATGCTATAGCCGGTCCACCGGCGGCCTTCACGCTTGGTGGGGGCAAGGTCTACGTTGTACAAGGTGGGGCTGATGGCCTGGCCTGAGACGGCGGTGGCTGAATCACAAAGCGCGTCGACACCCATAGAGGGGTGGGCCGCTTTGCCCAGGTCAGCTTCTGTCTCGGGTGCCGGGTCAACGCCGGTCAACGGTGGTGTTTGCATCGTTATCTCACTTCTTGAAGAGGTCTTCCATGCGTTCCGCAATGGGATTCGCGCCGGAAACTACCGGCAGGAGCGTCATTGCAATTTCCATAATGCGGAAGATGGGTATCGAGTAGTGAAATAACGGTATGACCTAGGTCACGCATCAGTCAAGGGGTCGCCGAATCACGCCCGGTCACAAACGGTCAGCAATGGTGTCAGCGGGACCGAACTGGACCTCCTTCCTTCAAACCCATATAGATCTTGTCTCGGCCGATCGGCAGCTCCGCGAACCGGACCCCCGTGGCGTTCCGGATCGCATTGGCCAGGGCCGGGGCCACCGGGTTGAACGGGCTTTCGCTCATGGACTTCGCCCCGAGCGGGCCCACCTGGTCGTTGGTGGAGGCGAAGTAGACCTCGCTGCGCGGCACGTCCGCGAAGGACGGGATGTGGTACTGCCGCAGGATGTCCGTGGTGACCCGGCCGGCGTCGTCCACCCGGACCTCCTCATACAGTGCAGCGCCCAGCGCCTGCGCGATGCCTCCCTCGATCTGGCCGCGGCACTGCCGCGGATTAACCACCACGCCGGCGTCGGCTGCCTGCACGCTCTGCAGGATCCGTAGCTCCCCCGTGCCGGTGTTGACCGCCACCCGGAACCCGTGGACGTTGAACGCGACCGATCGCGGGGTCCCGTCCCAGTTGCCCTCGACGGCGAGCTGCACGCCCTGGTGCCGCGCGGCGTCGTGGATGTCTGCGAGCGGAACCCGCCGCCCGGCACAGTCCACGCCGCCGTCGTCGAGCACGCACTCGGTCTCCGGAACGCCGGTCAGCGCCGCGGCGACGGTGACCATCCGGGAGGCCAGTTCGGTAGCCGCCATCAGGGTGGCCTTGCCGGCCACCACCGTCCCGGCCGAACCGAACGCACCGGTGTCGTGCTCCACCAGGTCGGTATCGGACTGCCGCACGGCCACCTTGGCTGCCGTGGTGGACAGCGCCGTCGCGGCCAGCTGCGCGTGCACCGTGGTGGTGCCGTTGCCGAATTCGGCGGTCCCGACGTCGGCCGCGAACGTGCCGTCCGGGAGCAGGCTCACGCGGGTGTGGGCGAAGTGGCCGCGGGGCGGGACGGTGTCGATCATGGACAGCGCGGAACCTTCGCCGGTGACCCAGTCCGGACCGAGGTCATCGAGGCCGGCGTCGCTGTAGCGCTGTTTGCCGCGGTCCAGGGCATCACGCACCAGGGAGATGCACTGGTCCAGGCCGTAGCTGCCGTAGTGGACGTCCTCCTCAGGCTCAGGGGTGGTGGAGAGCATGTCATCGCCCTCGCGCACCATGTTTCGGCGCCGGAATTCCAGGGGATCCATGCCGATGCCGACAGCCAGCTCATCGATGGCCGACTCAATCGCGAAGATCACCTGGCTGAGCCCGTAGCCGCGGAAGGCCCCGGCCGGCACGGTGTCGGTGTAGACGGCATGCGCGTCCACTTTCTTGTTGGCGCACTTGTACACGGCCAGCGATTCGCCGCAGCCGTGGAACATCACGCCGGGGGCGTGGTTGCCGTAGGCGCCGGTGTTGGTGACCACGTCCAGCTGCAGGGCGGTGAGGAGCCCGTCCTTGCTGGCGCCCGCCTTGAGTTTGATGGTGAAGGGGTGCCGAGTGGTGGTAGCGGTGAACTGCTCCGTGCGCGTGAACTCCACCTGCACGGGCCGGCGCAGCGTGAGCGTTGCGAGGGCAACGAGGTCCTCGGTGAGCACTTCCTGCTTGCCGCCGAAGCCGCCGCCCACGCGGCCGGCCAACACGCGGATCCGGTCCTCCGACAGATCGAACACGCGGCCCAGCGTGCGCCTGACCAGGAACGGGACCTGGCTGGAGGTCCGGACGACCAGGCGGTCTTCGTCGTCGAGCCAGGCGATGGAGGAGTGCGTTTCCAGGGCGACGTGCTGCACGCGCTGCGTCCGGTAGGTGTGCTCGTGGACGAAGTCGGCAGCGGCGAAACCGTCCGCCACGCTGCCCAGTTCCGAGTGCAGCTCGGCCACCACGTTCTGCCGCGGGCGCGAGATCCTGGCCTTCACCGCGTCCTTGTCCCCGTGCAGGGCCGGAGCGCCGGGAAGCATGGCGTCCTGCGGGCTGAAGACGGTGTCCAGCACCTCGTATTCCACGTGCAGGGCGCGGGCCCCGGCCTCGGCTGCACCCACCGATTCGGCCACGACGGCGGCCACGCGCTGGCCGATGAACCGCACCACGTCATCGAGGACGCGGGTGTCGTCGGGATCGTCCGTGTAGAGCTCGTGCTGGGCCGTGGAGAAGTGCTGCGCCGGGGCGTCCTCGTGGGTGAAGACCGCGACGACGCCGGGCACCTGGAGCGCGGCCGTCCGGTCGATGGAGACAATCCGGGCGTGCGCGTGGGGTGAGCGCAGCAGCTTCAGGTGCAGCAGGCCTTCTAGCTCGTCGGCGGGGACATCGAGTGTGTAGCGGGCGGTGCCGGTGACGACGGCGAGGCCCGCCGGGGCGGGCACGTTGTCGCCGAGCTGCCCCGCCCGGGCTGCCGTGGTGCCGGCGGCGGTGGTTCCGGCCGCGGAAGCCGGACGGGCCGCGCCAGCTGCCGCGCCGCCGTCGTGATTGTGCTTGTCGCGGGTCCCGCACACTGCGTCCGCGATGGAACGGTAGCCGGTGCAGCGGCAGAGGTTGCCTTTGAGGCTGCGGGGCAGGTTGGCCTTCTGTTCGTCGTCGAAGGTGGCTGCGGTCATCATCATGCCGGCGGTGCAGAAGCCGCATTGGAAGCCCTGTTCGGCCAGGAACTGCTCCTGCACGGGGTGCAGTGCACCGCCCTGGGCGAGGCCTTCGATGGTGGTGACGGCCTTGCCGTCGGCGCGGACGGCCGGGTAGATGCAGCTATGTACGGGGGTGCCGTCCACGTGGACGGTGCAGGCACCGCAGTCGCCGCCGTCGCAGCCCTTTTTGACCCCGAAGTTGCCCTGTTCGCGCAGGAACGTGCGCAGGCACTGGCCGGGGCGGGGTGTGGCCGGGGTGGCGGTGCCGTTGATTTCGATTGCCATGCTCAGGCCTCCTTCTGCTGCTTGTTCTGTGTTGTTTCGGGTTGCGCGCTTGGCTGCGGCGACAAGGCGTGCGGCTGGCCGGTCCAGAAATCTCCCGACACGGTGAGCCGTTCTTCCAGCAGTTCCGCACGGATCTCCTCGGCGAGCCGGAGGGTCATGTCCCGGCGCCATTCGGGCAGCCCGTGGATGTCATCGTGGTACAGCTCCGCCGGGATGGCCTTCCCGACGGCGGCCGCCAGGGCCGCGGGGCCGGCCATCTTGGCGGCGGCGAACCGCAGCTGCACGGGGCGTTTGGTCGCGGCGGTGACGGTGATGACCAGGCCGCCGTCGGCGTCGCGCCGTCCGATCAGCAGCACCCCGGAACGGCCGAGGTTGCTGAGCGAAAGCCGCCGGAAGGCCACTTTCGAGGACAGGGCCGACGCCGGCAGGTGGATGCTGCGCAGGAGCTCCCCGGGTGCCAGGCTGTTTTGCCCGTCCCCGGTGATGAACGTGGCCACCGGGACCGTGCGGCTGCTGCCGCCGGGGCCGAGGATGGTGGCGGTGGCGTCCAGCCCGGCGCAGAGCGAGATCATGGGCCCGGCCGGCAGCGAGGTGCACAGGTTGCCGCCCACCGTGGACATGTTCCAGATCTTGAAGGATGCCACGAAGGAGTCGCAGCACGGCCGGAACAAGTCCAGGCCCGGCCACTTCCTGCCGGCGACGGCCTCCGAATCCGGCAGTGCGTAGAGCTCCGCGACGGTGCATGTCGCGGCCAGCTCGATCCCGGCGTCGCTCACGGTTACGGCCGGCCAACCCGCTTCGCCCAGGTCCAGCAGCCGCTTCAAAACAGTACTCCCGTAGGAGAACAGGACCGTGCCACCGGCCAGCCAGGCATCGCCGTCGCGCCAGTCGGCGGGGTCCGTCGTGGGGACGACGGCCTCGATGGTGTTCATGTCCATGGGTTCTCCTGGCGGGCTTCGTGCGTGCGGGGTGTCGATGTGGGGTGGATGGGGCCGCTGCCGTCCTTGAGCGAGGATGCCTTGAGCGGCGCCGGCGTGGTGCTGCCTCGTCCGGCCCGGCCACGGGAGGCGATGATCTCGGCCGTAATGGACACCGCGACCTCGGCAGGCGTGACAGCCCCAAGGTCGAGTCCGATGGGCGAATGCAGCCGCTCCAGTGCCTCGGCCGGCGTGCCGTACGCGAGCAGCGCGTCGATGCGCTGGCGGTGGCTTCGCCGCGAACCCATTGCCCCCACATAGGCGAGGCCCAGGCCGAGCGCGGTTTCCAGCAGCGGGATGTCGAACTTGGGGTCGTGGGTCAGCACGCACACCACGGTGCGGCCGTCCACCCGGCCTGCGGCTGCTTCTGCGGCAAGGTAGCGGTGCGGCCAGTCCGTGACCACCTGGTTGGCGGCGAGGAAGCGGCTTTGCCGGGAGAACGCGGGGCGGGCGTCGCAGAGCGTGACGTCGTAGCCGAGGAGCTTCCCGGCCGGGAGCAGCGCGGCGCCGAAGTCGTTGGCGCCGAAAATGAGCATACGCGCGGCGGGGAGCCGGCTTTCCACAAACAGCGTGATGGGTTCGGGCTGTGTCGCCTCCGAGCCGCCGGTGCAGCCGGCGGGAGGTGCAAGCCGGATAAGGCCCGCGCGGCCGCCTTGGAGCAGTGGTTCGAGTTGGGCTGCCGCCGCAAAAACAGTAGCGGGATGGTCGCCCACCAGCATTGCGAGTTCCGGCGACTCCATGGCGCGGAACCTCACAGGATCGTCGACGACCACCACGCCTCCGCCCGCATCGAGCCGGCGGATGACTGCCAGGGCGGCAAGCCCCCGGGCTGCGGGGCCTTCGGCCACGTTGCGGCCAGCGTCACCAAAACCGCGCAATACAGATAGTTCAGGGGAGCCAACACCGAGCGGCTGGATGTGTACTTCCAGTTCTCCTCCACAGGAGAGTCCGACGGCGAACGCGTCCTCGGCACTGTAGCCGAACGACTCAAGGCGGATGCCGCCGTCGCGCATGGCCTCAAGGGCGGCGTCCACCACGGCGCCCTCCACGCAGCCGCCGGAGAGACTGCCGAGGACGTCCCCGTGTTCCGACACAAGCATGGAGGTGCCGAGCGGCCGGGGCACGGAGCCTCCCGCGGCCACGATGGTGGCGACGGCGCAACGCTGGCCGGAGACCGCGGGCCGCCAGCCTCCCAGTGAAGGTATTAGGTCCAGCATGGCAACACGTCCTTTACCACTGAGGTTCCGGACGGGAAGCCTGTCCGGAACAGTGCGCGGTCTTGCCTCATAATCTCATTCCTTGCTGGTGTAGAGGGAAAGTCAGGGGAGTTGTTTGAGGGGACCGGGGCGGGGCCTCTAATCCCGCCCCGGTCCGTGACGGCCCAGCCGCACTCCACCGCCGCCCGCCGTCGTGGGTTCCGGTGCGGTGGACCACGGCGGCGGACGCCTACTCGATGCGGTGGGTGCGGATGGACCGCCGTTTAGGGCGCCCGAATGGGCGGTTGCGCCGGGACCTACGCGCCCAGAAGGGCGTTGATCGGCCCGCGGGCGAAGTAGATGATGAAGCCCGCGGTGACCACCCACATGAGCGGATGGACCTTCCTGGCCCGGCCGGACGCCGCACTGATGACCGCGAAGGAGATGAATCCGACGCCAATGCCGTTGGCGATCGAGTAGGTCAGCGGCATGGTGATGATGGTCAGGAAGGCCGGCAGTGCGATCGAGAACTTGCTGAACTTGATCTCGCGGATCTGTGCCATCATCATGGCACCCACCACCACCAGGGCGGCAGCCGCCACTTCGAGCGGCACCACCGAGGTCAGCGGCGTAAAGAACATCGAGCCCAGGAACAGCACACCGGTGACCACGGAGGCCAGGCCAGTACGGGCACCTTCGCCGATTCCCGCGGCGGAATCGATGTAAACGGTGTTCGAAGACCCGGACGTCGCGCCACCGGCCACTGCGCCGAGGCCTTCGACGATGAAGGCCGACTTCAGCTTGGGGAAGGTGCCGTCCTTGTGTGCCACGCCAGCGCTCTTGGCGAGGCCGGTCATGGTGCCCATGGCGTCGAAGAAGTTGGTGAACACCAGGGTGAAGACCAGCATGGTGGCCGCCAGGCCGCCGATCCTTGAGAACGAGCCGAAGAGGTCGAACTGCCCCACCAGGCTGAGATCCGGGACGGAGACCAGCTGGCCAGCGAGCACGGGCACGTTGAGGTGCCAGCCACCGGGGTTGTCGGCGCTGCCGGCCCCGATGTTCATAACGGCCTCGACGACGGCGGCGAGGACGGTGGTGGCGACGATGCCGATCAGGAGGCCGCCCTGGATCTTGCGGGCCACGAGGATGCCCATGACCAGCAGCCCGACGATGAAGACGAGGGTGGGGATGGAGGTGATGGAGCCGTCATTGCCGAGCTGGACCGGTGGGCCGCCTTTGGTTGGGCGGACGAAACCGGAGTCGACGAAGCCGATGAAGGCGATGAACAGGCCGATGCCAACGGTGATGGCGGCCTTGAGTTCCTTGGGGACTGCCTTGAAGATCGCCGTCCGGGCACCCGTGGCGCCGAAGAGGACAATCAGGATGCCGTTGATGACAACCAGGCCCATGGCTTCGGGCCAGGTGACGTCCTGGATGACGGCCACGGCCAGGAACGAGTTGATGCCCAGGCCCGCCGCGAGCCCGAACGGCAGGTTGGCGACGAGGCCGAACACAATGGTCATGACGCCGGCGGTGAGTCCGGTGACGGCGCCCACCTGTGCTGCCGGGAGCCAGCCGCCGGCGACGTCGGTGGGGGCGTTCTCGGCCGAGAAACCGCCCAGGATCAGCGGGTTGAGGATCACGATGTAGGCCATCGTGAAGAACGTGACAATGCCGCCGCGGAATTCGCGGGCCAGCGTGGAGCCACGCTTGGTGATCTG
This sequence comes from Pseudarthrobacter cellobiosi, assembly GCF_023913815.1. Classification (NCBI taxonomy): domain Bacteria; kingdom Bacillati; phylum Actinomycetota; class Actinomycetes; order Micrococcales; family Micrococcaceae; genus Pseudarthrobacter; species Pseudarthrobacter cellobiosi. The sequence goes on from NZ_JAMXBK010000026.1 coordinate 16,929, forward strand.
GAAGAAACCATCCAGAAGGGATTTCGACGCCGGGGGCCGGGGTGCCGCTGTGTGCCCTGCGCCTGCGGGCGCAGCCTGCTCTTCAGCTGCCGGTCGCATTTCTGCGGGGTCCAGGATTGTCATGTCAGCCACCGGCCCTAGTAGTCAATCCTGGAATCGAGCGTGTTCCAGGTGTTGAACGGTTCCAGGATGGCGGGGGCCTGGGGGTCGCCCAGTTCCAGCTTGGCGACGGGCATCAGTACATCCCGGTCCTCGTTCTCGAAGTACTCGTAGAAGACCGCGTCGTCGAAGCCCACGGAGGCGGCGTCGTGCCGGTCTGCGGCGAAGACCACGTTGCCGATCCGGGCCCAGAGGGCCGAGGCCAGGCACATGGGGCAGGGCTCGCAGCTCGTGTAGAGGGTGGCTCCGCTGAGATCGAAGGTGCCGAGTTCGCGGCAGGCATTGCGGATGGCGGTGACCTCGGCGTGGGCCGTGGGGTCGTTTGTGGCGGTGACCCGGTTGACGCCTTCGAAGGCGTGGCCATCTGCGGTGACAACGACGGCGCCGAACGGGCCGCCGCTGTTCAGGACGTTGGCTGTTGCCAGGTTTATGGATGCGGCCAGGAAATGTTCGGCCGTGACGGTTGTGCTCATTTTGCGACTTCCTTAGTGGCAAGGAAGCCCAGTAACCCTGAGACGGGGACGCGCCAGTGATATGGCTACCAGGCTTCAGCATGTGCTTTTGAAGGTTCGCCTGGTAGATAGCTTCCCGGAGTCCGGGTGCCCGCCTTTGGCAAGATCGAGATTAGCACCGGACCTGTGATCAGCACCATAGTTTCTGGAAACTTAATTTCGTGATGTGAAATTCAGGTTTCAAGCGGGTCACATTGACGCGCTTCCGCGTGCGTCCTACACTGATTGCCACCGGCTACCCATGGGCAACCGGCATCCTGGATCAGCAGACAGGGCATCACTGAGCTGGAACGCATTTGTTGCCGACCAGACAAGGAGCCATCCATGGCCCACCCGCATTCCCCGTCCCCGGCCCTATCCCCGTCCAGCCTCTGGATCAGGAACCCGCTCGCCGTTTTCACCGCCAACGGGCTCGATGCCAGCGGCGGCATTGTGATTAGCCGCGGCATCATCACCGAGCTGGTTCCGGCCGGCGGCCAGCCGTCGGCGCCCTGCGACTCGACGTTTGACGCCTCCGCGCATGTCCTGATGCCGGGCCTGATCAACACGCATCACCACTTCTACCAAACCCTCACGCGCGCCTGGGGTCCGGTGGCCAACGCCCCGCTGTTCCCCTGGCTACACAACCTCTACCCGGTCTGGGCACGCCTGACACCGGACAGCCTGGAACTCGCGGTGAAGGTGGCCTTGGCCGAGCTGCTGCTCTCCGGCTGCACCACGGCAGCCGACCACCACTACCTGTTTCCCGCGGGACTCGAGGACGCGATCGACGTGGAGGTCGGCGTCGTGCGCGAACTCGGCATGCGGGCCACCCTCACGCGCGGCTCTATGACTTTGGGAACGGACGACGGCGGCCTGCCGCCACAGTCCACGGTGCAGCGGCCGGAGGTCATCCTGGCGGACAGCGAACGCCTCATTTCGAAGTACCACGAGCGCGGCGACGGCGCCTTCATCCAGATTGCGCTGGCCCCGTGTTCGCCGTTCTCGGTGACCAAGGAGATCATGGCGGAGAGCGCAGCCATGGCAGAACGGCTTGACGTCCGGCTGCACACGCACCTCGCCGAAACCATCGACGAGGAAGACTTCTGCCTCTCGATGTTTGGCCTGCGCACCGTGGACTATCTGGAGAGTGTCGGCTGGCTGGGCAACCGCACCTGGCTGGGTCACGGCATCCACTTCAACGACGACGAGATCGCCCGGCTCGGCGCCGCGGGCACCGCCGTCGCGCACTGCCCGACGTCGAACATGCGGCTCGCGTCAGGCACCGCACGTGTTCTGGAACTTGAGGCAGCCGGGGTCCCGGTGGGGCTGGGAGTGGACGGATCGGCGTCGAACGATGCCTCCAACATGATCCTCGAGGCCCGGCAGGCGCTGTACCTGCAGCGGCTGCGCTACGGGGCGGACGTGCCGGTGGAGCGCGCTCTCGGCTGGGCGACGCGGGGCTCGGCAGCCGTGCTGGGACGCTCCGATATTGGTCAACTGGCGCCGGGGATGCAGGCCGACCTGGCACTCTTCCGCCTCGACGACCTGCGCTTCTCCGGCAGCCACGACGCGGTGGCGGCGCTGCTGCTGTGCGGGGCGGATCGCGCAGACCGCGTGATGGTGGGCGGCGAATGGCGCGTGGTGGACGGTCAGATCCCCGGCCTGGACGTGGCCGGGCTCATCGCGGAGCACTCGGCAGCGGCGCGAAAGCTCGTGGCGGGGTAGCTCTTTGCCGACCGTTTCGATGGTTCCCTGCCGCCTCGATGGTTCGAACCATCGGGTGCGCAGGGAACCATCGAAACGGTGCCGGCTAACTTACATTTCGGAGGGCCCGCAGGACACGCATCTTGAACTCGTGCTCCTGGAACAGGTCTTGCCACTTGATCCGGATGAACGTCCACCCCTCCTCGGTCAGCGCCTTTTCACGTTGCCGCTCCTTGTAGATGACCTCATCGGTGGGCTCGTAGTCGAAGTACTTCACCCTGCCGTCGAAGTCCAGCCGGTACTGGCCGTCCGCCGACCATGCGACCACCTGCAGCTCGGGCGGTTCAATGCAGAGCCGGTGAATCAACTCCCGCGTCAAGGTCTCGCCCGGTGACTCCGACCGCGCGTCGGCGTTCTCAATGGCTCGACGCAACGTTCGTACGCCATTGCGTCCCGCCAACGAAGCACTCATCCGACGGATTTTCTCCAGGTCAGCACCCATCCTGAGGGCATGATCAATCAACACCAAGGCCTGCCTGTAGGTCAGCATGAGGCAGCAATCCACCACGGTGCGCTCCAGCGAGGTGCAGGGCATGCCGTCCACAAAGACAATGTCCGCTGTCTGCAGCGACCTGGTATGGGTAACTACGTCACGGCCATGGGAAGTGCGCGAAGGAGCCGACTCCTGGGTGATGTGCACATAATCGTCAACGTCCCACAGGTACAGCCGGTGGAGGCGGGCAGCCGAGGTGTGGCTGTAGACGAAGCCGCCGCCCGACGTCGTGAGCGTTCCGTGAGCGTGCGCGGCGATCAGTTGCCGGCTGCGCACCCAAGGTTTTTGGGCCGCCCATGTGCTGCCGCGGATGTAACAACCTCGGCGGAGCCTGACCAAGTCGCCGGCCCGCACCAAAGCCGATACTTTGCGGGCGTTGAGCCCGGATTCCTGCAGCTCGCCGGTCCGCCACAGGTCCATTCCGGTGGGCAGCATGCCACCCGTCGGCATCGTCAACTGCGCGTTGTTCGTCATGGGTCAAGCCTCGGACGGCACCACCAGCCGACGACAGCCGGAGTTCGTCCTATGTGGATAACGCCGGATCGACGGTTCCCTGCGCACACGACGGTTCGAACCATCGAGTGCGCAGGGAACCATCGAATCGGCGCAGGCACGGAGGCTCGTGAACGGCCAGGCACGCAAAAGCGGGCGGCACCTCCCCAGGTGCCACCCGCCCGTTGGCTCTGTTGCGCAGAGTCCGCCCTGAACAGGGCCCACAGCTGCAGGGTTCCCTGTCCGAGCTTGCGAGGAGAGGGGGCTGCTGGGGATGGACTCTTAGGGACGCTGCCGGCCGAATACCGGGAGCGCGCGCATCCAGCGGGAGAACCCGCCTGCACGGTCACAGTCGGCCGGAATGTAGAAGTCGGGATCGGTGGCGCCGAACGGCAGGTACAGCTCCTGGCCGGGTGCCGGGAAATCCACGACGTTGTTCTTATCCTTCGGGTCCATCTGTTCCTCCTCGTTCTTGCTGCTTAGCTTTTCCGTACTTCGGAAAACTTTTATTGTTATGTGGAAATTCTATGAGGGTCTGGGATCGGCGTCAAGACCTCGGCCGCAGGGACGCACCCCGGCCGGTCACAATCGGAAAGTACATAACAATCCCCGGGAAGTGATGTACACCACTGGCAAGAGTGGGCTACGCTTTTTTCACTTCGTGGCGCAGGTCACGTAACCTGGGAGCAGCAGGCAGGGTCGTAATGAGCTGGCATCAATGGATGCCGGCTCTTTTTTGTTGGGTCGGCTCCACCAGAAACGCGTTGGAAATACGCGCTTAATTTCGTTGGTGGACCTTGAAGGTTCCACCTCGTAGAAGTTGGGATATGACCATGAGCAACAAAATCGTCCTCGGCGACAACCAGTACGGCAAGGCAGAAGTCCGCGTCGTCAAAGTCACCCGCGACACCGACCGCCACCAGATCGAAGACCTGAACGTCACCTCGCAGCTGCGCGGCGATTTCGAGGCTGCGCACCTCAAAGGCGACAACGCCCACGTCGTCGCCACGGACACCCAGAAGAACACCATCTACGCCTTCGCCAGGGCGGGCGTTGGCTCCCCCGAAGCCTTCCTTCTTCGCCTCAGCGAGCACTTCACGTCAGGCTTCGACTGGGTTACGGGCGGCCGCTGGGAAGCCGAGTCCTACACCTGGGACCGCATCCAGTCGCACGGCTCCGAACACGACCACAGCTTTGTCCGGAACGGGCAGGAAGTCCGTACCGCCGTCGTGGTCCGGGACGGCAACACCACGCACCTGATCTCCGGGCTCAAGGACCTGACCGTCCTGAAGACCACCCAGTCCGGCTTTGTGGGCTACCCGCGAGACAATTACACCACCCTGCCCGAGACCACGGACCGCATCCTGGCCACGGATGTTTCCGCCCGCTGGCGCTACAGCACGGGCCTGGACCACACGGCCACGGACTTCAACAAGAGCTACGAGGACATCAAGGCCCTGCTGCTCGAGGGCTTCACGGAGAACTACTCCCACGCCCTGCAGCAGACCCTGTTCGACATGGGCAAGAAGGTCCTGGAAGCACACGGCGAAGTGGACGAGATCAAGTTCTCGATGCCCAACAAGCACCACTTCCTGGTTGACCTCAGCCCGTTCGGGCTCGACAACCCCAACGAGGTCTTCTTCGCCGCGGACCGCCCCTACGGCCTGATCGAGGCCACGGTCCAGCGCGAAAACTCAGGCTCCGCCCCCGCCGCCTGGAACGGCATCGCCGGCTTCTGCTGATCTGCCACCGGGTCTCGACGGGCTCGACCACCGGACCAACCCCGGTGGTTGGGCCCGTCTCCGGTGATTGAGCTTGTCGAAATCCACCGGCCCCAAAGCTCCAAATTGTTAGCCAGACATTGTTAGCCAGACGAAGGCGTCTGCCATGAACCAAGAAAGTCTGCCATGAACAGCAAGAAGAAATCCCGCCCAGCGGAAGCCCGCCCCGAGGACAAGCGCCTCTCCATCGGAAGCACGTTCGCGTACGGCTTCCAGCACGTTTTGACCATGTATGGCGGCATCATCGCCCCGCCGCTCATCATCGGAGCGGCGGCCGGCATGTCCGCCACGGACATCGGCCTGCTCATCGCGGCCTGCCTGTTTGTCGGCGGCCTCGCCACCATCCTCCAGACCGTCGGCATCCCGTTCTTCGGATCGCAACTGCCGCTGGTACAGGGTGTCTCGTTCGCCGGAGTCTCCACCATGGTGGCGATCGTGCAGGGCGGCGGCGGCATCCAGGCCGTCTTCGGCTCGGTCATTGTGGCGTCCCTGATCGGCCTGGCCATCACGCCGCTCTTCTCCAGAATCATCAAGTTCTTCCCGCCCGTGGTCACCGGCACCGTCATCACCACGATCGGCCTGACGCTGATGCCGGTCGCCGCCAACTGGGCCATGGGCGGCAACGCCAAGGCCGAGAACTATGGGAGCGTGGCCAACATCGGCCTCGCCGCAGCCACCATGGGCATCGTCCTGCTGCTGAGCAAGGTGGGTAACGCCGCCATCTCCCGCCTATCCATCCTGCTCGCCATGGTGATCGGCACCGTGATCGCACTGTTCACGGGCATGGCGGATTTCTCCAAAGTGGGCCAGGGCGACGTTGTCGCTTTCCCCACGCCGTTCGCCTTTGGCCTGCCGACCTTTGAGATTGCGGCGATCATTTCGATGCTGATTGTCATTCTGGTGACTCTCACCGAGACCTCGGCGGACATCATCGCCGTCGGCGAGATCGTGGACACCAAGGTGGACTCACGCCGCATCGGCGACGGCCTGCGTGCAGACATGCTGTCAAGCGCCATCTCGCCCCTGTTCAACTCCTTCACCCAGAGCGCCTTCGCCCAGAACGTGGGCCTCGTGGCGATCACGGGCATAAAGAGCCGCTTCGTGGTGAGTGCCGGCGGGCTCATCCTGGTGATTCTGGGCCTGCTGCCCATCCTCGGCCGGGTGGTCGCAGCGGTTCCGACACCCGTCCTGGGCGGCGCCGGCGTCGTACTCTTTGGAACGGTGGCCGCCAGCGGCATCCGCACGCTCGCCAAGGTGGAGTACAAAAACAACATGAACCTGGTCATCGTGGCCGCATCCATCGGCTTTGGCATGATCCCGATTGCGGCCCCGAAGTTCTACGACCAGTTCCCGTCCTGGTTCTCCACGATCTTCCACTCGGGCATCAGCTCGGCCGCCGTCATGGCCATCCTGCTGAACCTGCTCTTCAACCACCTCAAGGCCGGAAACTCGGACAACCAGTCAGTGTTTGTGGCCGGCACCGCGCGGGTGGTCACCGAGGCTGACCTGAAATGCCTGGCCGACGGCGACCGTTACGAGGGCGGCAAGCTCATCGACGCAGAGGGCAAGGAAGTCCCGGTGGAGTCGTCGTCGAAGTCTGACCACTAGGCAAACCAACCTCCCCACCAACCATCTCCCGGCCGAACGGACACTTGAGGCCCCGGAATCCGCAGATTCCAGGGCCTCAAGTGTCCGTTCGCGCTATGAGCGCGCTGTTGTGGGTCGCGCTATTTTGGGTGGAAGCGTCAGTTCTGGTTGAGCTCCGCCGAGATCGCCATCGCGGCCTGGCGCAGCAGCGGCACGGCACGGTCGGCGAAGCTCTGGTCCACGCGGCTGATCGGCCCCGACACCGAGATGGCGGCAGGCGTGGGTGCGTTGGGCACGGCCATCGCGAAGCAGCGCACGCCGAGCTCCTGCTCTTCCTCGTCAATGGAGTAGCCGCGTTCACGGATCAGCTTGAGATCGGCAAGGAGGGCTTCAATGTCGCCGATGCTCTTGGCCGTGGGGGTGGGCATGCCGGTGCGGGCCACGATGCCGCGCACCACCTCGTCGTCGAGCTGGGCCAGGATCGCCTTGCCAACGCCGGTGTCGTGCGTGTGGGCGCGGCGGCCCACCTCGGTGAACATGCGCATGGAGTGCATGGACGGCACCTGGGCCACGTAGATGACCATGTCCGAGTCCAGCACGGCCATGTTGGAGGTTTCGCCGAGGCGGTCCACGAGGTTCTTCAGCTGCGGGCGGGCCACGGCTCCAAGCTGCTTGCTGGCGGCTTCGCCAAGCCGGATCAGCCGGGGACCCAGTGCGTAACGGCGGTTGGGCAGCTGGCGGATGTAGCCAAGCGAGACCAAAGTGCGCAGCAGGCGGTGGATGGTGGGCAGGGGCAGATCCGTGGAGGAGGAGAGCTCGCTGAGCGTCACGTCACCGCCCGCGTCTGTGATGAGTTCCAGCAGTTCGAAGACGCGCTCGACGGACTGCACGCCTCCGGAGGCTTTTTCAGCCATTCCGTTGTCTCCTATGGCTCAGATTCTGACATCTCTTATCCACATCGTGAAAAGAGTTGCTTAGAACACTCAACATACAGCACAACCAGGCCCCGGGCGATGTCCCCCAACATGACCGCCAGGGGGTTGCATTTCCACTTTGCAGATAATAATATCCATAATACGAAAACATTCGGTTGCACGAGCGGTCCGGGAACGGACCCAACGAGGAGGAAATTCAATGGCGAACCCGAGCCCCGGAAATTCGATCACCCTGCGCGTCGCGGCGCCGTCGAGCTTCACCGCCACGAGTGAGCTCGTTGCCGCCGTCGGCGCGGCCGGCGCAGCCATCACGGCGCTTGACGTCACGGAATCCCACCACGACACCCTGGTTGTGGACGTCACCTGCAACACCACCGACGACGACCACGCCGCCCGCGTCAAGGACGCCCTGAACGCGCTCGACGGCGTCACGGTCCAGCACGTCTCGGACCGCACCTTCCTCATGCACCTCGGCGGGAAGCTCGAGGTGGTCCCCAAGGTAGCCCTGCGCAACCGCGACGATCTGTCCCGCGCCTACACGCCCGGCGTCGCCCGCGTCTGCCTCGCCATCGCGGAGGACCCGTCGGCCGCCCGCAACCTGACCGTCAAGCGCAACACCATCGCCGTCCTCACCGACGGTTCGGCCGTCCTGGGCCTGGGCAACATTGGCCCGGCCGCGGCCCTGCCCGTTATGGAAGGCAAGGCCGCCCTGTTCAAGCAGTTCGCCAACGTTGACGCCTGGCCGGTCTGCCTGGACACCCAGGACACCGAGGAAATCATCATGATCGCCAAGGCCATGGCCCCCGTCTACGGCGGCATCAACCTTGAGGACATCGCAGCACCGCGCTGCTTTGAAATTGAGAAGCGCCTGCGCGATGAACTCGACATCCCCGTCTTCCATGACGACCAGCACGGCACTGCCATCGTCACCCTGGCAGCTCTCCACAACGCCCTGCGGGTGGTGGACAAGAAGCTCTCCGAGGTCCGCATTGTTGTCTCGGGCGTCGGCGCCGCCGGCTCGGCCATCATCCAGCTCCTCAAGGCCCAGGGCGCCCAGCACATCGTTGCCGCCGGCCGCTCCGGAGCCATCCACTCGGGCGAGCAGTACGACGACGAGCACCGCGCCTGGATTGCCGCGAACACCAACGAGGAAGGCTTCTCCGGAACCTTGCACGAAGCCATGGCCGGGGCCGACGTCTTCATCGGTGTCAGCGCTCCGCACGTGATCGGCGAAGAGCAGGTCGCCGCTATGGCTGAGAATGCGATCGTCTTCGCCATGGCCAACCCGACCCCGGAGATCGACCCTGTCATTGCGTCCAAGCACGCCGCTGTGGTGGCCACGGGCCGCAGCGATTTCCCCAACCAGATCAACAACGTGCTGGCCTTCCCGGGCTTCTTCCGGGGCCTGCTCGACGCCGGCGCGAGCGACATCACGCCGGAGATGCTGGTGGCCGCCGCAGACGCCATTGCCAACCGGGTAGCTGACGACGAGCTCAACGCGAGCTACATTATCCCCAGCGTCTTCGATCCTCATGTCGCCGCCGATGTGGCCGCAGCGGTAGCGGCAGCTGCGCACTCAAACGCCGCCCGCGCTCTCTAGAAAAGGACTTACGAATATGGCTATCACTGTTACTGACCGCCAGCCGGTCGCCCGTGCCGAAGAGATCCTCACCCCCAAGGCCCTGGCCTTCGTCGAGGAACTGCACCGGCGCTTCGCCGGCACGCGCAACGAGCTGCTCGAGGCCCGCCAGGCCAAGCGCGACGGCGTCGCCCGCACCAGCCGCCTGGACTTCCTCCCGGAGACCCGGGAAATCCGCGACGGCGACTGGAAGGTCGCCGAGGCGCCCGCCGCGCTGCAGGACCGCCGCGTCGAGATGACCGGCCCGGCCACCCCGGCCAAAATGGCCATCAACGCCCTGAACTCCGGCGCCAAGGTGTGGCTGGCGGACCTCGAGGACGCCAGCACGCCCACCTGGGCCAACGTCATCGACGCCATCCTGAACCTGCGCGACGCCGCAACCGGCACCTTGGCCTACACCTCGCCCGAAGGCAAGGAATATACGCTCCGCACCGACGCGCCGCTGGCTGTTGTGGTGGCCCGTCCGCGCGGCTGGCACATGCCGGAAAGGCACCTGCTGATCGACGGCGAACCCGCCGTGGGTGCGCTGGTGGACTTCGGCCTGCACTTCTTCCACACCGCCAAGCAGCTGCTGCTCAACGGCCACGGCCCGTACTACTACCTGCCCAAGATGGAATCGCACCTCGAGGCGCGCCTCTGGAACGAGGTCTTCGTGTTCGCGCAGGACTTCCTCGGCATCCCGCAGGGCAGCGTCCGCGCCACCATGCTGATCGAAACCATCCCGGCCGCGTTCGAAATGGACGAGTTCCTCTACGAACTCCGGGACCACGCCTCGGGCCTGAACGCCGGCCGCTGGGACTACCTGTTCAGCATCATCAAGTACTTCCGCGACGCCGGCGAGGAATTTGTGCTGCCGGACCGTGCCTCCGTGGTCATGACGGCTCCGTTTATGCGCGCCTACACCGAGCTGCTGGTGAAGACCTGCCACAAGCGCGGCGCCTTCGCCATGGGCGGCATGGCTGCCGTCATCCCCAACCGCCGGCACCCCGAGGTCACCGAGGCCGCCTTCGCCAAGGTCCGCGCGGACAAGACCCGTGAGGCCAACGACGGGTTCGACGGCTCCTGGGTGGCCCACCCGGACCTCGTCCCCACCTGCCGCGAGGTGTTCGACGCCGCGCTCGGCGAGCGCCCCAACCAGCTGGACAAGCAGCGCCCCGAAGTTTCGGTCACCGCTGACCAGCTGATCGACATCGCCTCGGCTGACGGCCAGGTCACCGAAGGCGGGCTGCGGCTGAACCTGTATGTCGCCGTCGCCTATACCGCCGTCTGGCTCTCCGGCAACGGCGCCGTGGCCATCCACAACCTCATGGAGGACGCCGCCACCGCCGAGATCTCCCGCTCGCAGGTATGGCAGCAGATCCGCAACAAGTCCATCCTCGCCGACACGGGAAACACCGTCACCCGCGAACTGGTCGAAAAGATCCTGGGCGAGGAAACGGAACGGCTCCGGACCGAATTCGGCGACGAGGCCTTCCGCCTGTACTACCAGCCGGCCAGCAAGCTGATCGCCGAGATCTGCCTGTCCGAGGACTACACGGATTTCCTCACCACTCCGGCCTACGAACTGGTGGGCTGAGTCATGGCGGTTTCCCCCACGCCGTCGCTCTCCGCGGCGGACCTTGCCGCCATCGACACACAGCTGGCCGCCACGGACCAGCTGCTGGAACGTAATTACCCGGGCGACGACGGCACTCGCCAGCCCGTGCACACCGTGTACGTGCCGGCGGACCGTTTCACGCCGTCGTTCGCTGCCGACTGGGGTGCCGAGGCGCTCACGACGGCAGAGGCGCACGGCGGGCTCGAGAAGCTCGGGGCGTTGCTGGGCCAGGAGCCGGAGCTCGCTGCCGCCGTCGCCGCACGGGTCGGCGCCAAGCTGCACACGGAACCGATCGAGGACCTGCGCCTCGATTTCGAGGACGGCTTCGGCGACCGCGGCGATGAGGCAGAGGACCTGGCAGCGGTTGGGGCCGCCAACACGGTGGCAGCGGCAGTCGCGGCCGGCAGCGCTCCCCCGTTCATCGGTATCCGCTTCAAATGCTTCGAGGCGCCCACCCGGGCACGCGGCCTGAAGACATTGGACTTGTTCGTTTCGACGCTGGCCTCCGCAGGCGAGCTGCCCGAGGGCCTCATCCTGACCCTGCCCAAGGTCACCACCGTGGCCCAGGTCCAGGCGATGGACTTCGCCGTGTCCCGGCTGGAGCAAGTCCACGGGCTTCCCGTCGGCCGGCTCCGCTTCGAGGTACAGGTGGAGACGCCGCAGCTGATCCTCGGACCGGACGGCACCTCCCCGGTGGCGCAGTTGCCGCACGTGGTTCCGGGACGCATCAGCGCCCTGCACTACGGCACGTACGACTACTCCGCCTCGCTGCAGATCTCGGCCGAGTACCAGTCCATGGAGCACCCGGTGGCGGACTACGCCAAGGAAGTCATGCAGCTGGCCGTCGCCGGCACGGGCATCCGCCTCTCCGACGGTTCCACCAACATCATCCCGGTGGGCGACGCCGTCGAAGATGCCTGGAAGCTGCACGGACGGCTCGTACGCCGCTCGCTGGAGCGTGGCTACTACCAGGGCTGGGACCTGCACGCCGCCCAGCTGCCCAGCCGTTTCGCCGCCACGTACGCTTTCTACCGCGAGGGGCTTCCGGCCGCAGCGGCACGCCTGCGCACCTACGTGGAACGAGACAACGCAGACGGCACCGAAGGCGGGGTCATGGACGAACCCGCCACCGCCCGGGCCCTGGCCGCCTTCGCCCTGCGCGGCGTCCAGTGCGGCGCAGTGGGGACCGAAGAGGTCCAGGCGCTCGCCGGCGTCGAACTTTCCCAGCTGACCGCGCTGGCGCACCCGCGGCTGGCACACTCCACTTCGAAGTAAGGAACCCATGATGGGCAAGTACTACTACCCCCAAGGCGGCCTGCCGCCGCAGACCCACCTCACCACGGAGCGGGCCATCGTCACGGAGGCCTACACGGTCATCCCCAAGGGCGTTATGACCGACATCGTGACCAGCACCCTGCCGGGTTTCTCCAACACCCGCTCCTGGATCCTGGCCCGCCCGATCTCCGGGTTTGCCACCACGTTCTCGCAACTGATCGTGGAGATCGGCCCCGGCGGCGGTGCCCCCAAGGCCGAGTTTGAGCCCGGCGTTGAGGGCGTTGTCTTTGTCACCAAGGGCAAGGTCAACCTGACCCTCGACGGCGAACTGCACCAGCTGGAGGAAGGCGGCTACGCCTACCTGGCCGCCGGTGCCACCTGGGGCCTGGAGAACGTCTCCGACGACATCGTCTCCTTCCAATGGATCCGCAAGGCCTACGAGCGGCTGGAGGGTTACGAGGCCAAGTCCTTCGTCACCAGTGACGCGGAGGTGGAACCCACTGCGATGCCGGACACCAACGGCGTCTGGAAGACCACCCGCTTCACGGATTCCAGCGACCTGGCCCACGACATGCAGGTGAACATTGTGACGTTCCAGCCGGGCGGGGTCATCCCGTTCCCGGAGACCCACGTCATGGAGCACGGCCTGTACGTCCTGGAGGGTAAGGCCATGTACCTGCTCAACAACGACTGGGTTGAGGTGGAGGCCGGCGACTTCATGTGGCTGCGCGCCTTCTGCCCGCAGGCCTGCTACGCGGGTGGCCCGGGCGAGTTCCGCTACCTGCTCTACAAGGACATGAACCGCCAGATCAAGCTGACCTAGGCCGCCGGGGGCGGGCTTGGACACAACGTACGACGGCGGCGCTTCAGTGCCGCCGTCGTCGTTCGTACCAGCGGCTCGGCAGCTAGGCGGGTCCTTTCCCGATCCGCCGCCGAGGGCTCGCAGCCAGCCCTGTCATTGACAGTGCGGTGGTGGGATTCTGGAAGCGTGACGGCGTTGGTCGAGGGCGAGGTTCGAATTCGGTTGCTTGGCGGCTTCCGCGTGTCGGTGGGTTCGCGGGACATCCCGGATGGCGAATGGCGTTTGCGTAAGGCCAAGGCCGTGGTCAAACTTCTGGCGTTGGCACCGGGTCACCGGTTGCAGCGGGAGCAGGTGCTGGATTATCTGTGGCCCGGGTTGGACCCGGATGCGGCCGGCGGTCAGCTTCGCAAGGTGGTCCACGAGGCCCGCCTTGTCTTGGATCCGAGCCTGTCGGCGTTGGACCGGTACCTCATCTCGGGTGAGCAGCTCCGGCTGGACCCCGAGTCGACGTGGGTGGATGTTGAGGCGTTCGAGGCTGCGGCTATGCGGGCACGCCGGACCGGCGACCCGGCCGCGTATGCGGCTGCGATCCGACTGTACGACGGGGATCTCCTGCCCGAGGACCGATATGAGGACTGGGCAATAACCAGGGAGGAGTCGCTCCGGTCGGATTTCCTCGCTCTGCTGGTCGAACAGGCGCGCTTGTTGGAGGCCCGCGCGAACTTCGACGGCGCCGTATCGGCACTGAAGCGGGTCATTGCAGCTGACCCCGTCCACGAGGAGGCAGGTGTCGCGTTGATGCGGGTGCACGCTCTGGCGGGCCGGCGACACGAGGCGATGCAGGAACATGAGCGCCTGCGCGCAGCGCTGGACCGGGAACTAGGCATCGAGCCGGACCCTGCCACGGAACGGCTGTTCGAGCAGATCCGCTCAGGCCTGTCGTCGGAGCCTGAGCTGGCCAGCGAGTTGTTGGAGCAGGTCGGTGGCCTGCGGTTGGTGTCGGGCGATTTTCAGGGTGCGATCGCAGCGTTCGTTGCGGCGATTGCGCGCCTGCGCGGTTCCAGCGCCAATCACCGGTCGGCCCGGCTGCACCGCAAAGCCGCGCAGGCCCACCTTATGATGCAGGACGCGGCTGCCGCGGAGAGCCACTTACGGGCGGCCGAGGGCCTGCTGGCAGGCAGGAAGGACGAGGCCGAGAAGGCGCGGATTATGGAGGCGCGCGCGAACTGGCTGTGGTCCGTGGGGCGCTACGACGAAGCACAATCCGCAGCGGAGGCTAGCCTGGCGGCGGCCGAGGTCCACGGAACGGGCGAGGACGTCGCCGCGGTGCAGGAAACACTCGCCATCATCTGTCATATGCGCGGAGCATGGCGGCCTGGTCTTCAGGCCGAGATCGAGCGGCTGGGTGATGTGGGCGACGAGGATCCGCGGCTGGGAAGGATCTTCGAATTCCATTGCTGCATCGGTGAATACCATCTGTATGGGGACGGACTGTGCGAGACGGTCGAAGACTATGCCCGCGGCACGCTGGCGCTGGCCATCGACCGGGGTGCGCGCCACGCTCAGGCGTTCGCTTGGTGCCTGCTCGGGGAATCACTCCTGTTGCAGGGGCGCTGGGATGAGGCCGCGGGGTGCCTGGAGCGCAGCACTGAATTGTACGCTGAGCTCGATGCCCGTTCCGGTGCGCTGCCTTGGCAGCGGCTTGCCGAACTCGCGGTAATGCGAGGCGATAGCATCGCGGCGGCGACGTACCTTCGTCACGGGATGGCGATCGCCGTGGTGTCGCCCTTGGCCCGGCACGCCTGGGGCCGGCTCTATGCGACAGCGGCGTTGGACGCGCTGGAGCGCCGCGATCCGGCCGAGGCAGTCCGCGTAGTCCGGTCCGCGGCGGCGACCACGGCGCGCTACGGCGAATGTCCGACGTGCACGGCCCTGCTGTATCCGATGGCGGCCGAAGCGTTCGCTGCGCTCGGCGACAGGGCGGGCGCAACCGTATTCGCCCAGGCGGCCGAGCGGGTCGGGCGCTCCTTCCAAAGTTCGGCGTGGACTGCCATGGCCGAGTCTGCCCGCGGTTCCCTGGCGCTGACCGACGCGGACGCGGGCGGGGCACGCGAACGGTTCCTCTCCGCGGCGCGCCTCTACGAAAGGGCCCATCAGCCTTTCTGGTCCGCCCGCTGCCGGCTGCAGGCCGCTTTGGCCGGCGCGGGCTGTCCGGCTGACCGGCACCTGCTGGACGACTCTGCCATTGCGTTCGAGCAACTCGGTGCGCTGCGGGCGCTCGCCGCCGCGCGCCGGGCAACCTCAGAACGGCAGGGCACCGAGTAGTAAAGTCCATGCCCTACACGGTCGCTACCCGGTCGAAATCAGCACCGCTCATGTGCTCGCACAGCGCAACGCAGGCATCGAAGTGGGTCATGAAACCCGGGTTCTGCTTCCACGCGTCCCGGGACGCCTCGTCGGTCCACTCCGCGAACGAAACATAATGACCAGGGACACGTCGGTCACGAATGAGGTTCGCCACCAGGATCGACGGGTAGTTCGCCCGGGACCACTGAAGGAACTCGGTCCACCGGTCTATGAATTCCTGCTCGCTGCCCTGCTTTACCTGCCAGGTTCCTGAGGCATAGTGGTCTGCCATTGTTCTCACCTCCTTTCAGATTCTTCGCTTAACGGTAGGTCGCGACCGTTCCCCAGGCGTTCCCCGGCACATTCCCACCCGGCGGAAAATAAATTCCCACCATATGGGAACATTTTAAGGCCGTCTGTGATGCCAGCCACTAACGTCGGTGTCATGCATACAGATCCGAGCCATCCCGTGATAGCGGAAGGCAACGCCTCGCGGTCGGTCGACATCCTGCTCGAATTCGCGCGGCACCGGACCTTGACTGCAGCCCAGATCAGCACAACAACGGGCATCCCCGCCAGCGCCGTGTACCGGCACCTGGCGCTGCTGGTGCAGTCCGGGCTGGTGGCGCAGACCAGGCGCCGCGGCCAGTACAGCGCCGGCCCGGAAACCCTGCGCCTCGCCGCCAACTTCCACCAGGAGGCCATGGTCAAGGGCCGCATCTCGGAGCAACTACAGCTGCTCTCGGATGAAACCCAGGAGCTGGCCGCCTACCTGGTGGTCCGCGGTGCGGAGGCACTGTGTGTGGATGCCATCGAAGGCCCCCAGATGCTGCGCTGCAGCTACTCGCCGGGCCGCTCGCTCCCCCTGCTCAAGGGCGCCAGCGCGATGGCCCTGCTCGCGCACCTGGACCCCCAGGAGCAGAGCAGGATCGTGGCCGGGCTCGGACTGGGCGCGGAGGACGCAGACAACCTGAACCACGAGCTCCAGCTCGTCCAGGGCCGCGGCTTCGGCCTCAGCTACGGGGCGGTGGATGCGGGCGTCTGGGGCGTCAGTTTCCCAGTGTTCGACGACGGCGGCCGGCTTTTGGGTGCCGTCAGCACCATGGCTCCGGCGGACCGGGCGGTCCGGCGCGAAAAGCAACTCATAGCAAGCACCCGTGACGCCGCATTGGCGCTCGGACACGGAGAAGGATCCCGATGACCAACCCCACCACCCAGCACACGTGGACGGGCCGCGACGACGGCCCCGGCCCCGAACACCGGCGCTGGCACCACGCAGTAAACACTGCCCAGGCCGGCACCACGGGGATCGCCGTCCTTGGGTTCCGCAGCGATGAAGGTGTCCGCCGGAACAAAGGCCGGGTCGGCGCCGTCGACGGTCCCGCAAGCATCCGCTCCGCCCTGGCACCCATGGCGGCACCGGCGGAACTCCTGGTCCACGACCTTGGCGACACCAGCGTGGTGGACGGAAACCTCGAGGACGGCCAGGAGCGCCTCGGCGCGGTCGTCCGCCAGGCCCTGGACGCGGGCCACCTGCCCATCATCCTGGGCGGCGGCCACGAAACCGCCTTTGGCACCTACACGGGCCTCCGCGCCAGCCAGGTCACCGATGGGCGCCGGATCGGCATCATCAACCTGGACGCGCATTTCGATCTCCGAGCGGAGGCCATCCCGTCCTCCGGCACGCCGTTCCGGCAGGTGGCCGAGGCCGAGCGTGCCCTCGGCCACCAATTCAGCTACACGGTGGTGGGCATCAGCCAGCCCGGTAACACCGAGGCCCTGTTCCAGACGGCCCGGGAGCTGGGCGTCAAGTACCTCCTGGACGAGGAATGCACCGAGTCCAGGACTGAGCAGGTCCGGCAGTTCACGCAGGACTTCATCGATTCCGTGGACGTCGTCTACCTGACGATCGACCTCGACGTCCTCCCCGCGTACGTCGCCCCCGGTGTCAGCGCACCGGCGTCGTACGGGGTTCCGCTCTCCGTGGTGCTGGAAGTGTGCCGCCAGCTGGCCCGCTCCCCCAAGCTCGCCGTCGTTGACGTCGTCGAACTGAACCCCAGGTTCGACATCGACTCCCGCACGGCACGCACGGCCGCACGCCTCATTCACACGATCGCCACAGAGCGATCCGGGCACCGGCATGCGTAGCCGGAAGCCCTCCTCCCCTCCCCAGAAACGAGCACACATGACGAACCGATTCTCGCGTTTCGGATGGGCTGCCACGACGGCCGCCCTCCTTGCCGCGTTGCTGGGGCTGGCCGCGCCGGCAGCCCAGGCCGAGACGACGCCGGCAACCCCGTCGGCCGGCAAGATGGCAGACCTGCGCTCCGGCAAGACCACCCTCAAGGTCGGCACTGACGCCTCCTTCCCGCCGTTCGAATTCACCGATGCCAACGGCACCAAGATCGGTTTCGACATCGACGTTGTGCGGGACCTCGCTGCCAAGGCTGGCATCAAGAACGTCGAGTTCGTGCAGATGCCGTTCGGCAACATCGTCCCGGCACTGCAGGCTAACCAGATCGACGTCGGCGCTTCCGCCATCTACATCAGCCCCGAGCGCGCCAAGGTGGTGGACTTCTCCGAGATCTACTACCCCGGCGGCCTGGGCATGTTCGTTTCCACGACCAACGACACCGTCAAGTCGCTGGCCGACCTCGCCGGCAAGAAGGTTGCCGTGCAGGTGGGCACCAAGTCCGTTGAGTGGCTCCGCCAGAACCAGCCCCAGGCCGAGCTGGTGCAGGTCCAGACCAACGACCAGATGTTCTCCTCCGTCAAACTCGGCCAGGCAGACGCCGTGGTCACGGGGCAGCCCGGCGGCCGGTACTTCATCCACGAGCAGGGCGGCCTGAAGCAGGTCGGCGACCGCCTGACGAACGAGAACTACGGGTTCGCGTTCCAGAAGACCGACTCGGACATCCGCGAGGCGTTCAACACGGCGCTGAAGGGCATGCAGGACTCGGGCGACTTCACCAAGGCCTCCACCAAGTGGTTCGGCGACGAAACCAGCACCGCCACCGGTCCCGCCAAGGAACGCAGCATCTTCAACGTCGCCTCGATCACCAATTCCTGGGGCCCGCTCATGCAGGGCCTGGGAACCACACTGCAGATCATTGCCCTTTCATTGGCACTGAGCCTGCTGTTCGGCATGATGGGCGGCTTCGCCAAACTCTCGCACATCCGGCCCATCCGCTGGCTCGGCAAGGTGTACGTCTCCGTGGTCCGTGGAACGCCGTTCATCGTCCAGCTGTTCTTCATCTACTTCGGCCTGCCGCAGCTGGGCATCCAGCTCTCGCCGATGGTGGCCGGCATCCTGGCCCTGGGCCTCTACAGCGGCTCGTACGTCACGGAAATCGTCCGCGGCGCCATCCAGTCCGTGGACAAGGGCCAGATGGAAGCCGCCCGGTCCTGCGGCATGAGTTCCGCCTCCGCGCTGCGCCACGTGATCATCCCGCAGGCCTTCCTGCGCATGCTCCCGCCGCTCGGCAACGAGTTTGTGTCCCTGACCAAGAACTCCGCCCTGGTGTCCTTCGTGACCATCAGCGAACTGTTCCTGGTGGGCCAGACCATCATTTCCCGCACCTTCGATGCACTGACCGTGTACGTCTTCATCGGCCTGGTGTACTACGTCCTCACCAACATCATCGGCCTGGCCGCAAACGCAATCGAGAAGAAGATGGCGGTTTACATCTAATGGCACTCCTGGAAACGAAAGAGATCACCAAGTCCTACGGTGACCACCACGTCCTCAAGGGCATCGATTTCACCATCGAGCCGGGCGAAGTTGTCGCCGTCATCGGCCCCAGCGGCGGCGGCAAGTCCACCTTCCTGCGCTGCCTGAACCTCCTCGAGATGCCCACGTCCGGCCACGTGGTGTTCGACGGCGAGGACCTCCTGGCGCCGAAGGTGGACCTGGACCGCCTGCGCTCCCGCATGGGCATGGTGTTCCAGCAGTTCAACCTGTTCCCCAACATGACGGCCCTGAAAAACGTCATGCTTCCGCAGATGGATGTGCTGAAGCTCAGCAAAAAAGACGCGGAAGCGCGGGCCATGGAGCTGCTCGAAAAGGTCAACATGACCCACCGGGCCCACGTCTACCCGAACCGGCTTTCCGGTGGCCAGAAGCAGCGCATCGCCATCGCCCGCGCCGTGGCCATGAACCCCAAGGTGATGCTCTTCGACGAGCCCACCAGCGCCCTGGACCCCGAGGTGGTCCACGATGTCCTGGACGTCATGGCCGGCCTCGCCGCCGACGGCATGACCATGGTGGTGGTCACCCACGAAATGGGCTTTGCCCGCAAGGTGGCCGACCGCGTGGTGTTCATCGACGGCGGCACGATCGCCGCCGACCTGCCGCCTGAAGAGTTCTTCTCCGAAAGCAACGACAACCCGCGCATCAGGTCGTTCCTCGAGAAGGTTCTGTAACCCGGGGCCTGCCTCCGAGCAACCCAAAGATGAGGGGCGGGGGCACCGGATCTCCGGTGCCCCCGCCCCTCAGGTTTTGGCGGGTGCCGTGTGGCTTTGTGGGCCTGCCTCACGGTCAGGGCTCAGTAGCCGTCCGCGGTTCAGGTTCAATTGCCCACGCGGCTTCGTGCAGGAGACTGGCCAGCCGCCGCTGGAAGCGGGCCAGTCTCCTGCGTGCGCGTCCGGCCTGTCGTGGTGCCACAACGGGTGCATCCGGCAAGGCGCTGCGGCTGTCGTTGTTTATGAGGTGGACGACTACCCAAGCCATCATCAGCGAATTATCGATGGTTCTCTTCTTGTCATTTATGGCGGGCACTGAACTTGTGCGCGCGGTTGTTCGGTGGGGCTCTGGCTCTCTTGGTTTGCACTTCCCTGGCGCGGATTGGCTACATTTGGCTGTGCGCGGCGACGGCGGGATCCCCGCCGGTGCGGGCGCCCGACTCCATTTCCGTGATTTCGGCTACCTCCGCCGGCGTTAGCGACACGGCGGCAGCGCCCAGGTTTTCCCGCATGCGTGCGGCCTGGACCGACTTCGGGATGACGATGGTGCCCTGGCTGAGATGCCACGCGAGCACAATCTGGGCAGGTGTGACACCGTACTTGGCGGCCAAGGACTTCACGTTGGCCGCTGCCAGATCGGCGCCCTGCCCCAACGGGCTGTACGCCTCCACCGCAATGCCCAGGTCGCGGTTCTTGGCCGCCAGTTCCTGCTGCTGGAAGGCGGGGTGGATTTCGATCTGGTTGACGGCCGGGACAATATCCGCCGCCGGCAGGAGCGTGTCCAGGTGGTCAGCCAGGAAGTTCGAAACCCCGATGGCGCGGATCTGGTTGTTTGCGTACAGCTTTTCCATGGCCTTCCAAGCCTCCGTGAAGAGTCCCTGTGCGGGCACGGGCCAATGGATCAGGTAGAAGTCCAGGTAGTCCAGGCCCAGGGCTTGGCGGCTGTTCTGGAAGGCTTGGTGGGCCATTCCTTGTTCACCGTTGCGCAGCTTGGTGGTGATGAAGAGTTCCCCGCGGGGTATGCCCGAAGCGGCAATGGCTGCCCCGACGCCGGCCTCGTTCCGGTACGCCGCGGCAGTGTCGATGTGGCGGTAGCCGGCTTCGAGGGCGTCCTCGACGATGCGCTGCGTTTCTTCCGGCGGGACCTGGAATACGCCGAAGCCAAGTTGCGGGATCTGGACGCCGTTGTTGAGGGTCACGGTGGGGATGGTAATTTCCTGTGGCTGGGACATCATCAGTTCTTCCCGTGGTTGTGTTGTTTGCTCGAACAGCCCTGCACGGGCGGGTTATGCATTCAACGCTAGGCACGCCGGCAGGCCGTGTCAGCAGGTATGCCATTCCCTCCTTTTCCTAGGACTGGCAGTCCTACCTTCGTCACTGGAAAGCGGGGACGCCGGCTTGGACAATGGAAGGCATGGGTCAGAGCGCGGAGTTTGGAAAGTTCCTGAAGGCAATGCGGTCGCGGCTGACGCCGGAGCAGGCCGGGATAGCCGCGACCACCGGTGGCAGGCGCGTCCCCGGGCTGCGACGCGAGGAAATCGCGCGCCTTGCGGACGTGAGCACCGACTACTACACCCGGCTCGAACAAGGCCGGAACATCCACCCGTCCCGGGCGGTGATGGATTCAGTGGCGAGGGCCCTGCGCCTGGATCCTGGCGAGCAGGCGCACATGTTCGACCTTCTGGAGAACTGCGCGAAGTCCCAGCATTCACCCATTCCGGAACAGGTTGTTCGGCCGGCTCTCCGCCAACTCCTGGACGCCGTGGGCAACGTTCCCGCCCTGATCCTGGGCCGCCGCACAGATGTTCTGGCCGGCAACCGCCTGGCGTTCCTTCTGCTTGCGGAATTCCCGGCTATGCCGGCGGCGGAGCGGAACCTCACCCGCTGGATCTTCCTCGATCCGCGCTCCCACGATCTCTTCCGGGACTGGGAGACCGTGGCGGCCGAAGCCGTCGGGACCCTGCGCGCGGATATCGGCCGGCACCCCAACGACCCCCAAGCCAATCAACTCGTCGGCGAACTCGCAGTGCACAGCGAACGCTTCCGCCAATGGTGGGCCGGACACCGGCTGGCCACGGGGTCCGCAGGCAGCGTTCGGCTGCACCATCCCGTCGTCGGGGACCTGGAACTGAACTTCGAAGACCTGACGCTTCCCGACGATTCAGACCAGGTGCTGAGGGTGTATTCAGCGAAGCCGGACTCGCCGTCGGCCGATTCCCTGACCCTGCTCGGCAGCTTCGGCGCCGAAGTGCCGGCCGCTGCGGAAGCCCAGCGGGCAACAGAAGACACGGACGCTTCCGGCGCCGCCAAGGGGCCCTGACTTCCGGAAGGCCTGGGTGACGGCCCCCACGGTGTCACATCCTGCGCGTAGCGTCTGTGACAAGACCTGCCACCGGCCCCCGTGGTAGTCGTCGTAGGTCCGCACCGGGCTCTCCGGTGCGGACCTACGACGACCCGAAGGATGGAAATGCGCAGCGCCACAGTAATGACCAGGAAGTCTTTGATAGTTGGATCCAGCCTGGGGCTGCTGGCACTTGTCACCGGCTGCAGCACGTCCGCCTCCGCAGCTCCCCATACCTGGTCCTATGACGGCGCCGAGGGCCCTGAACACTGGGGCACCCTGAGCTCCGACTTCGGCTCCTGCTCTTCGGGCACCGCCCAGTCCCCCATCGACGTCGGCGGCGGTTCGGGCCTTTCCTCGGCGCCCCTCGCCGTCGACTATTCCGCCTCCGAAGGCGAGATCACCGACAACGGCCACACCACCGAACTGCGCGCCCTCACGGCCCAGGGCATCACGGTTGGCGGCAAGAAGTACGCCTTCAAGCAGCTGCACTTCCATGCCCCGTCCGAGCACACGCTGGACGGCGCCCGCTACGATGCCGAGTTCCACTTCGTCCACCAGGCCGATGACGGCGGGCTGGCCGTCGTCGGGATCCTCGCCACGGTGGGGGCTACCAATGCGGCGTGGGCGCCGTTCACGGACGGCGTGCCGGCCGCAGCCGGTGGGCAGAAGGTGGCGGCCGGCGTCGTGGACTTGCCTGCACTGTTCCCGGCATCGCTGGACCACTTCGCGTACGACGGCAGCCTGACCACTCCGCCCTGCTCGGAAGGCGTGCGCTGGCTGCTCCTCGAGACCCCCATCGAGCTGGGAGGCGGGCAGCTCGCCGCACTGCGCGCGGCGCACGCGGGCAACAGCCGGCCGGTCCAGCCGCTCAACGGCAGGGACGTCGTCGCGGTGGACCAATAGAACCTCAGACCGTGGCGGGGTCCGTGTTGGCGCCGCAGAGGATCACGGCCACGCGTTCGCCGTCGGCCGGGACGTAGGCGCCGGAGTGCAGGGCGGCGAAGGCCGTGGCCGCGCCGTGCTCCACGATGATGCGGTACTGCTCCCACAGCAGGGACCGGGCGGCCACGATGTCCTCGTCGGAGACCAGCACGGCGCGGACGCCGGTACGGACGGCCACGTCGAAACCGATCCGGCCGATCTGCCGGGCCCCCAGGGAGTCGGCGGCGATCCCGGAGACGGCCACGTCCACGGGGGTCCCGGCCGCGAGCGCGGCGTGCAGGGTGGGCGTGGATTCGGACTCGACGCCCACCACTTTGGCCCGGCCCTCGACGGCGGCCGCGACTCCTGCCATGAGCCCGCCGCCGCCCACGGCCACCACCACGGTGTCCACGTCGCCCAGCTGCTCCAGCAGCTCGGTTCCGATGGTACCGGCCCCGGCGGCGATCTCTGCCTGGTCGTAGGCATGGCAGTAGACGGCGCCGGTTTCGGCGGCGTAAGCCATCGCGGCGTCATAGGCCTCGGAGTATTCGGCCCCGCGCTGGACCACGTTGGCGCCGATGGCCATGAGCTTCTTGACCTTCACGGCGGGGGCGGTCTCAGGCACAAACACGGTGGCGGGCACGCCGACGTGGGCCGCGGCGAACGCGTTCGCGAGGCCGGCGTTGCCGCCGGAGGCCACCACAATGCCCACGTCGTCCTTCAATTCGCCGCGCTCCCGGCAGGCTAGGACCCGGTTGAACGCGCCCCTAGCCTTGAACGTGCCGGTGTGCTGCATGAACTCGCACTTGAGCCACACTTCGCCGGGGAACGCGCCGCGGTCTGCCGCCAGCACGGGCGTGACGCGGATCCTCCCCGCAATCCGGGCAGCGGCCTCGTCGACGTCGGTGCGTGTGATCATGGGGAAATCCTCGTTCCGGGGTGGGGCTGGGTTCAACGTTCAGGCTATCGCCCGCATAGACCTTCGCCGGGCATCCGGCGATAGAATCCCCCCAAACACGAGGCAAGGTACAGGGTGATTCCATGACACGTTCTTCAGGGGCTCCAGCGGCGGCCGGAACGGGGGACCTCAAGCCGGCCGGGGTAGGGCGGCGGCTCCTCGCTTTGCTTCTGGACTACGGCGTCATCCTGGCGTAGATGGCGTTCCTCGGGCTGCTCTCGTTCCTGGCCTACCTCGTGTTGGGATCCCTGCCGGACAACCTGGGAACGCTTGGGCCGCTCGGCAGCCAGGTGCTGTACTTCTTTCTGCTGACCTTCGTTGTTGGTGCGTACCTGTATCGCTGCGAGTCGGGCCCGCACCACGCAACCTGGGGCAAGCGCCGGATGGGCCTGACGGTGGTGGGCATCGACGGTGCGGCGCCTTCCCGCCGCCGGATCCTGGTCCGCACTGTGGTGAAGCTGCTGCCGTGGGAGGCAGCCCATTTCTTCGTGTGGCAGATGATGTGGACGTTCTACCAGCATGGCTATGAAGCCGCGCCGCCCGTGTGGGTTTTTCTGGGGCTGCAGGCTTCAACTGCCGCGGCATTGGTTTACATCGCCATGGTGGTGTTCACAGGCCGTGGACCGCACGATCGCGCGGCCGGGACGGTGGTGCTCTGACGGCACGAGCAGGAACTGAATCAGCGAGCAATGGGGTGCGATGTCAGGTATTCGCGGAGACCTGGGATGGCGAAGTCCACGAGCCCGTGCCCGGCGGGTTCGATGAGTCCGGCATCCATGAGGCGCGCGCGGTAATTGCCTACCGCGTTTGGCCGCATTCCGGTGCGTGCGCCGATGTCCGTGGTCGACGACGCACGGCGGTCTTCGGCCATAGCCTGCAGAAAATCCCGGTCCCTGCCGGACGTGGTTGAAAGTGCCGCTTCGATGACCACACGTTCGTTCCGGCGTCGGGCGGCGGCCACGGCCCGAGCCACGGCCTCGGCATCCAGATCGTCGGAAGCCCTTTCCGACTCCTGCCACAAGTGGTAGCCGACTAGCTGGATCAGAAATGGATACCCGCCGGTCGCCTCTGCCGCTTCCCTTGCAAGATTGGCGCTCAACGGGATCCGGGCCTCAGCGAACGTTTCAGAGAATGAGCGCTCCACTTCGGTGATGGAAGCCGCGTGGAGATCGATGCGGTCAGCACGCCGGAGGAAGGTAGCCACGCCTTCGTTGAGCAAGTCCGACACCGCAGCGGGCAACCCGGCGAAGATGAGGCCAATGGGAAGGCCTTCACGGATGAAGTGCTGCACGTCTGCGGCGAGCCGGGACAACTCTGCCCGATCTGCTGCATGGATTTCGTCGACGGTAATGACCATTCCGGTCCCGCGTTGAGCCAGCAGACGCAGAAGCGCTGCACCGCGGGCGCGCCAGTCGACTTGCTCTTCGGGCGCGAGCTGGGTCGTGACGGAGAATCCGGCAACGGACAACGCCGTGACCCGGCGGCCTGTAGGCCCATCCCCCAGATCGTTCGTGAGCAGGCGCATCGACTCTCCGATCCGCCCCACAAATCCTCCCGTGGCCGTTTCGGAAACTACTGCCCAGCCGTTGTTCAGTGCCAAGTCTTCTGCCGCACCCAGCATCACGGTCTTGCCGATGCCCCTGGCACCGGTAAAGATTGTCAGAAGACCTGGCGCCCCTGATCCGATACGCAGCCCGTAGGCAAACTCGTCGAGCACTCCCCCGCGGCCGATGAGGTCAGGCGGAGTCGCTCCCGCGGTCGGCCGAAAAGGGTTCTCCATCAGGGCTCCTGTGAATGTCTGTGTATCTTGTGAATCTTGTGAATTTCACACTACCCGACTCGTCCGCGGCTCACGCTGGCTCGGACACCTCAAGGTGAATGTGAACCTGATCGCCCACACCAATGCCGACCGTGGTCCTGATGGCCTTTTTGACGGGCAGCACGTAGGAGCCGCTCTTGCTGTCCAGGAAGAGCGACGTGGACCAGCCGGCCCCGGAGATGACTGCCGTGACCTTGACTGAGCCGAAGCCTCGACGAAACGGTGCTGTGTCCTCCCGGATCTCCGCGGCAAGCTTCTCCGGGAGTGTGAGGAAGTACCACCCGGCTTCTCCGGGATAGAGCCACAGCCTGGCCGTGAACGAATACTCCAGCGCCACGTTTTGAGTATGGCACGCGACCATTGGGGCGAAATATCCCCACGGGCGCCGGTGTTGCCCCCGATATGACAACCATCGGAATCATCGGAATCATCGGAGCAGGACACATTGGCAGCGAGGTTGCCCGCAAAGCGGTGGAACTCGGCTACGACGTGGTGATCAGCAATTCCCGCGGCCCCGAAACGCTGGCCGCACTCGTGGCAGAACTGGGACCCCGTGCCCGGGCCGCGACGCCGGCCGAAGCGGCAGCGGCGGGCGATTTCGCCGTCGTGACCATTCCTTTCAGGAGCCTCGGCAGCATCCCCGTGGAGCCGCTCGCGGGGAAGATCGTGATCGATACCGGCAACTACTACTGGAAGCGCGACGGCCATGTTCCGGCCCTCGACGCCGGCGAAGCGACGTCCTCCGCGCTGGTGCAGGAACACCTGCCCACGTCCAAGGTGGCGAAGGGCTTCAACCACATCCGGTACAGCGAGATCACCACGGACGGCACGCCTGCCAGCACCCCGAACCGCCGCGCCCTGGCCACCGCAAGCGACTACGCCGAGGCCAGCGAGCTCGTGACGAAGCTATATGACGAGTTCGGCTTCGACACGGTGGACCTCGGCCCGCTCTCCGAGAGCTGGCGCGCGGAGCCAGGCCGTCCGGCGAATGTGGTGCGGCAGAACGCTGCTGAACTCAGCGAGACCCTGGCCAAGGCGCCACGGACCGTCTGACGTTTGGCGGGCGGTGCCGGCCTGTGCCGACCTGTGCCGCGCAGTAATTAATCCATTCGACGTATTATTCAGGGTGATCCACGTTCTCTCGGCCCCGACGCGGCCCAACGCTGATCCCTGACACCGAAGGATTTCCGTGAGCCACCTCAACCACAACCAGGCCGCGCGGCCTGCCTCTGGCGCCGAAATGCCACCCCACGCCATCGGCAAGGACGTAGCACTCGCCTTGTTGATCGGGCTTCTGGCGGGTTTGCTTGGACTGGCCCCGTGGCTGGTCACCGGCGCGCAGCTTCCTCTGCAGAACCTTTGGGGCGCGGAATTGCTGCCGCAGCAGATGCCCCTGTCGCTCCTGCCATTGAGCCAATACGAACTCACCACGCTCGTTGCGCTGATGACCGCGGGAGGGGCAGCCGCCGGCCTGGCAGTGCGGCTCTGGTCACCCGTCCGACGACGGCTGGTTGTCTGGTGTGCCGCCGGCGGCGTTCTCGCGGTGCAGGCCACGGTGACAGTTCAGGCGTTTTCAGTGCTCGACGCCGGCTTGGCGGGCGGAGCGATGTCAGGCGTCTATTTCGCCGGGCTGCTCGCAGGGGTGCTAGCCGCTATCGTCGCGGGCATGCTGGCTCTCCTGCTCATCGCGGCGAAGTCCAGGGCCCTGACAGCCCTGGGTGTCGGACTCGTCGCCGTGCCTTTTGGCTCGTGGGTCGGCGAGTGGGCGGGGAACCTGGCCGGGGCGGGCAACCTCTCCGCCCCGGTTATGACACTACTGCGGTGGTTGCCCGCGGTGCTGGTCGGTGTGGCGCTGGCATGGTGTGGCCTCCGGCCCGCCTGCCGCGCAGTGGTGTGGCTGGTGAACCTGGCCGCTCTGTGGGTGGTTCCTGCGTTGTTCATCTCCGTCAATTACGTCCTGGGCACACGATTGCCGGGGCGGGACCCGCAGGAGATGGTCCTGATGATCCGACAGATCCTGACGGCCACGCTCGGGCCCGACGGCGGGGCCGGCCCGACCGTCCTCCTGGCATTGGCCATCGCGCTGGCAGGCGCGGCCGTCCGGGAATTAGCCCGCCGGCGTCGGCGTCGCTGAAGGCCCGGACTCAGCCGCGAGGCCGGTACCAGAACTACCTCGATCCCCCGCATTCCCGCAGATCTTTTAGGCTGCCCACAGGTCCGTGGGGGCCATTCCTTTCTACAATTTAAGTGGCGGCATAGGCGGCAATCAGCCGAACCGGCCGCACCACAAGGAGGACCGCAATGGGTTTGGGTGACAGGATCCACAACGCCGCGGAGAGGCTTCACGGCAAGGGAAAGAAGGCCGCCGGTGAGGTCAGCGGAAACGACCGCATGAGGGCAGAAGGCAAGGCCCGCGCAGTCCGGGCCGACCTCAAGCAAGCCGGCGAAAAGATCAGGCACGCCTTCAAGCGGCATTAAGTACGATCAATCGAACGGGCGGCTCTGCCAGGAGTCGCCCGTTTCTTATGCCCGGACGGGAAGAGTTTGCTGTCCCACCCCCTCCCGACCCACACAGCCCCTTGACTCCCGCCCCCACCTTCCCTAAACTTTTCATAAAGCAGAATCTAAATTCCACAAAGCGGAAACTCGAGAAGAGCCAAGCAAGCCGGAAGATAGATCAAAGCCCTCCTCGGAAGGACCTACGATGACGTACACAGTGAACTGCTCCATCCTCTTGACGGAGCTTCCCCTGCTCGAGCGCCCCGCCGCCGCGAAGGCTGCCGGTTTTGACGCCGTCGAGTTCTGGTGGCCCTTCGACACCTCCGTTCCCACGGACGCCCAGGTCACCGGGTTTGAGAACGCCATCAAGGATGCCGGCGTACAGCTAACGGGCCTGAACTTCAACGCCGGCAACATGCCCGGCGGCGACCGCGGTCTAGTCTCCTGGCCGGCACGTTCCACCGAATTCCTGGACAACATCGACGTCGTTGCCGGCATCGGCGAGCGCCTCGGCTGCAAGGCGTTCAACGCCCTCTACGGCAACCGCGTCGACGGCGAATCGGCCGAGAAGCAGGACGCCATCGGCGCCGAAAACCTCGCCGCGGCAGCTGCCGGCGTCGCGGGCATCGGCGGCACTGTCCTCCTCGAACCCGTCAGCGGCGCCGCCAAGTACCCGCTCCTCACGGCAGCGGACGCCCTTAAGGTGATCGCCCGCGTCAAGGCTGAATCCGGCGCAGAGAACGTTAAGCTCCTCGCGGACTTCTACCACCTGGCAGTCAACGGGGACGACGTCGCAGCCGTCATCGAAAACCACGCCAAGGACTTCGGCCACATCCAGATTGCCGACAACCCCGGCCGCGGGGCTCCCGGAACCGGCGAGCTTCCCCTCGGGGAATGGATCGCCCGCAGCCGCGAACTCGGCTACGACGGCTACATCGGCCTCGAATACAAGGAACCGGCGGAAACCGCGTTCGCCTGGGCCATCCGCCAGCGGGCCAGCCGCTAGGTTTCGACAAGCTCAACCACCGGCCCACCCGGATTCACCACACAGACTTTCAGTAAAGGAACCAGAATGAGCAACGTTGCAGTCATCGGACTCGGAATCATGGGCCTCCCCATGGCCATCAACCTCGTCAAGGCCGGCCACACCGTCACCGGCTTCAACCGCAGCCAGGACAAGATCGACAAGCTTGTCTCCGAGGGCGGCCAGGGTGCCACGAGCATCGCCGACGCCGTCAAGGACGCCGACGTCGTCATCACCATGGTGCCGGACTCCCCCGACGTCGAGGGCGTAGTCAGCGGCAAGGACGGCGTCTTCGCCAACGCGAAGAAGGGCACCTTGTGGATCGATGCCAGCAGCATCCGCCCGGATGTCGCCAAGCGCCTCGCCGACGATGCTAAAGAAGCCGGCATCCGCCCCCTCGACGCCCCGGTCTCCGGCGGCGAACAGGGCGCCATCAACGCCGTTCTCTCCATCATGGTGGGCGGCGAGGCAGCCGACTTCGAGGCAGCACAGCCGGTCCTCACCGCCGTCGGCAAGACCATCGTCCACGTTGGCCCCTCCGGCTCCGGCCAGACCGTCAAGGCAGCCAACCAGCTGATCGTGGCCGTCAACATCCAGGTCCTCGGCGAAGCGATCGCCTTCCTTGAGGCCTACGGCGTGGACACCGACGCAGCCCTCAAGGTCCTCGGCGGCGGCCTGGCCGGTTCCAAGGTCCTCGACCAGAAGGGCCAGAAGATGCTGGACCGCAACTTCGACCCCGGCTTCCGCCTGGCCCTCCACCACAAGGACCTCGGCATCGTCACCTCCGCAGCCCGCGAAGCGAACGTCGCCGTCCCGCTTGGCGCCGTCGTCGCACAGCTCGTCGCCGCCACCGTCAACCAGGGCGACGGCGGCCTCGACCACTCCGGCCTCTTCAAGCAGGTCCTGCAGCTTTCCGGCCGCAAGTAGGTTTCGACAGGCTCAACCACCGGATCCGGTGACGGGGCACTTCGACACGGACACGCCGGCCGCCGTCGTAATTTACGACGCCGACTCCCCCAAAGTGCCCCGCGACGGTTTCGCCGGGCTACTTCAGCACACCCAAAAACAGACTTTCAAGGAGTACACAATGACTAAGATGCGCACCGTTGACGCTGCCGTCGCAATCCTGGTAAAGGAAGGCGCCATCGAGGCGTTCGGCCTGCCAGGCGCGGCAATCAACCCGTTCTACTCGGCAATGCGGAAGAACGGCGGGGTCCGCCACACGCTGGCCCGCCACGTTGAAGGCGCCAGCCACATGGCGGACGGCTACTCCCGGGCCAAGGATGGCAACATCGGCATCTGTATCGGCACCTCGGGCCCCGCCGGCACGGACATGATCACCGGCCTGTACGCGGCCTGGGCGGATTCCATCCCCATGCTCTGCATCACCGGCCAGGCCCCCGTGGCCAAGCTGCACAAGGAAGACTTCCAGGCCGTGGACATCCAGACCATCGCCGCCCCCGTCACCAAGATGTCCATGACCGTGATGGAGCCGGGCCAGGTTCCGGGCGCCTTCCAGAAGGCCTTCCAGCTGATGCGCTCCGGCCGTCCGGGCCCGGTCCTGCTGGACCTGCCGTTCGACGTGCAGATGGCCGAGATCGAATTCGACATCGACGCCTACGAGCCCATCGTGGTCCAGAAGCCGAAGGCCAGCCGCAAGCAGCTGGAAAAGGCCCTGGACATGCTGACCGCAGCCGAGCGCCCGCTGATCGTGGCCGGCGGCGGCATCATCAACGCCGGCGCCTCCGCGCAGCTGGTGGAACTGGCCGAACTGCTGAACGTTCCGGTTATCCCCACCCTGATGGGCTGGGGCACCATCCCGGACGACCACGTCCTGATGGCCGGCATGGTGGGCCTGCAGACCAGCCACCGCTACGGCAACGAGACCATGCTGGCGTCCGACTTCGTGATCGGCATCGGCAACCGCTGGGCCAACCGCCACACGGGCGGCCTGGACACCTACACGGCCGGGCGCAAGTTCGTGCACATCGACATCGAGCCCACCCAGATCGGCCGCGTGTTCTCGCCGGACCTGGGCATAGCGTCCGACGCCGGTGCGGCGCTGGACGGGCTGATTGAGCTGGCACGCGAGCGCCAGGCGGCTAAGTCCCTGCCGGACTACGCCGGCTGGGTTGCCGAGTGCACCGCACGCAAGGGCGCCCTGCAGCGCAAGACGCACTTCGAGAACGTGCCGATCAAGCCGCAGCGCGTGTACGAGGAAATGAACAAGGCGTTCGGCAAGGACACCACCTACGTGTCCACCATCGGCCTGTCGCAGATCGCCGGCGCACAGCTGCTGCATGTTTTCGGCCCGCGCCAGTGGATCAACGCCGGCCAGGCCGGCCCCCTGGGCTGGACCGCCCCGGCCGCCCTGGGCGTGGTCCGCGGCAAGCCGGACGAGACAGTGGTTGCCCTGTCCGGTGACTACGACTTCCAGTTCATGATCGAAGAGCTGGCCGTGGGCGCGCAGTTCAACCTGCCGTACATCCACGTGGTGGTGAACAACTCGTACCTGGGCCTGATCCGCCAGTCGCAGCGCGGCTTCGAGATGGAACAGAACGTGTCCTTGGCGTTCGAGAACATCAACAGCCCGGAAACAAACGGCTACGGCGTGGACCACGTCAAGGTGGCCGAGGGCCTGGGCTGCAAGGCCATCCGGGTGGAAAACCCGTCCGATCTGCCGGCCGCGTTCGACAAGGCCAAGGCACTCATGGGCGAGTTCAAGGTTCCCGTAGTGCTTGAAGTGATCCTGGAAAAGATCACCAACATCTCCATGGGCGTGGAAATCAACGCCGTGAACGAGTTCGAGGACCTGGCGGCCCGCGGCGCGGACGCCCCCACTTCGATCATCGCCATGCTGGACTAGCGCCCGTACTCGACACATAAAGAAGGAGGTACCGGAATGCGTGTGGTCATCGCCCCGGACAAATTCAAGGGCTCACTGTCCGCCCCCGACGTCGCCAGCCGCCTGAGCGCGGGACTGCAGTCGGTTGTGGCGGATCTTGAGACCACGCTCATTCCGGTGGCCGACGGCGGCGAGGGAACCCTCGACGCCGCCGTCGGCTCCGGCTTCACCCGCCGAACCGCCACGGTCACCGGCCCCATGGGCCAGCCGGTCCGGGCCGACTTCGCTATCCGCGGCCGGGAGGCAGTGATCGAAATGGCCGCAGCTTCCGGGCTCGCGCTGCTGCCCTCTGTTATCGAAGGCGGCAGCCCGAACTCCGGGACGGCCACCACCGCCACCAGCCTGGGCACCGGCGAACTGATCCGGGCCGCCTTGGACCTGGGCTGCCGGAAGTTCATCCTGGGTGTGGGCGGCAGCGCCAACACCGACGGCGGCGCCGGCGTCCTGCAGGGCCTCGGGGCGGTCTTCCTCGACAAAGAAGGCAACGAGCTGCCCGGCGGCGGGGCCGCCCTGGCCCGCCTGGACCGGATCGATTTCTCCGGCCTGGACGTCCGGCTGGAGGATTCCCGCTTCACCCTGGCGTCCGACGTCGACAATCCCCTTCTGGGGCCCAGCGGTGCCGCCGCGATCTTCGGACCGCAGAAAGGCGCGACGCCGAGCGACGTCATCGCCCTCGACGCTGCCCTGGCGAACTTCGTCTCGGTCCTCGGCGGCGAGATCGGCATCCGCGCCGAGAGGGCCGCCGTCGCACCCGGCGCAGGAGCAGCCGGCGGCGTCGGCTACATTGCCATCGCGGCGCTGGCCGCGGCACGCCGGCCGGGCATCGACGTCGTCCTCGAATTCACTGAACTGGAGCAGCGGCTGGCCGGCGCGGACCTGGTGATCACCGGCGAAGGAAGCCTGGACGAACAGAGCCTGCTCGGCAAAACGCCCATGGGTGTGGCACGCGCCGCGGCACGTGCCGGAATCCCTGTGATTGCCGTCTGCGGCCGCAGTACGCTGAGCCCGGAACAACTCACCGAAGCCGGATTCAAAGCCGTTCACGCCCTGACCGATTTTGAGTCCAATGTAGAAAAATGTATGGCCGAAGCAGGCCCGCTGCTTGAAGAATTAGGTAAGCACATCGGCGTGCACCTGCCTACGGGTGCAGCGCGTACCGACACCAAGGAGAACGTCTATGTCTGAAGAAACCACCCCGGCGGCCGGCTCGTTTGACCTGGTCATCCGCGGCCAGCGCATCCTCACCACTGCCGGCATCACCGCCCGCGAAGTCGGCATCCGCGGCGGCGTGATCGTCGCCATCGAGCCGTTCGGCAACGGCCTCACCGGCACTCAGGTCATTGACCTGGCCGACGACGAAACCCTGATCCCCGGCCTCGTGGACACGCACGTCCACGTGAACGAGCCCGGCCGCACCGAGTGGGAGGGCTTCGCCTCCGCCACCCGCGCAGCTGCCGCCGGCGGTGTCACCACCATCATCGACATGCCGCTGAACTCCATCCCGCCCACCACCACGGTGGAAGGCCTCAAGCTCAAGCGCGAGGTGGCCGAGGACCAGGCGTTTGTGGACGTCGGATTCTGGGGCGGCGCCGTACCGGGCAACAAGAAGGACCTCCGCGGCCTGCATGACGAGGGCGTGTTCGGCTTCAAGTGCTTCCTCCTGCACTCCGGCGTGGACGAGTTCCCGCACCTCGAAGCGGACGAGATGGAGGAGGACATGGCCGAGCTCAAGTCCTTCGACTCGCTCATGATCGTCCACGCCGAGGACTCCCACGCCATCGACCGCGCGCCGCACCCGGGCGGCGACCACTACGAAACGTTCCTGGCCTCCCGCCCGCGCGGCGCCGAGAACAAGGCCATCGCCGAGGTCATCGAGCGCGCCCGCTGGACCGGCGCCCGCGCCCACATCCTGCACCTGTCCTCCTCCGACGCGCTGCCCATGATCGCGAGCGCAAAGCGCGACGGCGTCCACCTCACCGTGGAGACGTGCCCGCACTACCTCACCCTGATGGCCGAGGAAATCCCCGACGGCGCCACGGCGTACAAGTGCTGCCCGCCGATCCGTGAGGCCTCCAACCGCGAGCTGCTCTGGAAGGGCCTGCAGGAGGGCACCATCGACTGCATCGTCTCGGACCACTCCCCCTCCACCCTGGATCTGAAGGACCTGGAAAACGGCGACTTCGCCGTGGCCTGGGGCGGCGTCTCCTCGCTGCAGCTGGGACTGTCCCTGATCTGGACCGAGGCCCGGCACCGCGGCATTACCCTGGAACAGGTGGTTTCCTGGATGGCTGAGAAGCCCGCCGCTTTGGCCCGCCTGCACAACAAGGGCCAGCTGGCCCTCGGTTACGACGCGGACTTCTCCATCTTCGCGCCGGACGACGCCTTCGTCGTCGACGTCACCAAGCTCAAGCACAAGAACCCCATCACGCCCTACGACGGCAAGGCGCTCTCCGGCGTCGTCCGCAAAACGTTCCTTCGCGGCAACGAGATCGACGGCCGCACGCCCAGCGGCAAGCTGATCCGCCGCGGCGGCGTCTGAGGCGCAGCGCGATGGCCGTCAACGTCCATGCACCGTACCCGCGGCCGCGCGCCGGCGCCCGCGGTGGCTTCAGTCCGGGAGCCCGGCCCGGCCTCCAGCCAGGGCTTCAGCCGCGCGGCCTGGCGGTGTGGCTCCAGCCTTGTGAAGGACAGCACATCGACCCGGCGGTCTGGGCCCAGGCCGCCCAAGCGGTCCTGGCGCGTGCCCG
The DNA here is from genome assembly GCF_023913815.1 of Pseudarthrobacter cellobiosi. NCBI lineage: Bacteria > Bacillati > Actinomycetota > Actinomycetes > Micrococcales > Micrococcaceae > Pseudarthrobacter > Pseudarthrobacter cellobiosi. The sequence goes on from NZ_JAMXBK010000026.1 coordinate 51,971, forward strand.
CCAGCTCGCTCCGGAAGCCGGAATCCACCTGTGGACCGCGGCCGGAACCGGGACGACCGGCGTCGAGAGTTCAGACGGTCCCGACGTTTCCGACGGCGGCGCTGATGTTTCGGAAACGGCGTCCGACGCCGGAAACGGCACCGCCGCGTTCGTCGCCCCGCCAGTCTCCCTGGCCGGGCGGCGGAGCATCGTGGCAGTGGATCTGGCCGCGGACACCGTCCTTTTGGATGGTGTCCCGGTCAGCTTCACCCACATGGAATTCAGCCTCCTGAGGTACCTCGTGGAAAACCAGTCGCGGACGATTCAACGTGAAGAACTGCAACGCGTCCTCGAGTCCCTGGACTGCCCCGGCGCGGCATTCCGCTCCATCGACGTGTATGTTGGCCGCGTCCGGCGCAAGCTGGGCTCGGCCCGCCACGCCATCGCCACGGTGCGCGGGGGCGGCTACCAGTTTGTGCCCGGACCGGGCAGCACGGTCCGCGGACCCGCGGAATACTGCATCTAGGCAGCCCGTTGCACCGATAGATGATCGCCGGCCACGGCGGTTGCCCCACAAGTCAAGGATCGAAACATGACCCAGAAACTCATCGCCGGAACCCAGGCCCCCGATTTCGCACTGCTCAACGCCGACGGCCAGAAGGTCTCCCTCTCTGATTACCGCGGACGCAACGTCATTGTGTACTTCTACCCGGAGGCCGCCACCCCCGGCTGCACCACTGAGGCGTGCGACTTCCGCGACAACCTCGCCAGCCTGCAGTCCTTCGGCTATGAGGTCCTGGGCATCTCCCCGGACGCGCCGGAGAAGCTGGCAGCCTTCACCGGCGACTTCGCCCTGACGTTCCCGCTGCTCTCGGATGAAGACCACGCCGTGGCGCTGGCCTACGGCGCCTGGGGCGAAAAGCTGGTGAACGGCGAAGTGGTTGACGGCCTGGTCCGTTCCACCGTGGTGCTGGACGCCGAAGGCAACGTCACGCTCACCCAGTACCAGATTAAGGCCCAGGGCCACGTCGCAGCGCTTAAGGCAGAGCTCGGCCTCTGAGGAACCCTGCGCGAACGGACACTTGGCGCCCTAGCCGAGCGAACGCAAGGCGGCGGGACCTCCCGCCGTCGTAGTTGCTTCTTGGGGGCTATTTGTTTCGTCCGCGTGCGGCCACGTGCCAGCGGTCCACGATTTCGCCGCCGCTGATCACGGTGACGTCGTCGACGAGGTTCATGGCGATGCAGACGTGGTTGGGGACCACACGCAGCCGGTCTCCGAGAGCGGGCAGCGTTGCCTCCGCCGGCCATACAACGGTGGCATGGTGTTCTGACAGTGCGGTGATTCGTGCATCCGGGTAGTCAAGGAGCCGCCCGAAGCCGGTGGTCCAGCCGGGCCTGTCCCCACCGAGGATCTTGCTGCCGGAGTCCAGGATGACCCTTCGCGGTATGAGGTCGGTGCCTTCATGGCGGCTGACGACTGTTGCCGCGATGGTCAGTGCGATGTCTTCGGCCGCACAGCGTTCCAGTTCCAGTTGTTGGGCATCTCCGAAAACGTACACGCCGGGTCGGACTTCCGTGGCTCCGGAGTTGCCGGCAGTGAGGGTGGCGGTGGGTGTGGACCCGCCGCTGCGGTGGGTGATGGGGAAACCTGCCGCGGTGAGCAGGTCGGCGGCCTCGCCGAGGGCCAACCGTTCCTCGTCCATAGCCTTTAACGGCATGCCGGGGGCATAGCTGTGCCCTGGAAACGTGAAAATTCCCGTTACGCGCAGCCCACCCCGCGCTGCGGCCTGGGCGACGTCGACGACGGCGTCGGGTGCTATCCCGCTGCGGTGATGGCCGCTGTCGATCTCCAGCACCACTTCAATCTCACCGACGGCATCGCCCAGCGACGCGGCCATGGTTTCGGCTGCTTCCCGTGAGTCCAGACCTACTGCGATCCTGGCTTTTGCTGCAAGGCGCTGGAGCCGTTCAGCCTGTCGGGGACCGACCCAGAGTGGATACGCGATGAAGATATCTTTGGCCCCGTGCTCTGCAAAGACTTCGGCCTCTCCGAGGGTGGCCACTGTCAGCCCGACGGCTCCGGCCGCCAGCTGCATTTCCGCGATTTCGGGCACTTTGTGCGTCTTGACATGTGGCCGAAGGTCCAGGCCCTTGGCCCGGACGGCAGTTGCCATACGGTCGATGTTTCGCTGGAGCACGTCCCGGTCGATGATGATCTCAGGTGTGTCGATTTCCTCTGGGATGGTCATCTTTGGTTTCCTCATCTCAACACTTTATGTGGAACAACCCTCGCATACTCTATGTATACAACAATGACCGCCGGTGGGGACTGAAGGAGATGCAATGCGCAAACCAAAGCTGGAGTTCCATGAACCGCACGTTGGCTGGCAGAAGACGAACGGCGACGCCGAACATGGAATTTGGGAGCAGATACTCGCTGCGGACGCTCTTAGCGGAGACTCGACCTTGCTCCAACGCTATGAGCCCGGTGCCGACACCATAGCCAGCGGCGTGATCGTCCACAACTACGGAGGAGGTCATGATTCTCTCGGGGGAACTCACTGATGTGACCCTCGGGAAGGCTCTTACTCCCGGCATGTAGGCATGCCGTCCGCCCGGCATGCGTCACGGACCATACGTCAGCGGCGCCGGCTGCAGCATGCTCGTTGTTGTTCGTCCTTCCCCGGAACCCGGCGCGAACGGACACTTGGGGCCTTAGCCGATCAGACGCACGACGGCGGGACCTCCCGCCGTCGGATCAGTCCCGGAGCCGTGTCCACCCGACCGGAAGGGGACCACGGATGTCGACCCTACGCCGATCAGCAGCCCGTACGTGGGTCCGAGCGTCCCTGCACGGCATGCCCACATCGGATGTGCCGGAGTCTTCAGCACGGAGTCGGGTGTACCGGCACTCTCGAACACCGCGACCCAATCCGCCCACGTGACCTGGATCTGTCCGATCTCGAAGGGATGCAGCATGACTTCCCGGCGGGAACCGGACCGCGCACCGCGCAGCTCCACGGTGCCGGCGGGAATCGCGGCCAGCAGTATTGATTCGAAAGCCATCCCGCCAGTCTCCCGCAAGTGCCGGAGCAACCGGAGTCAGGCGTTTGCGAGCTAGAGTGGAAGCCCACTTTCGAAGAGGCCATTCATGGAGAAGGAACCGATGCCGTCCGAGGCCAGGGATCCCGGGCCCTTCTACTACGGCACCAAAGCTGACCTGAAGCCTGGGGACTTGCTGAAACCCGGCTTTACGTCGAATTTCGGGGAGGGAAAGACGGCGAACTATATCTACCTGACCGCCACGTTGGATGCGGCGACCTGGGGAGCGGAGCTCGGGGTGGGCGAGGGACCAGGCAGGATCTACCGCGTGGAGCCCACGGGACCCTATGAGGATGACCCCAATCTGACGGACAAAAGGTTCCCGGGCAACCCGACGAGGTCCTACCGCACCCAAGAGTCCCTGCGAGTAGTTGACGAGTTCTTGGATTGGCAGCCACATTCCCCCGAGGTGCTTCAGAGCATGCGGAACCACCTTGAAGAACTCAAACGGCTGGGCATCGAGGCAATCGACTGAACTCCCCCCATCTGCTTGCCAAGCAGATTGGCTGAGTGCTCCAACCGAGCTGAGCGGCCATCTTCGTAACGCCAACGGAGCGGACGACGGCGGGACCTCCCGCCGTCGTCCGCTTTCTGCCTTAACGGGCCGCTTTAGCGGCGATGAACTGCCGGATCCACTGAATGGTTTCCGGACGGTCCAGGTGGAGGCCGTGGCTGGCGCCGGGGACCTTGACCAGCGTGGAGCGGCGGATGTGCTGGTGCAGCTGGACGGCGTTGGGCATGGGCGTCAGGGCGTCGTCGGTGCCGTGGAGGATGAGCGTGGGCGATTCGATGCTGCCGAGCCGGCTCCATGCGTCGTGGTCCCGGCTGGCCCGGAAGTGGCGTGCTTTGGCCCAGGCGGTGGCCCTCGAATTGAAGAAAGTGTGTATTGCGTCGGAGTGGTCCGCGGCCCATTCCGGAGCGAAGAACAGGGGCTCCAGCCGCGCCATATCACCGCTGACGAGCGCTTCCATGGCGTACCTGGTGGGCTCTCCTCCGGCCAGTTTGCCTCCGCTGGTGGCAGCAAGAATCAGCGTACGAACATTCTGCGGATGATCGATGGCGAGCCACTGGGCCACCCGCCCGCCCATGGAGTGCCCGTACACGTGTGCAGACTCAGCGCGAGCGGATTTGAGGACAGCAACCGCATCGGCGGCAAGGAGCCGTGTGGTGTAGCGGCCGGCATCGCCATTGCTGCTCCCGCCGATCCCCCGGTGGTCGAAGCGGATGACGCGGAAATGCTGTGCCAGGGCCTCCGCCGTGGGTCCCCAGCCGTCCATGGCGATTGCCTGGCCGGCGATCAGGAGCAGGGGCTCGCCGCTGCCCTCTTCGGCCCATGCCAGCTCGGCGCCGTCGGGAGCCAGGGCAATCTTCACCGTGACACTCTATCTTTCCAGCGGTCAGGCCGCTGCGGTGTGGGGCACGGCGGGCATATACCGGGCCATCCCGGCACGCTGTCCGGGAGGGCCCTTAGTTTGCCACTACCCAGATGGCTTCTGCTGCGGAGGGGCCCAGGTCAACGTCGCGGTCCCCGACCCGAATCGTGGTCACGTCCGCATACGGGCGGTGTGCCAATACTTGAAGCCGGGTGTCCGGTCCCAGCCCGAGTTGGGTGAAGTACCGGAGCATGTCCGGGTCCGCGTCCGAGATTCTTGTGATGGTGACCGTCCGTTCCGGTTCCACGGATGTCAGGGGATCCCCTTGCGGGGGGGTGCGGTAGCCCATTTCCCGAGGGAATTGGGTCGCCGTGTGGATCCCTGGTGGGGAAGCCGAGCTTCTCGTCGATGCGCTGGATCATGGTGTCGGAAACGGCGTGCTCGAGGATCTCGGCCTCGTCGTGCACCTCGTCCCAGCCGTATCCCAGAATCTGCACGAGGAATGTCTCCAGGAGGCGGTGCCTGCGCACCATTTCGACGGCGTGTGCCCGGCCGGCGGGCGTCAGCTCGATGCTGCCATAGGGGGCATGGGTGACCAGGCCCTGCTTTGCCAGCCGACGGATGCCGTCGGAAACGGTTGACGGTTTGACCGCCATCCGCTCGGCCATGGCGCCAACGGTGATGGGAGCCTCGGCCCATTCCGTTGAGGACCAGATCATCTTCAGGTAGTCCTGCGCGGCAGCTGTCAGCTCGGAGACGGTCATAACCCCATATTACCAGCCGAACATGAATGTTAGACTGGTCTAACAAAAGTGTTTGATCAATGGAGATGAGATGGACGGCATGCCGAAACCAGTGGGAAAGACGCTGCCGACCCGGCGTGCCATGCTCACGGGAGCGGCGGCCATCGCCGCCGCGCCTGCGCTTGCCGGCTGGGTGCCGTTGGATTCCAAGGATCCCGGCCATCACGCCGGACACGGCACGATGTCCGGTCAGGCAGCGAAGACCTCCACGGACGGTTCCTCAGCGGCGGGCGCTGGTTCGCCCCGCACGGACGCTGGCCACGTGGCGAACCATGCCGGTCACGCCGGCTTCGCCGGCGGTTCGGTCCCGCCTGAGCGCGCCGGGATGGACCCGACCGCGATCCTGCACGATTTCGATCGAGGCAAAACCAGCACTCTTCCGGACGGCCGCACCCTCCGGGAATGGGACATCGTCGCGGTGGATAAAGATTTCGAGATCGCCCCTGGGGTGACGTTCCCGGGTTGGAGCTACAACGGCCGGATCCCTGGTCCGACTCTCTGGGCGCAGGAAGGCGATGCCCTCCGGATCCACTTCACCAACGCCGGCGCGCACCCCCACACCATCCACTTCCACGGGATCCACCGGGCCGAGATGGACGGCACTCCGGGGATCGGCGCCGGGTCCATCGCCCCGGGCCAAAGCTTCACCTACGAATTTGATGCCACACCATTCGGCACGCATCTCTACCACTGCCACCAGTCACCACTGGCGCCGCACATCGCCAAGGGCCTCTACGGCGGCTTCATCATCGAACCCAAAGAAGGCCGGCCGAAAGCCAACAACGAAATGGTCATGGTGATGAACGGCTACAACACCGACGGCGGCGACGACAACGAGTTCTACTCCGTCAACGGCCTGCCGTTCCATTTCATGGACTTCCCTGTCCAGGTCAAGCAAAACGAGCTCGTCCGGATCCACCTCATCAACGTCCTCGAATACGACCCCATCAATTCCTTCCACGTGCACGGGAACTTCTTCCACTACTACCCCACCGGGACCATGCTGACTCCCAGTGAATACACCGACACCATCTCCCAGGTGCAGGGCCAGCGCGGCATCGTTGAACTCCGCTTCCCGTACCCGGGCAAATACATGTTCCACGCCCACAAGACCGAGTTCGCTGAACTGGGCTGGATGGGCTTCTTCGATGTGAGCCCATCATGAGCCTTGACGAAAAGTCAGCTGCCGCTCTGGCCGCAGCACCCCACAGGCGGCCGCCCGTCCCTCGGTGGCTGCTCGGCATTGGACCGCTGGTCCTGATCGCCATCCTGCTGGGTCTGTTCACCCTGCTCAACGCACCCGGTCTCAACAAACTCTCCGAGGGTGTTCCGCCGAAGGAGGAGGTCGCCGTCGAAGACGTCCGCCTGACGGCCGGCCAGATCACCATTACCGTCCGGAACGAGGGACCGGATCCGGTGTCCATCGCGCAGGTCAATGTCTCGGACTACTACGCCGTGTTCACGCAGACCCGGGAAACCATGGCGCCGCTGGAGTCCACCACTCTCACCATCATCTACAACTGGGTGGAAGGGGATCCCTACGAGGTGGCGCTGGTGACGTCGAACGGCGGCAAGATCCCGGCGGTTATTGACGCGGCCGCCCTGAGTCCGGAGCGCGGCAGCTCCTTCTTCGGACTTATGTTGCTCATGGGGATCTATGTTGGCGTGATACCCGTGGCCCTGGGAATGCTGTGGATGCCGTTCGTGCGCCGTTCGTCCGCGTCCTGGGTCCGCGTCCTCTTGGGAGTCACCGTCGGGCTGCTGGCCTTCCTGGCCATCGACGCGACCCTCGAAGCCGTGGGACTCGTGGCCGGCAGCGGCGCGTTCGGCGGCCCCATGGTCGTCTTCCTCGGCGCCGTGACCGCCTATCTCATCCTCGAGGGAACGGATGCGTGGATGCGCCGGCACCAGAACTCGACTACCGCGGGCCAACCTTCAGCCCTGCCGCCCCAGCACCTGGCTCTGCTGATCGCCATCGGCATCGGCCTGCACAACTTCGGCGAAGGCCTCGCCATAGGATCCGCCTACGCGGTGGGCTCACTCGCCCTGGGCGCCTCCCTGATCGTCGGCTTTGCCGTCCACAACACCACCGAGGGCCTGGCGATCGTCACCCCGCTCGCCAAACAAGCCCCCAGCCTGGGCCGCCTGGTGATCCTGGGACTCATCGCAGGAGCCCCCGCGGCCGCCGGAGCCCTCATCGGGGCGACCGTTTACCAGCCGGCCCTCGCGGCCTTCCTGCTCGGCATCGGAGCCGGAGCCGTAGCCCAGGTGGCCGTCAAACTCCTGCCAATGCTCAAGGACACCGCGGGCAAGACCTTCACCCCGCTCACCGGCGCAGGCATCGTGCTGGGCATGGGACTGATGTTCGCCACCGGCCTGCTGGTCCAGGCCTAGGCCTAGAGCCGTACGACGGCGGGACCTCCCGCCGTCGTACTCTGGCGCTTAGTCAGGCTCCCCCGATTTTTTCGGCCCACCTATTGCCCAGGGACCGTCGCTTCAGGCACACTGGCTACAGATCCGTAGGAACAAACGCTTCCGCCGATCCAGCCCGCCGGACAATTCGGCCGGCCACCGCCCCATCAGAGATGCCGGGCAACCCCACTGGAACGACCGCTTTCCGCCTCCTGGGTACGCCCGGCCCCGGAAGCCTGTGCCCACCCAGAGTCCCGGGATCCCGCCGAGAAAGAGACCACCATGATCAAGCGCCACTCTGACCTCGTCCTGGCAATCACAGCCCACGATCCTGACACCGTCGAAAACGACCTCAACACCGCCGTGGAAATGGCCCGCGAACACGCCATGACGGAAAGCCGCCACGGCATCCTGGTCACACAGCACAGCTACACCAGCTACACGGTCGCCGTCAGCCGCGATGTCCCCTACGGGCAGACACACGAAAGGCGCGATCTGCCCGCGTAGCAGTAAGGCAAGCGGACGACGGCGGAACCTCCCGCCGTCGTCCGTTTGCGTTTGGGGCGTGCGCGAACGGTCAGTTAAGCCCCCGCGCGGCGGAGTAGTTTTGTGGCATGACGGAAACCTATCGGTACGACGTGGAGGTCCTGCATCTGCTGGTATCTCCGGAGCACGCCTACTTTGGCCGAGCCCGCGAGGGTGCCGCGGATGTTCCCACCACGGATGCCGGGCGGGTGGAGCTGGTGGCGGGCAAGGGCATCGTCGGTGACCGGTTCTTCGGCAAGGCCGCGCACATGGACGCGGCAGTCACGCTGTTTGCCATCGAGTCCCTTGAGGCCATCGTCGCAGAGCTGGGAACGGGGCCGCTTGACCCGCTCCTGACCCGGCGCAACGTTGTGCTCCGAGGCGCCCACCTGGCTCCGCTGCTGGGGCACGACTTTGCGCTGGAATCCCAGGGAGACCTGGCGCGGCTCACGGCCGGGCGGCCCGCCCATCCCTGCGTCTGGATGGATGAGATGCTCGCCCCGGGGGCGCACAAAGCAATGCGCGGACGCGGTGGCGTGCGGTGCCGGGTGCTTTCCGACGGCGTTCTGCACCGCGGACCGGCGGCGCTGGTTAGCCCCGTGCCGTTGGAGCCTGAGCGCGCCGGTGAAGCCACATTATTGCGGGCGTCGCGGCTGCCCTAGCTAAGCGCCGCCTTAGTGAGAGTGAGCCGCCGGCAGGTCAGACGTGCTGATCCACCAGCACCGGGTTGCCGTCCGGATCCACGACGATAAAGCTCCCCGGGCCGGTGGTCGCCTCATCAGCCTCGGAAACGAACTCCGTGCCCGCGGCTTTGAGTTTCCGCTGGAGCTCGCGCACATCGGTGAAGGCATCCAGCGCTTCCGCGTTCTGGCTCCAGCCCGGGTTGAACGTCAGCATGTTCTTCTCGAACATCCCCTGGAAGAGGCCGATGACTGTCTCGCCGTTCTTGAGGATCAGCCAGTTCTGCGTGATGTCGCCGCCGAAACTGGTGAAGCCCAGTTTCTCGTAGAACGCAGCCGACGCCGCGATGTCCTTGACGGTAAGGCTGATCGAAAAAGCGCCGAGCTGCATGGGTAACTCCACTCTCAAAGGGACAGGTGCTCCGATGATACCCACAGGCGCAAGCTGACGACGGCGGGAGGTCCCGCCGTCGTCCGCGTCCGTTTTATCCCCGCTCCAGCCGCGCACCCCTGGACGTCCAGTCCCGTTGGTGGAGCCGTTCGATGCCGTCCAGGAGGAGGTCCAGGGCGAACTCGAACTCGAACTGGTCGTCGCAGCCGCTGCCGACTACCGAGCCGTCATCGTGGCTGGCAGCAGTCGCCACTTGCAGGACGTTCGGGTAGCTGGCGGACATTTCCTGGAACATGGCAGCCTGGACTTCCGGTGCCACCGGCGCGGGAGCGTCGTCATCGGAAGTGGCCGTGGAGTCGAACAGTTCCTGCGTGAAACCCCACATCCGGCTTCCGATGGCATGCATCACGTGGTGCGTGAGGTCAACGGAGAAGCCCCCGGCGAAGAACATGCCGATGAACGAATCCATGTAGCCAAGGACGGCGGGGGTCGGGTTGGTGCGGGTTTCCAGGACGCGCCTGGCCCACCTGTGGCGCTGGAGCACCCGCCTCGCAGAGAGCACCCGCAGACGCACCGTGCTCTTCCAGTCAGCACCGGCAACGGGAGGGTCAACCTCGCCGATGACCACGTCCACCATGCCGTCGAGGAGCTCCTCCTTGTTGGCCACGTGTTTGTACAGCGCCATCGGCACCACGTCCAGTTCTTGGGCGAGGCGGCGCATGCTCAGCGGGCCGATCCCCACCTCGTCGGCGAGGGAGACGGCCGCCTGCAGCACACGATCCCGGTTCAACCGCGGCCGGCGTTCCACGGCAATCTGCTGAGTCACTGTTCCCTGCTTCCGACGCTGCAAACATCTTCCATTGACAAGTGTACTAAGTACACCTAATGTCAGTCCCATCAGATAGGTGTACGTAGTACACCTCATGGAAAATCGAGGAGCCAAACCATGAACCCAAGCCAGCCGGCGGTAGCTGCAGCCGCGGGAGCACGGACCATGAAAGCCGCGACCAACCGCCGGTTCGGCGGGCCGGATGTGGTCCGCGTCGAGGAGATCGCACAGCCCGCTCCGCGCGCCGGAGAGGTGCTCATCAGAGTCATGGCCAGCACGGTCAGCGTCGCCGACCACCGCGTCCGCAGCCGCAATGTCCCCAAGGGACTCGGGGCTCTCACGGCCCTGACCCTCGGCCTCTTCCGCCCGCGGACCCGTGTCCTCGGCATGGACGTGGCCGGGGTGGTGGAGTCCATCAGCCCGGGCGTGACCGCCTTCCGGGCTGGCGATGAGGTTATTGCGATGCTCGGCGCAGGGTTCGGCGGCCACGCGGAGTACGTGTCCGTTCCGGCGAATGGGCCCATCGCCGCCAAGCCGCGGAACATGGGCTTTGAGGAGGCCGTCACGCTGCTCTTCGGCGGACTCACGGCGAAAACGTTCCTGGGAATGGCGGCTATCAAGACCGGCGACACGGTTCTTATCAACGGCGCCTCCGGAGCTGTGGGAACGGCCGCCATCCAGCTGGCCAAGCACCTCGGCGCCACGTCACCGCTGTGAGCAGCGGGGCCAACAGGGAACTGGTGGAATCACTCGGCGCGGACGGCTTCATCGACTACACCGCAGCGGATTTCACCGCAGACGGCACAACGTACGACGTCGTCATGGACTGCGTGGGGAACGCCCCGTTCGCGAGGGTACAAAGGAGCATCGCGCCGGGAGGTGCCCTGCTCCTGGTCATCGCCGACCTCAAAGGCATGCTCGGCGCGCGAGGACAGAGCCGCCGAAGCGGCAAGCTGGTCACTTTTGGCGGCCTCAAGCTCACCTACACCGCCGACGACGTCGCTCACCTCGTGGGCCTCGCGGAGAAAGGCAAGTATCAGGCAGTCATCGACAGGACCTACAACCTCGCCGACGTCGTCGAGGCCCACCGCTTCGTGGACACCGGACGCAAGCGGGGCAATGTGGTCCTGCGCTTCCTTTAAGCAGCGTGCCCCGGATCATTTCTCCGCTGGGGATCCTTCGCCCCCACTATCCACCGGACCGGCCCCTTCGGACTCAGGCACCACATCGGGGTGCGGATCGTCCTTGTGGCTGGCTTCCTGGAGGTGGTGCTCCAGTTTCTCCTCCGCCTCTCGGCGGCGTTGACCTACGGTCCGCATTTGTTGGGTTGTCGGAGCGGCGTGGGCGTGCTGGTATGGGCCGTGATCCTGCGGGCCGTCAGGGATCTTCTCAGTCATACTGAAATCGTCCCACCGTGCGTCAGTGTCGGGAAGACGCCACGGACGACGGCGGGAGGTCCCGCCGTCGTCCGCTCGTCTCTGGTGCGCGGCGGGGTTGCCGGGCGCCAAGGTTGCCGGGTGCGCGGGGGTTCCGGACTCCAGGATTGCCGGGCGCCCGGGTTGCGATCACCGGCGGCGGAAACCCTGAGGCAGGCTGGGGCGTGAATTGTGCACGGTTCACGGGCACAAGCACAGGCACAGGCACAGGCACAGGGAGACTGCCTTGGGCGCGCATCAACCGGTGGAGTGGAGGAACCGTTCCACGCCGTTCTCTCCAAGAGACAGTCCGATGTGAACAAAATCCCGATCGCCGCAACCTTCGCGCGGCGTGGGGAGCCAATGCCCGTTCGTGCGCGCTTCCGGTTTTGGTTCTCTTGGCCAGTGTGGAGGTTCCCAATCCTGGTGTTCGCTCTTGTAGTGCCGGCCCGTGGGCGATATCCAGCCGGGTGGTTCGTTCTTGCTCGCCGCTGTGGGTCTCCAGGTGCTGGTGTGTCTCAGGCGGTGATGTTTGGGGCAGGGCTGTCCCAAATTCGATACACCGGTAGTTCCGCCCTTATGCCAGGCGAGGATGTGGTCCGCTTCGTTGTCCAGGGAGTGGTTGGAACAGCCCGGGAACGGGCACTTACCGTCGCGCAGCCGGAGCCAGTTCCGCATGGCCTTGGTGAGACGGTAGTTGGCTCGACCGATCTCCAGGGGCGCCCCGTCCCGCGGGTCAACCAGGACGCGGTAGAACGAATCGGCCCCGTTCGACACGAGATCTCTTGCCATCGACGCGGGGATCGGACCGTAGCCGTCAAGCATCGCAGGCTCCTCGGTAGCGCCGAGCAGTGAAAACACAGGGACCGTCACCAAAACGTGGGCCCGAGGCGGCGGAAGCTGCCCGGGATCATGTTCTGCCGGATTCCCGCTGCTGAGAAGGGCGGCGGCGAGGACGTCGGCCCGGAGTTGGGTGAGGGTCAGGGGCTCGTCTGGGCCCTGCAGACCGCGGGCGACGGCAGTGGTCCGGTTCCAGATTGCTGCGGCCTGGTCGGCGGGAAGGTATGCAGAGAGCCAGGCCATCCCGTCCTGGTCCGGGGCGTACTCCACCCGGCGGTCCAGGACACCCTTTGCGTGGCGCTTCTCGATACTCTCGGTGTGGTGGCGCTCGCGCCAGATGCGTGCCCTGTGACGGAACCGGGACGCCGGCATCTCCCCTGCGGGACAACCGCCGGCCGGGTTCGGCGCATCCGGGTCCAAAAAGTGGGCTTCCAGGGCCGCGGCACCGTCCGGGTCGAGGGTTGCGACTTCGTCCACCATGGCCCGCGCGTGCTGCCACGAAATGGTGCCAGATTGCAGAGCGGACAGGGTCAGCGGCAGGGCAGCCGTCAGCATATGAGACTGCTTCAGCAGGGCCCCCGAAGCACGGTCACCGATGTTCAGTACGCAGGCGACCTCCGCGGTCACCGCCATCTCCTGTGCCCGAACAGGTGCATCGGGCGAAGCGAAGGCTTGGGCGGCGTCCGAATATTTCACTGCAGCCCGGGCCTTCAGTCCCGCCACCCGCGCCTCCACTCCCGCGGCGCCGGAGAGGATGTCCAGGCACGTATCACCCATGCCAGGCAAAGGATCAGCCTCCGATGACGCTTCAGAACCAGACTCGTCATCCCCGTCCAGTGCGGAATTCAGCACATCAATGGCGGCAAAGATGTCCTCATATGCGTTCGCCACCGCCGCGTTTCCCATAACTCCATCATCTAGTGGGGGTCTGACATTTAACGGAGAAGGATGTCGGGTAGGTGGCCAAACAGGATCGTGTCCTTGGCGAGACCGATGCAACCACCCCGGATCATTTCTCGGCTGGGGTGGCCATCCTCCCCCGCGGTCCGCCGGACCCGCCTCCTTGGACGGAGACACCGTGTCGTATCGGGATGGCGCCACGGACGACGGAGGGAGGCCCCGCCGTCGTCCGCTTTCGCCCGTACCGCTGATCTAAGGCGCCGACCAGCCGCCTTCGCGGGCACGTGAAAGTATTCAGGTATGACTATCGACAATGATGATGCCAACCTTCCGGCGCCAACGGACTCACCCGGCACAGATGCCCCGACCGATATCAGCCGTGGCTGGGACCACATCGGGGCCATCATTGTGGATGCCACGCTTCAGCGCCGCCAGAACTACAACGAAACCGTCAAGCCGCGCGTCGAAGCCCTCGTCGCGGAATGGCCGGATGCCGCTACCACGAGTGGATTCCGCGAGCACCTCGATTCGGGGACGCTCTCGGAAGTCATCGACTGGCCGTCGCCCGGCCGCCTGGCCCAGGTAGAGGACATCACGCAAGTATTCGAGCGTGAGGGCATCGAAACGGTAGCGGAACTCCGTGGCACGCTCGAGGACCACGCCAAAGGTGCCGCTCTCCGGGCAGCCCTTGCGCTCGTGCGGCATGTCAGTCCCAAAACGCTGGACTACATTGGCACGCTGAGCGGGATCCCAACAGGCGCGGCCGACGTACCGCCTGCCGGCGTGCAGGAACTGCCCTAGCGGCACATCGCTTCGTAATCTGCAGGTCAGGCAGTGTTTTCAGGGCTGTCTGGCCGAAGCCTGAGGGCAACCCATAAACCGCAGCGCCGGCAAATGTAGGCGGGTTCGGTTCCGAGTGCATGAAGCTTCTTGCGACTCATCGCCCTGCCGCAGCAGGAGCATCTGCAGGTCCCTTCGGAGTCCATTGTTTTTGAGCGCTTCGGTTATTTGGCTGGTCGTCGGAAGGCCTGCCAGCCCGCTTGGAGTCGCGTATATCCGGCAGGCCAGGTCGTCTGCAGTGGCACCGGTCGGAAAAATGTCGGACCCATTGAGGGTGATCGTGGGGGAACCCGCGAATCCAGTGCCCACTGTATCGGTCGCGGACTCCAGGAGTCGTATGGTCACTGGAATATCGCTGTGTCCCAAGGCGGTCAGGGCTGATTCCAGACGCTCCTGCGCCTTGGCAAGGTTGGGGCACTCGTCGATGTGGAGCAATTCGATCCTCATAGAATCATTCTCCACCCCCAGCATCAGCCTCCGGGACTCAACGGCGGTGACTCTGCCAACAGCTACGTGAGCGAAATTTACGACAACCTCAAGTACATTTTGTTGCTTCATCAACTTCGCTCCTCGCTGCGCTACGGTAAGCATCACCATAAATTTTTCAAGGGGGAAAAATCACTTCGGCATGGACAGGGCATCGACAAGCTCCTGGCGCGGCGCAGCCAGAACGGTCGCCAGTCCGCGACGTTACTGGCACACTGGGCCAATGAATGAGGCGCTCCCACCGTCCCGCAGGCCAGGCATCAGAGCTGCGATGTTTGTTGATTTCGACAACGTCTTCACCGGCCTGCAGGCACTGGATCCTGTCGCGGCGAAGCGCTTTGCCGAGGACCCTAAGCACTGGGCTGACGCGTTGTCAGCCGGCGGTTCCGGAGAGGACGCCCGCAGGTTCCTGATCCGCAACTGCTACCTGAACCCGGTGGTGTATTCGAAGTACCGGACCTACTGGACCCGCGCCGGCTTCCGCGTGATCGACTGCCCGTCGCTGACGCAGCGCGGCAAGAGCAGCACGGACATCAATCTGGTGCTTGACGCCATGGACGCGCTGTCCGGGAACGTTGGCATCGAAGAGTTCTTCATCGCCTCGGCCGATGCCGATTTCACGTCCCTGATCCAGCGGTTCCGGGCTGCTGACCGGATGACCACAGTCATCGCAGCCGGCGCCGTGGCCTTCGCGTACCGCGAGATGGCGGACCACGTGGTGGAATCCCACGACTTCGTCGCCATCCTCAACGGCTCAACAGTCGAGCCGGTTCATGCGGTGGCGTCCGGGAAGGAACAGCACGTTCCAGCCGCCGCGAAAGCGAAGAAAAAGGCGGCGTCACCCGCCATCCGTGAGGTCCTCGAGTTTGTCCGCGCCGCTCCCGGACCGGTAAACGGCGCGATGGTGGCCCACCGGGCGCTCACGGCAGAGCCATCCCTGAAGACGGACTGGGGCGGCTGGGGAAAGTTTGGGACGTGGGTGTCCCAGATCGGCCAGGGCGTCGAATATGCCCCGGCACAAGGTGGCTGGGTCTGGGACGCGAAGCGCTTCTCGAGCGAGGACCTACCTGCGCCCGCGGACCTGCAGCCCGGCATCGAGGAGCAGGTCATCAGGGTCACGGATGTGCCGGCACTTTCTGCAGCCCAGTTCCGCCAGATGTTCCAGGCCATGGCAGCCAGGCTCCGCGAGCATCCGCTCAACCGCACCGAACTGTCCCGGATGGTGAGGGACGACTGCGTCAACGCGGACCAGCCGGTCTCCCGCAACGCCGTGAGCTTTGTCCTTCAAGGCCTGGCCTACGTCAATTTCCCGCTCACCGACGAGGCGACGGCGGAAGGCCTCGCGGCAGCCTGGACGGCGAATGTGGAAGAACTCTGCCGCGTGGCTCTGCTGGAGTTCGACGCCGCAGAGAAGCTCGCCGTACGGCGCTGGGCCAGCGGAGGACTCCTGGACGCCTGAACAACCGCTTGCGTTATCAGGGCCCGGCTGACGCGGGCCGCCAGCCGTCCAGCTTGAGGAGCCGCGCGGAATTTTCGCCGAAGATCTGCTGAAGCCCGGCGGCGGGCATTCCCATTTCCCAACAGATCCTGAGCTGGTCCACGAGGTACCGCCGCGCGAAACCGCGCGGGAACCACGACGAGTCCGAGCCGAAGATGATGCGTTCGGATCCCATGGTTTCGTAGAAACGGCGGAAGAGGTCCTCCAGGGTCAGCCGATGCGCCATGTATCTGACCCATTGGTTGGAACCGGAAGTATCCACCACCACGTTGGGGCAGGCCCACATCAGGAAGAGCACCTCCTGGACGTGCTGGATTCCGAAGTGCGGGATCACGAAGGTGACTTCCGGGTACCTCTTGGCAGCGCGTTCGAGACTGGCGGGGTTGCTGTACGCATTCTGCGCGATGCCGCCGGCCGATCCGCAGTGGCCGAAGTGGATCAGAACGGGGACGTTGCGGCGGGACGCGACGTCCCACACGGGGTCTGCCGCCGGATCGTCCATCCGCGACGAAGCAAGGGGCGCGAACAGTTTCAGCCCGCGGAGTCCCCGGGCCGCTGCGTTTTCGAACTCCCGGGCAGCTCCCGGCGCGAACGGGTCCGCCATTGCGGCCATGCCCAGGAACGTTCCGGCGCCGCGGGCAACCAGGTCCACCATCGCATCGTTCCCGCCGGCGGTCACGAAGGAGGCGTACTCGATCCCGTTGTCGTCCAGCTCCCTGGTCCAGCGGTCAGCTTCCGCCTCCCAGCCGGCATCCGCCGACAACGGTTCGGGGTCGGGGAAGTCCCAGCTCCGGCGCCACTGGGCAGAGGTCCTGGCGACGGCTGCGGACCGGACGGCCTGACCGGCGTCGTATTCCTCGCAGCCGTTTCTCGCGTCGGCGCCGCCGCCCGGCCCGAACTGGCCGCCTGCCAGGGAGTGGGTCAAGGGGTCGTGGGGCATCCGGAAATGCAAGTGGAAGTCGATGATGGAAAGCCCCTGGACGGTGGGGCGGCCATTAATGATGTCCGTTTGCACTATTTTTCCCCTCAGCTCAGTGTCGCGGTTGGAAGTACGACGGCGGCCCGGCGTTCCGGTGCGGTGGCCACCATTTCGGTGGCGTAGCGCACTCCGGATGCCAGGGCGTCCGGCCAGACTGCGCCGCGTGCCGCTGACACGAGAAATGCTGCGTTGAACCCGTCCCCCGCCCCCGTTGAATCGACCACTTTAACGTGTGCCGCCGGCTGGGCGGACCATCCCCCGTCAGGGGAGGCAAGGCCAGCGCCGCGAGCGCCCATCTTGACCGCAACGAGCGTATTCGTGGTCACGGACAACCGGCGGGCGGCTCGCTCGGTGTTCCCGTCATCCATCAGGCCGTGCAGTTCGTCGTCGTTGGGCAGGAAGATATCCACCAAGGCAAGGACGCTGAGCACTTCCTGCCGCGTGGCCGGGGTCCATCCCTCCGGTGGCCAGCCGGTGTCCAACACCGTCCGGGCGCCCGACAGTCCGGCCCGTCCGAACAGATCCGCCGACGCGGGGCCGCACATCCCGGGCAACAGGAAGTAGCCGGCCAGTGCGACGTACCCGCTGGAAAGCATGTCTTCCGTAATGTCGTCAGGAGTCATCGACGCCATGGCGCCCAGGGAGGAAATGAAGGCACGGTCGCGCCCCGGAGCCTCCACGGCAACGGTGATGCCGCTGGGTTCACCCGGGGTCCGAAGCAGCCACGCCTGGAGCGACGGCAGCCGGAGTTCCGCTTCCAGGACCATCACCGACGTGTCGTCGCCAACGCGGCTGACCAGCGTGGTGGGGAAGTCCAGGCCGGCGCACCGGACAGCGAAGTTGCCCGCCGAGCCGCCCAGCCGGAGGGAGACCGAGGACACCACGCGCTCGGTTCCCGGCTCGGGCAGGTCCCGGGTGTCGGCCACCACGACATCGATATTCGTGTTCCCGATGATCGTGATTCCATCAGTCACCAATGGCCTCTTCCGGCATCCGCGGCGGCTGCCATCAGCCGTCCCCTGGCCGAGTCAATCAGGCTCCGCCTGCGTTGGACCTCACAGCCGAAAGCGTCTGCGCGCTGCTGTGACTCTGCGGCGTTGCGGCGCACGGCCTCACTGCCGGGACTTCCGTCCTGCGTCCGGGCAAGGATCAGTTCCGGTTGCTGTCCGGCGCTCAGCGTCGTGGCCACCAGCTCCTCTGCGGCGTCGATGCCGGCGTCCTCGAAGGCCTTCGCGACCCCGTCCGCGGTCCAGTCCGCCGGCGCGTCGGCGCGCACCAGGCTGCCGACGACGTCGTGGGCCGTCCGCCAGGGGATGCCACGCGCGGCGAGCGCCTCCGCAACGGCGGTGGTGGTGGCCCCGGAGGCGACGATTTCCGCACGGTCCGGCAACTGGAGCACCTTCAGGTCCAGCAGCAGCCCGTCCATCATCCGCATAAAACGGACCACGCGTTCCCCGGCGCGCCAGAGATGCTTTTGCACGTCCGTGGTGGCGTTGTTGGAGTCCTCGTACCAGGCGGAGCCGATGTTGGCGTAGGTGGCTGCCATGTCCGCCGCCGTGACGCCGGCCATGGACACCATGTGCTCGAGCACCACGGGGTTCTTCTTTTGCGGCATGATCGACGAACCCTGGGTGTAGGCCGTTGGCGTTTCCACCCATTTGAAGGTCATCCATTCGAGCAGCACCCGGGCGAAGCGGGCGCCGGTGGCGGTGATGCGGGCCTGGACGGCGGCCAGCCGCATGAAGTGCTCTGCTCCCGCCACGGCCTCGTAGCTGGAGGTGAAGCTGGAATCGAATCCGGTCAGCTCGCCCACCATCAGCGGGTCGATCGGCAGGTCGGTGCCGGTGAACGCCGCCGATCCCAGCGGGGACACATTCAGCTCGTCGTAGATGCTGAGCATTTCCTTTGCCTGGCTGAGCATCGCTTCGGAAAGACCGGCGAGGACGTGGCCTATCGTCGTCGGCTGCGCGGGGCGGCGGTGGGTGAACCCGATGATCAGGCTGTCCGCGTTCGCGGCGGCCTGCACGGCCGCGTCCTTGGCCGCCTGGACCACCAGGGCTGTCTGGTCCAGCAGTTGGCGGCGCAGGACCATCCGGAACACCCCGGCGTCGAGGTCGTTCCGGCTCCTGGCCAGCTGGACGTCGAGTTCGGAGGTGGGGATCCCGCACTCGGCGGCGAGTTGCTGCTCGAGGAAGTAGTACGGATCCTCAACGCTGCCATCGAAAACGTACGCCTGCTCGCCCGATTCGGTCCTGGCCCACAGGGTCAGCAACCCCTTCAGCAGGGCCTCCCCCCGGCCACGCGGCAGGATGCCCTGCCGGGTCAGCATCAGGACGTGGGCCAGGCTGGCTTCGACCATGCCCGGGTAGATGTGCGGTGCTGCTTCGTCGAACGCGTCCCGCAGGTGGTTGTCCCAGTAGATGCTGAGGTTTTCCTGGTCCTTGAGGTCGGGGCGCGGCATGGACGGATCGGTTGGGGTGTTCATTCGTATCTCCGGTTCCATGGATCAGGTGGGTGTGGGGGCCATAACGGGAGTGAGGGGCGCGCCGGCTGGCTGCCCGCCCAGTGCCTTCCTGTCGCGGCGGGGTGTCTCCAGCCGCTGGGCGATGACCAGCACAATGAGGATCAACGCCATCTGAAGCGTGCCGTAGGCCGCGGCCGTGCCGAACTCGTTGGAGTAGATGCGGTTGTAGATCTCCACGGACAGCGGCGCAAAGCGGGCCGGGTAGACCACCACGGACGCCACGTATTCGCCGAAGCCCTGGATAAACGCCATCAGCGCACCGGCCAGGATGCCGCGGGACATCAACGGCACCGTCACGGTCCGCAGGGCACGCCAGGGACCCGCGCCAAGGTTCCGTGCTGCTTCCTCGACGCTGGGATCGATCTGGGCCAGCGACGCGTTGGCTGAGCGGAACACCAGGGGCAGGAAGCGGACGAAATAGGCCACCGGGAGGATCCACAGGGATCCGATCAGGACCTGGCCGAGATTAAACGGGCCCGGGGTGGCGAAGGCCGTGACGATGTTGACGCCGATCACAGTGCCGGGGAGTGCCCACGGGAGCATCACCATCACATCGAGCAGGCCCCTGCCCGGGCCTTTCCAGCGGGTGACCACCCAGGCGGCGAGGACCCCGACCAGGATGCAGCCGATCATGGCCACGAAGGACATCTGGGCACTGACCAGGATGGGGCGCAGCGTGACGGGGTCCGTGAAGATCCGGGTGAAGTTGTCCAGGGTGTAGTCCGGCGGAAGGATCTGCGTGGTCCACGACCCGTCCACGGTGAAGGACAGCAGGGCGATCGTGGCCGGCGGCGCCATCAGGAACAGGACCAGCAGCAACGATCCGACGCCGGCAGCAGTGCGGGGCAGCACACCGTGCAGGACCTTCACGGCCTGGGGCGTTCCCTTGGAGGAACCGCGGTGGAGGCGCCGGTTTTCGTACCAGCGCATGGCCAGCAGGAAGAAGATTGACACGACGGAGAGGACCACGGCCTGGGCCGCGGCGACATCGTACGCGCCGCTGGTCCGTGAGGCGACGATCTGCATGGTCAGGGTCTGCACGTTGTAGAACTGGGGCGCGGTGAAGGATGCCATCGAGACCATAAAGGTCAGCAGCGTTCCGGAGACCAGTGCCGGGGTGAGCATGGGCAGGAGGACCGTGCGCCACATGCGGAAGCGGCTCGCGCCCAGGTTCAGCGCTGCCTCCTCCATTGAGGCATCAGATCCGGCCAGCGCCGAGGAGACGGCGAGATAGAAATAGGGGTACATGGTCATGGTGTGGACCAGGAGGACACCCCAAACGCCGTTGGCGGAGACCGCCGCGGCGTCGGCGCCGAAGTAGCGCTCCAGGAAGCGCGGAACAATGCCGCTTTCGGCGTACAGGAAGTAGAAGGACACGGCGCCGATCAGCGGAGGCAGCGCCATGGGCAGCAGCGCGAAGAGCCGCAGCACCCTGCGGCCCGGAAAATCAAAGCGCGACAGCAGAACGGCGAGCGCCGTCCCGAGTACACCAGTAGTCAGGACCGATCCCACCGAGATGCCCACCGAAAGTCCCAGCGCCGTGGCGGATGAGCCGTTGATGAATCCCTTGTAGGCGCTCCCCCCGCCCTCGGCGCTGGTGGTGGCCGTGACAAGCATCGGCACCACGATGTACACCAGGAGCACCAGAACCACCGGGGCGGCGAGGAAGTAGACGAACCGGTCCGACGACGTGAGGGAGGACCGTAACCGGATCTTCGGAACGGTGACCGTCACGGCTCCACCAGCCACACGCGGTCCTGGTGCGGTGCCATCGATACGAGGTCCCCGGGTTCGGCGCGGTCCACGGTGTCCGGCGCAGAAACAACGATCTGCTCGCCGTGCCAGTCGATTTCGTAGATATTGACGGCGCCGGTGAACTCCGCGGTAAGGACCCTCCCGCCGAGTTGGCCCTCCGTCTCCTTCCCCGGGCTGACGGTGAGGCCGATGGATTCCGGCCGGAGCGACACCGCGGCATGGTCCCCGGCGGAGACCCGGGCCGATATCGATCCCTCCACCCGGGGTGTCTTGAGAACGGTACCGTCGGCCAGGCTGACGCTGACGGAGCCGCCGTCGACGCCGCCGTCCAAACCCAGCACGGTACAGGGCAGCACGTTGGAGCGGCCGATGAATCTGGCGACGAAGGCCGTGGCGGGGCGGTTGTAGACCTCGCGGGGTGACCCGACCTGATGGAGCTCGCCTTCATTAAGCACCGCCACGCGGTCGCTCATCGCCATTGCCTCGGCCTGGTCATGGGTGACGTAGAGGCACGTGGTGCCTGCCGCCTTCTGCGTGGACCTGATTTCGGTACGCGTTTCCTCGCGCAGCTTCGCGTCCAGGTTGGAGAGCGGCTCGTCCAGCAGCAGGGCCGCCGGGCGGATCACCAGGGCCCGGGCCAAAGCCACGCGCTGCTGCTGCCCGCCGGAAAGCATGTCGATCCGGCGGTCGCCGAACTCCTGGAGTCCCACCTGGGCGAGTGCCTCGTCGATCCGCCTGTTCTTGTCCTGCTTGGGCACATTGCGCGCATTCAGGCCGTAGGCAACGTTTCCCCGGACGCTCATGTGCGGGAACAAGGCGTAGTTCTGGAAGACCATGCCGGTGTCCCGCTTGTTGGGTGCCGTGTTGGTGACGTCCTTGTCGCCGAAGTGGATGCTTCCGCTGGAAGGCTGGATGAATCCAGCCACCATCCGCAGGGTTGTTGACTTGCCGCAGCCGGAAGGACCCAGCAGGGTGAAGAACTCGCCGTCGTCAATGGTGACCGTGAGGTTGGATACCGCCGGTTTGGCCCCCGGGTACTGCTTGCTGATGGCGTTGAGGAAGACGCGTGTCATGGTTGCTCCACAGGGGTGGTAGTTGTGTGCTGGCCGGGCGTCGTGTCCGGCGGGGCAGCCGGTGGCCGCCCCGCCGTGCGGTGCTATTTGTTGCCTTGGCCCTTGATGTTGGCGGCCCAGTAAGCGCTCCATTCTGGCTCGCTCTTGTTGACTCGTTCCCAGTTGACCTTCATTTCCTTTAGGTCCAGGTCAGCCAGCCAGGCCGGTTCCTTGGGCAGTGAGATCGTCGGGATCTGGAAGTACGTTTCCGACAGCTTGGTCTGTTCCTCCTTGCTCATGAGGAAGGACAGGAAGGCGTCCGCTCCGGCAGGAGACGGGCCATCCTTGATCTTTGCCACACCGTCAATCAGCATCGGCGCCCCGGAGGCCGGTACGACCGGCGTGAAAGGTGCCTTCTGGTTCTGGATCTGCAGCATGACATCCTGCAGGTTCCAGGCAGTCACTGCAGCTTCCTGGCGTGTGATCCTCAGGTAGAGGTCCGTCGGGTTGGCGGCGTAGACCTTGGTGTTGGCATCGAGTTTCTTGAGCCACTCGTAGCCTGCGTCGGGGCTGCCCGCGGCGTCGAATTGGCGGTCAATCATCGCCGCATAAATGCTGCGCATGGTGCCGGATGCCAGGACGTCGCGGATGGCGATCTTGTCCTTCATCGCGGGGCTGATGAGGTCATCCCAGTCCTTGGGAGCCTGGTCGGCGGTGAGCATGTCCTTGTTGTAGAAGATGACCTCGGCCAGCTTCATCTCACCCACCCAGAGTCCGTCAGCGTCGCGCTGTTCGGCGGGGACGGCGTCGATAACGTCCTTCGGCGCAGGAGACAGGACCTGCCCGGCAGCGGCCTGCTGCATCTGCTGCTGAGTGCCGCCCCACCAGATGTCGCCCTGCGGGTTGGACTTTTCGGCTTTGACGCGTTCCAGGGCCTCCTGGGCGCCAAGTGTCAGCAGTTGGACTTTGCCCTTGTACTTCGGATTGGCCTTTTCGAAATCTGCCACCACTTCGGTAGCGAGGGCTTTGTCCCGTGCCGTGTAAATCGTCAGGGTCCCGGTGTCCTCGGCACCGGCCGACGTTCCGGAGGGCTTGGGAGAGTCGAGTCCGCAGGCAGACATTCCAAGCGTGAGTGCGAGGCCGCCAGCTAGCAGCGCGAATCGCAATGGACGTGACGTCATTGGTTTCTCCTAATAATTTTGTCTGGCTGATGGGTGGAAAGGAATCGTGGTTCGTTCATCCGGCGACCTCGGTGAAGAGGGTCGCGGGGCTCCTCACCACTTTGGCAATGGCGCCATGCAGGATTGCCTCATGTCCCAGCTCGGCGAAGACCACTTCGGTCAGGGACGGCGCTGACCTCTGGACCGTGCCGCGGAGCCTTTCCCGCGCATCGCGGGTCAGGAGGACGGCATCGCCGGAGAAGATCACGCGTGCGGGGTTGACCACGCAAACGCAGATGATGGCTGCGAAGGCCCAGGCCTGAATGACATCCTCGAGGAGCCCAACAGCCGCCGGCGAATCGGCGCTGCAGAGGGATTCAACCACCGTTTCCTCAGCGAGCGACAGACCGAGCAGCGCGCCGGACTCGCGGATGCCGGCGGCGGTCCAGCGCCGTTCGTAGTCTCCGCGTTCCCCGCGCGGGCTGGCCGCCAAACCCTGCGGAAGGAAGCCGATTTCGCCTGCGGAACGGCTTGATCCCTCCAGGACCTCTCCGCCGGCGATGATCGTCGCCCCGATGCCTTCGGCAACATGGATCAGGACCAGGTCCTCCACGCCGTTGCCCGCGCCGTCCACCCGCTCCCCCAAGGCGATGAGGTTTACGTCATTTTCCACCGTGGTGCGGAGCCCTGTTGTGGCTTCGAGTTCGTCCACGAGGCGGAGGTGGGCAACGGGTCCGAACGCGGGCGCCAGTGCCACGGACCCGTCGGAGGCGACGACGCCGGGCAGTGCCACCACCACGTGCACGGGCGGAATCACCGCCCGGCGGTGGAGTGACATCACCGTGGTTGCCGTGCTGCCCACCGGGTCCGCGGGATCGAAATCCTGTTCAGCAGCATCCAGGCGGTTGCCGTCCAGGTCCACCAGGGCGCACCAGATCCGGGCGCCCCGGAGACCGACGACGGCGATGGTCACCGAGGAGCGGTTGAGCTCGATCAAGGTCCGCCGCCGGCCGCCGGTCGATTCCTGTTGCCCCACGACCCGCAGGTAGCCGGCGTCGCTGAGGTCCTGCACAATGCCCGTGACCGTGGAGGGGCTGTATCCGGTCCGGTGCGCCAGGTCTGTCCGGGCCAGGGGGCCTGCCTCCAACAGGGTGCTGAAGATGGCGCTGACCCGGATTCTGCGCAGTGCATCCCTCCCCGTCGGGGCGCTGCGCTGTGATCCAGGTAACATACTTACTTTATACGGCGAATAAAGTAAGAGCGCAAGGGTGCCGGGGCGGACGACGGCGGGACCTTCCGCCGTCGTCCGTTTCAGTTAAAAGGTGTCGGCGAGGTGGCTGCCGACGGCCAGGGTTGGGTCCGGGCGGGCGCCGGTTCCCGCGTGATCGACTGTCCGGCACTGGGCGAGAAACATCGCTGTGACCGTGTCCACGGCCGTCGGGTGTCACTAAACTGGGACGCATGACCGAGCACGAACCGGCCCCCGCCGGCGTCGCAGCGGCTCCAGGCCCGGCCGATGCCGACGCCATCGACACGTCGTTACGCACTTCGGCGCAGCGGTCCCGCACGTTCGCCGGAATCCTGGTGAACACCGCCCTCGCCAACGTCACCACCAGCTACCTGTGGTTCGCCCTGACGTTCTGGGTCTACCTGGAGACGCGAAACGTGATCGCCACCGGGGTGATCGGCGGCGCGTACATGCTGTTGATCGCCCTTTCCAGCATCAGCTTCGGCACCTTCGTGGACCGCTACCGCAAGCTGGCCGTGATGCGCTTCGCTGCCGGTTTCACGCTGGTGATGTTCGTCCTGTCCGGGGTTATGTTCCTGCTGACACCTGCCGCCAGCATGCTGGACCTGACACAGCCGTGGTTCTGGATCTTCGCCATGATCATCCTGATCGGTGCAGTGGTGGAAAACATGCGGAACATCGCCCTCTCCACCACGGTCACCATCCTTATCGAGCCTGATCGCCGGGCCAACGCCAACGGGCTGGTGGGCATGGTGCAGGGCCTGATGTTCCTCGTCACCTCCGTGCTCTCGGGGCTGTCGGTGGGACTGCTGGGCATGGGCTGGACGATCGTCGTCGCCCTGGTGCTCACGGCGCTGGCATTCGCGCACCTCCTCACGCTGCGCATACCCGAGGAGATGCGCATCGCAGCCACCGACGCGCACGGCGGATTCGACCTGCGCGGCTCCCTCGCCGCCGTGCTGGCCATTTCCGGACTATTTGCGCTGATCCTGTTCGCAACGTTCAACAACTTCAGCGCTGGCGTATATATGGCGTTGATTGATCCCTACGGCCTGGAGATGTTCCCCGTGGAGCTGTGGGGGACCTACTTTGCGCTCGGCGCCACCGGGTTAATCGTGGGCGGTGCGCTGATCGGCAAGTTCGGGCTCGGATCCAACCCGTTGCGCACCATGCTCATCGCGGTGATCCTGGTGGGGTTCCTCGGTGCGGTGTTCACGCTGCGGGAGTGGGCATGGCTGTTCGTCGCCGGCATCTGGCTGTACAAGGTCCTGATGCCCTTCGCGGAGGCCGCGGAGCAGACGGTCATCCAGCAGTTGGTGCCTCTGCCCCGGCAGGGCCGGGTCTTCGGATTCGCCATGGCGTTCGAGTCCGCGGCAGCGCCGATCACCGCGTTCCTCATTGCGCCGATCGCCCAAGTCTGGATCATCCCGTACGCCCGGTCCGCTGAGGGCGCCGCCCAGCTCGCCCCGCTGCTGGGCGAGGGCGTCTCCCGCGGCATCGCCCTGGTGTTCCTGGTGGCTGGGATCATCATGATCGCCGCCGCCTTGCTGGCCTTCCTGACGCCGGTCTACCGCGGGGTCTCGGCGTCGTACGCGCAGGCGGCTGCCGAAGCGCCGGAGACGGCGGCATCGCCCTCTCCGGATGAGTAAGGACGTACCTGCGGGTCGTACTCACTCCGGCACTGCAAAGTGTCAGAACGGACGACGGCGGCACCTCCCGCCGTCGTCCGCTTGCGTTAGGGGCCGTTCCCCACCACGCCAGGCACAAAGCAGCGTCAACTCCCGTGACGGTCAGCTTTCGGGGAGGCGTCCTGCCAGTCCTTGGAGCGACGGTTCACGGCCCAGCTCCACGTGTGCGAAGGCCAGCACCGCCGCCAGGTCCGCCTTGCCGTCATAAATGGCCTTGCACAGGCTCAGGTGCTCCGCGCACTGAACCTGGGGGTCTCGGTGCCCGGTCAAAGTGAAGAGCCACTGCATCCTGCCCAGCAGGGGCTTCATGGCGGACTCCAACAGCGAGTTGCCCCCCATCGCTACGATCTCTGCATGCAGGGCTGTGTTGCTGAGCGGTATCTGCGCATGGTCGTGGCGCAGGGTTGCTTCTTCTGCCTGGTCCATCATCTGCCGCAGCCGCGTCGACGACTGGCCTCCGGCGGCGGCCTGGGCGGCGAGGCGTGCGGCGAGGACTTCCAGGCTGAGCCGCACATCAAAGAGTTCGTTGACGTCGCGCAGGGTGATCTGCTTGACGGTGGCACCACGCCGTGGGGAGGCGTCAATGAAGCCTTCGGCCTCGAGCTGCTGGAGGGCTTCCCGGACGGGTACCCGGGAAACAGCCAGAGTCTGGGACAGCTCACGTTCCCTGAGCCGGGACCCCGGCGCGAAGTCACCGGAGATGATCAATTCCCGGATCCGCGCCCGGGCAGTGTCAGCCGAGGACGCGGGGGCTTCCGCTTGGACTGTCATTCATGCCTCCCGTTATTGCATACTTCCGCGCTTACTCAGTTATTCAGCTCCACGCGGGTGCCAACCCCCTGATGGAGCGCAGCGTCGTACAGGAGCCGCCCGATGGCAAGATCCTGCAGACCGATACCAACCGAGTTGAACAAGGTTACGTCCTCATCACCAAGGCGACCTGCTTTTGTCCCCGCCGCCACGTCACCAAGCTCGGCCACCACGTCCTCAAAGCTCATCACACCTTCGGCCACCGGGATGATCAGCCCGCCGGATTTGGCTCTGGCCGTGGCCAGGCTGTCCACGAAGACCCGCGCCCTCACCATGCCCGCTGAATCAATCTCCCGGTGGTCCGCCCGCGGGCGGGATCCGACGGCGTTCACGTGCAGTCCGGGCTTGAACCACTCGCCCTTAACCAAAGGCTCAACGGCCGGCGTGAGGGTGCACAGCACGTCAGCAGCCTCCACAACTTCCCGGACGCTGGCGGCCCGCGTGACGTTCAGGCCGCAATGGGAAATCTCGCCGCAGAAGGCGGCCACGGTGTCCGCGGAACGGGACCACACCACCACTTTTTCAATCGGGAGGACGGCCAGCATGGCTTCCACGTGTGCCACGGCAAGGGCGCCTGCACCGACCAGTCCCAGGGTGGTGCTGCCGGGCCTCGCGAGGAGCTTCGTCGCCACCGCGCTGGCGGCGGCAGTGCGGACCCGTGTGGGGACTTTGCCGTCCAGGATGGCCAGGGTTTCGCCGGTTAGCTGGGAGACAAGCATGATCGTGGACCGCTGCGTGGGCAGGCTGGATTCCCGGTTTGCCGGGATGTCCGCCAGTAATTTGACGGATGCCAGCTCCTCGGCGCCGGACAGCGCTGCCATCGGCAAGAACCTCGCGTCCGAGGACGGCAGGAGGAGGGAATCCGGCGCAGGCTGAACGGCGGTGCCTCGGCTGAGTCCGGCAAAGACGCGTTCGACGGCGGCGATGGTCCCGGGCATGTCGGCCAGGGTCTGGAGCTCGGAGGCTTTAAGAATCAAGGTCATGGGTGGCTTTCTGGATTGGGCGGGCGCGTTGCCCGGGCAGGAGGACGGTGGCAAGGGACAGCGTCGCGCTTATCCCTAACGACCGATCAGAGGTCATTCCGTACCAGGACCCCCTGCGCCACTACGGCGCTGATTTGTTCCAGGGCCGAGGCGCTGTTCAAGGGATCAGAGTCCACGATGACGGCGTCTGCAAAGGAACCGCGCACCAGGCGTCCTGCATTCTCACTCCAGCCGAGCAGGGCGGCGGCATTGACTGTCGCGGCCCTTAGCGCGTCCAGTGGTGAAAGCCCGGCCTCAGCCAGCAGACGCGCTTCCGTGCCTATCGGGGTCACATCGGATCCGAACGAGTCCGTCCCTGCGACCACCGTCACGCCGGCTTCATGGGCGGCCTTCACCGCCGCTTTGATGATGGGCGTGTACTCCTTGCCTCGGGCGGCAAGGATCGGGTTGGAAGAGCCTGCCATGCTCGTGATGGCGTCCAAAGTGGGTGTGAAGTAAGTGCCCCGGCGGGCCATCTGGGAGATGGTCTCTTCGCTGACGAAGACGCCGTGCTCGATGCTGCGCACACCGGCCCGGACGGCACCATCTATCCCCTCGGCGCTGTAGGCGTGGCAGAGCACGCCTGCTTTGCCTGCGGCCTTGACCACCGCGGAGAGCTGTTCGTCGTTGTAGACCAGTTCGCGGGGGTCTTGTTCCGCCAGGCCCGCCCGGGGGTTGGCTCGGGTCTTGATCACCTGGGCACCGCGTTTCAGGTTGACGCGGGTGAGGTAGGCAAGGTCCCTTGGTTCTCTGACTCCTCCGGACAGGGACGCGAGAGGTGCAAGGTCCGGGTCTGCGAGGAGCGAGTCCCCGAGATCGGGTGAGATGAACAGCCCGGCGGGGCTCATCCGGGGCGAGGCGCCGGCGGCCCAGGTGGGCAGGGCAGCGAGGGCGACGTCCTGATAGAAGCTGCTTGAACCACTTCTGACGCTGGTCGCCCCGCCTTGCAGGATGGCCCGCGCATCCGAAAGCGCGTTCGCATGAACATGCACGTCGATGAGGCCGGGAAGGACCCACCGGCCGGAGGCATCCACGATGCGGGCGCGGCCTGCAAGGGCGGCTACTGCACGCCGTGTTTCCTCCCGGGTGCCCACCGCGGTGACCTTGCCTCCTTCGAGCACCAGGACGCCGTCTTGCACTGCATTGCCCGTCTTGGGGTCCACTATGGTGCCGCCCTCGATGATCATGGGCGGGGGCGAGACGGGGCGGTCAGGGTAGCCGGGGTTTGATGCGTTGCCCTCTGCCCTCGCTGCCGGGGCACTTCCAAGCTGGGCAGCCAGGCTTGCCACCGAGATTCCCGCCAGGGCGGCCGCCCCGGCCAGGATGCCGCGGCGCGGAACGGCAGTTGGAGGCAGGGCAGCAGGGGTGTGATCGTGCAGGCACATTGTTCTCTCCAATGGGAAGGGCCCTGCCGAGGAGCGCGGGTCCGGTGTCAATAGGTCAAAGTCGTGGTTCTACCGAGGGCGGATGAGCTTCCCCCGCAATGTGCTGGCAGCCCTCAGTGCCCTCATCATACCCGCTTTTGGTATACCAAGCCAAGATTGATTAGATGAATTGATCAGCTGAAGAATCGAAGGTCGCGGTCGTTACGGGGCAGCGACCGGCTGAGCGATTTCCGCCCGCGGATAGGTGGGCGGAAACAGCTCGTCAGGCTCCCGGAGCCGGGCGTCCCGTACCGAGTAGGCCGCCCGCATCCCGTCGAAAAGCCTCTGCCCCTCGACCCGCAGCGCGTCGAGGTCGATGCCGGGCAGGGCGCCGCCGACCACGACGGCGCGCCCCGCCACGAACGTATCGGTCACCTGGCGCGCCGTCCCGTTAAGCACGAGCGTGCGCAGCGGGTCTTCGACGACACCGTCGCCGAAGTTGGCCAGGGAGACCACCGTGATGTCGGCCTGCATGCCGGGGGCAAGCCTCCCCAGGTCAGCCCGTCCGAGGGCCCGGGCGCCGCCAAGCGTCGCGGCGTCGAAGTAGTCGGCCAGGGTCCCGGCGTCAGGCCTCCCCTCGACCAGCCGGGTCAGGTGCATGCCGGCGTCCATGCCGCGCACAAGATCCGGCGGGAAGGAGTCAGTACCCAGGCAAATGTTGATGCCCGCCTGGCGGAACCGGTCGAACGATACAAGCTGCTTCTGGTAGCGGAACGATGTCAGCGGGCAGTGGACAATGCTGACGCCGTGGCGGGCCAGCGTGTCAAGCGGGCCGCCCGGCGCTGACGCGGCAGGGTCCTTGCCGTTGATCACCACACCATGCGGAATGAGAAGCCGTGTGCCGAACAGGCCGGTGGATTCGAGCAGTTCCAGGACGCCACGTCCAGCGGAATGCTGCAGGAGTTCGTCCTCGAGCGGGGACTGGAGGCAGTGCAGCCGGACGAGCGCGTCCCGCTGCCTGGCGATCCGCGCCGTCTCCCGCATGAGGTCTTCGGACAGCGTCTCAATGCGGCACGGCAGCAAGGCCCCGGTGACGAGCGGGTCTGCGAGACCCGCGGCGTAGTCCATAAAGCGCTCTGCGTCGCGCAGGCCTGCAAGCCCCCGGGCCTCGTCGAAGTGGACCTCGCGGTCGCCTGCGGCAGTGATGACATGGACCCCGGAACGGTAGGCCGGCCCAAGGTAGCCGCGCAGTCCGATCCGCCGGCTTGTCTCTGCCATGTCCACGAGCTCATCAAAGCCCTCAGCCCAGGAACTGTGGATCTCCGAGGCGATCGGCATGTAGGTCGTAATGCCGTGCAGGGCGAGCTGCGCCAGGGCGAACTCGCGGACCGTGGCGCGCTCCGAGGGCGTGAACACGTCCCGGCGACGGTTGGCGAAGTAGTCCTCCGACCACAGGTGGCCGGCGGCGACATCGGGCGAGGGCCACGAGTCCAGGATGAGGTGATCGATGTCGGCGAGGGCGTCCAGGTCTATCAGGCCAGGCATGACCAAACTCTGGCCATAATGGCGCTCCTCATCCACCGGGCCCCCGTAGTTGCGCCCCACAAAGACGATGGAATCCCCCTCGAAGACGACTTCGCCGTCCTCGATAAGCGTGTGCCGTGTTCCGTCGAACCCCAGAACATACCGGGCCGAGATTTTCTTGTACAACGTGCCTCCTAGGCGAACTGCCGAAAAATGTGACTTGCCTCTCAATGGGTACGAGTATACAGTCACTTGGTATACCAAGCGTCGGATTCCGCGATGCGGGATGTTTTTGTTCTGATCCCTGATCCCCCTCGAAAGGCCTGCGCCATGCGCAATGAAGCGAAGACCTCAGGCGGCTCCGTGTCCGCCCTAGTGGACGCGCCGCCGTCCCGTTCTTTCAGTGCCCGCCCCGCCATGTGGTTCGCGATGATCGCACTCTCCACTGCCATCTGTGCCGTGGCCATCACCATCGGAACCCACAAGTTCCACCTCGGCCCGGCCGCCATCGTCCTGATGCCCATCCTGTGGACCGTGCTCATCGGCGGATTCCTCGGTGTCCAGAAATGGAAACCCATCGGAGGGCGTGCCCGTGCGGTGTCCACACACCTGATGGACGTGTCCATTGTTTTCTTCCTGGCAGGCCTTGGCACTCAGATAGGCCCGTCGCTGACGAAGTTCACCGGCCTCGGCCCCGCGATCCTCCTGCAGGAGGTCGGGCACGTGGTGGGCACGGTGATCCTGGCCCTGCCGGTCGCGGTGGCCCTTGGCTTGGGCCGCACTGCGATCGGCGCCACCTGGTCGATCGACCGTGAGTCCTACCTTGCCTTCGCCATCCAGCGCTTCGGCGTCCGCTCCCCCGAGTACCGCGGCGTGTTCGCGGTGTGGGTGCTGGGCAGCGTCTTTGGCGCCGTGTTCATCTCCCTCCTGGCCGGTCTGCTGGGCGGAATGGACTTCTTTGATCCCCGGGCCCTCGCGTTGGGCCTGGGGCTGGGGTCCGCCTCCATGATGCTCGGGGGCGTGGGCGCCCTGTCCATCCTGTATCCGGAGATGGCAGGGGAGATCATGGCCCTCGCCGCACTGTCCAACCTCGTCACCAACATCGTCGGGTTCTACGCAGGTGTCTTTATCGCGCTGCCGATGTGCCAGAAGCTCTACAAGATGTGGTCCCGCATTTTCGGGCGGGACGACCTTGGCCGCCGTGTCCGGCGCGGCGCCCTCATTGGCGCTGCTGCTGGAACCCAAGCGGTCAGCTCAGGCCCGGCACGCCAGGGCGGCCCAGTGCTCGAGTCCGGTGAGGCACCGGGCATCGACACCGTGGACGTCAACGGCATCGAAGAGGACCCCACTGTCGTACGGACGCCCAAGACGTGGCTCGTCGCGTTCGCCGCGACCGGTGTGGCCGGCTTCCTGCTTAACGCCCTGGGCACCGGTTCCGTGCTGCCGCTGGATGCCGTCGGCGTCCTCATCCTCCTGGCCCTCACCGCCGTCGCGCTTGTGCTCGCGAAGCTCGTCCCGGTGGTTCCGTCCAGCATCTGGGTCCTGGCTCTGGCCACCCTTGCCTCGGCGACGTTCCTACCCATCGGCCCCTTCGTCGCCTCCACCACGCAGCACATCAACGTCCTCTTTGCCGGCCTGCCCATGATCGCCCTGATCGGCATGTCGCTCGGCCGCGACGTCAAGGCCCTGCGCTCACTGAGCTGGAAGATCGTCATCGTCGCCCTGATGACGTTCACGGCGAGTTTCGTCGCCGCAGCAGTCATCGCGCAGGTTGCCTTCCACTTCTAGTACATGCTGCTTCTAGTACATGCTGCGGCAGGGGAGGCGCCGGTCCTGCGGGATCGGCGCCTCCCCGGCCGTCACTCTTGGCCCAGCCGAAAGGAATGAACAATGCTCATTACCAACGTCCGCCCCTGGGGCGGGGACGCCGTAGACCTAGAAGTTCTGCAGGGGCGGATCGTGGCCGTTCACCCCGCGGGGACCGCCGTCGTGGTCGCAGACGCCGCCGGCGGCGCAGTCGACGGACGGGGCCGGATCGCCGTGCCCGCGTTCACCGACGTGCACGTCCATCTCGACTCGACCCGGATCGGGCTGCCGTTCCGGGAGCACACAGCCTCGCCCGGTGTGTGGAACATGATGTGCAACGACCGGGAAAACTGGCGCGACACCCCCATCCCCTACGGGGATGTAGTGGCGGGAACGCTGGAACGAATGATTGCGCGGGGCACCACCCGCGTTCGTTCCTACGCCCAGATCGACGTGGACTGCAAGCTTGAGCGCTTCGAGGCGGTCATGGCCGCGAAGGAGCACTTCGCCTACGCCGCCGATGTAGAAGTCATGGCTTTCCCCCAGGCAGGCCTCCTGCTCGAGGACGGCACTGTCCCGCTCCTCGAGGCCGCCCTCCGCGCGGGTGCGACGACCATCGGCGGTATTGATCCCTGCCAGCTGGACCGAGACCCGGTTCGCCATCTGGACATCGTGTTCGGTCTGGCTGAGAAGTACGGCGTCGACGTCGACATTCATCTGCACGAGCCAGGCCACCTGGGGGTGTTCAGCGCGGAACTTGTCTTCGAACGCACCCGCGCGCTGGGTATGGAGGGACGCGTCTCGCTGTCCCACGCTTACGATCTGGCCAATGTCCACCCCGACGTGACCGCCCGGCTCGTGGAGCAGATGGCGGAACTCGACGTTGCCTGGGCGACGGTCGCCCCCGCAAGCGGCGGCACGCAATTCGACCTCACCCGGATGACGGAGGCGGGGATCCGTGTCGGTTTGGGCGAGGACGGGCAGAGGGACTACTGGAGCCCATACGGCAATTGCGACATGCTCGACCGCACGTGGCAGTTGGCGTTCACACACCGGCTGCGCAAGGACCGGCTGATCGAGCACTGTGCGGCGATCGCCACCATTGGAGGCGCGTCCATCATGGACCGCACCGTCCAGCGCCTCACCAGTCCCGACGACCGGCCGGGGCTGGCTCCCGGAGACCGGGCCGACATCGTCCTGGTTGACGGCGAGACCATCACGAGCACCGTCATGGACCGCAGCGCCGACCGCACCGTCATCCACGAAGGCAGGCTCGTCGCCGATGGGCTGGTCGTTCTTCCTAACCCGGCTACTTGTCGACCAGTGTGATGTCGAAGGAGTACAGGTCCGGACGGTAGGAATGGCGGCCGATGTCGACAGCCTTCCCGAGGCTGTCATAGACCCGGCGGTTGACGGTAAGGACGGGAGCTCCGGGAGGCATCTCAAGGAGCCGCTCCTCGTCTGGCTCGGCTGTACGGGCGCCGATGTTCTGCTTGGCCACCCGCATGGTTGCGCCGCGGGCTCGCATCAGCCGGTAGAGGCTGCCTTGCTCCAGCTGCCCGGGGGACAAGGCTGCGAACCTTTCCGGCAGATAGTTCTCGAGTATGGCAAACGGAACTCCGCCGGCGAGCCGAACCCTGCGAAGGTGGAAGACCTTCGCGCCAGGTCCCGTGTCGAGGGCTTCGGCAACGTGCGGAGGGGCTGTTACGAGTTCGTGCGTCAGAACGCTTGAACTCGGGCGCTTGCCAATCCTGGACAGGTCTTCAAAGAGGCTGGACAGTGCCACATCCCGGGTGAGCTGGCCGTGGACAACCTGGGTGCCGATTCCCCGGCTTTTCACCAGGAGCCCTTTGTCGACGAGCTCCTGGATCGCGTGGCGGATGGTTGGCCGTGAGAGGCCCAGCCGTCGCCCCAGAACCATCTCGTTCTCCAGGCGCGCACCGGCGGGCAGGTGGCCGGTGAGAATTGCCTGCTCAATGCAGGACGAGACCTGGAAGTAGAGGGGAACGGGACCTCTGCGGTCGACATCCACGAAAAGGTCCTCGGGCAAGACGATGTGATCCTGCAGCATTGTGGTCCTCCGGAATGACGTCGCGAACGGGTAGGGGCAGGAAGCCGGCGGACGTCCGTTGGCGGGGAGAAACCGTGACGTCTGCTCGACTCGACGGCCCTGCCGCACCAGGGGCAGGGCCGTCGCCGAGGAACCTCTTCCGAGGCGGGTGCCGGGTCCCGTGATCACCGGCTTGTCGGGTCAGGCCGCGGTGGCGTTCTCACGGTATCGGCGGATGCCAAGTTCACCTTCGACGACGGCGGCAGTCAGTTCTTCGACGCTCGTGTCTTCGCGGCGAACGTCGAGGATCTTGCGCCCGTGGTTCATGACGATGTGCCGATCGCAGACTTCGAAGGCGTGGTGGAGGTTGTGGGTGACCAGCACGGAGCTGATTCCGTCGGCCTTCAGTGCCCGCAGGTAGTCCAGCAATGCTTCGGTGGCGCGCACCGCGAGCGCGGACGTAGGCTCGTCAAGGATCAGGAGGCTGCGCTTGAAGTGGACGGCCCGGGCAATGGCCACCGCTTGCGCCTGACCTCCGGACAGCGACGAGACAAGCTGCTTGGAGCTCTTGATGCCCTCAATGGTCACCACGGAGTCCAGGATTTCGGAGGTAATGGCGTCCATCTCCTTGATCTTCATTAAACCAAGGCGGTTCGTGATCTCACGGCCCATGAAGATGTTGCGGCTAATCGACATCTGCGGGACCAGTGCCGAGTCCTGGAAGATCGTTTCGATGCCCAGGCTCTCGGTCAGGGCCCTGTTCACGTGCGGGTGCTTGGTGCCGTCCCAGGAGAAGTCGCCTGCGGTGGCTGGGACCACGCCTGACATGATCTTGACCAGGGTCGACTTGCCGGCACCGTTGTCGCCAAGGAGGCCCACAACCTCGCCTTTTCCGATGTCGAAAGACACGTCGTCCAGGACGGTGTTGACGCCGTACTTCTTGGTGATGCCCTCAATCCGGAGCAGGTAGTCCTCGTTGATGGTCATGATGCTTTGCCTTCCATGAGCTTGTTGAAGATAGCGGCGACCACGATGATCAGGCCGACGAAGAGCTGGATGTAGAAGCCGGGCGCCTTGCCCAGGATCAGGCCGTTTTCGATGATGCGGATCAGCGCTGCGCCGACAATCATGCCGATGATGGTTCCCCGTCCTCCGAGAAGAGAGGTTCCGCCCACCACGGCAGCGGCAATCGCCATCAGGGTGTAATCCTCAGTGGACCCGGGCTGCATGGAGGAGGTCCGGACCGAGATCAGGATGCTCGCCAGGCCCACCATCGCTCCGAAAAGGGCGTAGGAGAGAAGCTTGACCTTGAGCGGGTTGATGGAGATCGCCCTGGCGGCCGATGCGTTGCCGCCGACGGCGAAGATGTGGTTGCCGAGCTTGTGGCGGTGCAGGAAGAACCACGCCACTACTCCCACCACGATCATCCAGACCAGCTGCGAGCGGAAGAAGCCGAAATCGCCGGCGAAGAGTGTGACGAGTGCTTCGTCTTTGCCCTTGCGCAGCAGTGCCGGCGCGGTGCCGTTGATGAAGATGCTGGCGCCGGTCCAGAAGAACGCCATGCCCAGAGTGGCGATGAAGGACGGGATGCCGGTGATGACCACGATCAGTCCGTTGATCAGGGCAATACCGGTGGCCGCAGCGATTGCGGCCAGGACCCCCCAGCCCCAGCCGAACGAGTTGGAGACGTGAATGAACGTGATGGAAGAGAACCCGATGCTCGCGCCCAGGGAGAGGTCGAATTCGCCGGCGATCATCAGGATCCCGACTCCGATGGCCAGGATGGCCAATACCGGAATGCTCTGGGAAATGACGCCCGAGAGGTTGTTGGACGACAGGAACGGGAAGGCGGGGCTGGCGATGCTGGCGATGACGAAGCCGATGATGACGACCGCCAGGATCGCGCCGATTTCGAGGGCTCCGCGGCCACGTGTGTAGCGGATGTAGTCCTTGAATTTCTCGGCTGTTGTGACTGGTTGGTTATCGGCAAGACGGCGTATTTTGGTGATGGCCCCTGTTTCCAACGGCGCCGTGAGGACGTGTTGGTCGGTGCCTGTGTCTTGTGGTGACATGACCTGAACTTTCGATGGCAGCGGCGTCGATGCCGCGGAATGGAAGAGGTGGGCACTGAGTCCCGGACGGGGGACGGGACGGGGGCGTTGCCGCCGCCCCGTCCCCCTTATGACGCAGTTACCAGCGGACGCCCTGGAGGTCCGGTGCCTCGAGGTTTTGCACGTTTGTCTTGTCGATGAGGGAGACGCCGCCGGAGTTGATGTTCGCCGGTGCCAGGCCGAAGTCGATGGCAAGGGCGCTCTGCATCAGCGACTGGAATCCCTGGACGAAGCCCTGCTGGTCAGCCGTGGCGATGATGTCCCCGGCCTTGATGCCGTCGATAACCTGGGGGGAGGTGTCAAAGCCGACGATAGGAACCTTCACGCCGGCTGCCTCCATGGCAGCCAGGATGTTGCGGTGCGGGGTGCCTCCCAGAGGCGCCACCGCCTTGACGTCCTTGTTGGCGATGAGCCATGAGGTAAGGGAGTTCAGAGCTTCCTCATCGGACGCGGAGGTCCGGAGGTACTCGCCCTTCGCACCCACCTTGTCGAGCGCTTTCTGCACGCCGCCGCCCCGCTGGATGGCGTAGTTCTGCTCGGGCTCTTCCGCCGGGAAGAGGACCTTGTCGCCGGCGCCCAGCTTGGCCTCCGCAGCCAGACGCTCGCCAACGAGCGTGCCCACCTCGAAGAAGTCCTGGCCCACGAAACCGCTGACGCAGTCGGCGGCACTCTCGGGTGCCGGCACGTTGTAGGCGACCACCTTGATGCCTGCCTTCGAGGCGTCACACGCCACCTTGACCCACTTCTCGCCTTCGTTGAACGGCATCACGATGACGGCGGGCTTGGACGCGGTGGCTGTTGCCACGAGGTCCACCATTTTGTCCGGATCGGCATCGGCGGTCTGGTGCGTCAACTGCAGGCCACCGAGAGTGGAGGCGTCTTCCGCGC
The DNA here is from genome assembly GCF_023913815.1 of Pseudarthrobacter cellobiosi. Taxonomy (NCBI): domain Bacteria; kingdom Bacillati; phylum Actinomycetota; class Actinomycetes; order Micrococcales; family Micrococcaceae; genus Pseudarthrobacter; species Pseudarthrobacter cellobiosi. The sequence goes on from NZ_JAMXBK010000026.1 coordinate 90,026, forward strand.
CCTTGAGGATCTGGGCCCAGAATGCGTCGCCGGCAGGGTTGTAGTACGTCAGGAAGTACACACTGCGGTTTTCGGCGCGGCTGCCGAACTTGTCGGCCAGGCCGGTGGTTGATGATGCATTGGACGTTGCGGTGCAGCCTGCCAGTGCCAGCGTTGCCACGCCCGCCATGGCAATTACGCCGAGTCCTCGCTTGAACGTAGAAATAGGTTTCACTTCGTCGTGTCCTTCTCATAGGTGCCGAAGCCTGCCTCCATCCAGAACTGATGCTCCTTGGGAGTGCCGATCTTCGACTTATTGTCAGGACATTCTTACGCCCAATTACTGGCACGTGCAAGACCTTTTCAATAAAAACTGTCTCGTGCTAGTTTGTGACGCAGGGCACACGGTGAGGATTTCGGATGCGGGCATACACCTCCCGCGTGAGAAGCTGCGCCGGGACGTCGACGTCAGCGCCGGCTCACCTGGGGTGCAGTTGCGCCCCTGACCGGGGCTGGCCGGTACTTCCCCGGATGACCAGCGTGGGAACGATCATGCGTTCCTGGGGCGCTGACTCCTGGTCTGACATCATTTGAACGGCGGCCTCAACGGCTGCCGTGCTCATTTCCGCGGGATCCTGGCGGACGCTCGTCAGGTCAAGGAACGACAGCCTGGCGATGCGGCTGTCATCATAGCCCGTGACCGAAATATCCTCGGGCACCCGCAATCCGGCACGCAGAAGCCTATGGATCAGGCCCATGGCAGCGTGGTCGTTGGAGCAGACCACCGCGGTGGGCATGACAGGCTCCGCGAGAAGCGACTCGGCGGCGCTGGCACCGGATTCCTCGGTGAAGTCCCCGCCAATCTCCCGGACCCGCGAGGGCAGTCCATGCCTGTCCATTGCTGTCACATACCCCTGGTGGCGGGCAGCGAATTCGGGAAGTGACCGCGTCAGCACGTAGGCAATATCCCGGTGCCCTAGTTCCACCAAATGGTCCACGGCCGCCGAGATCCCCCATTGCCCGTCTGACCGGACAGCACTGCAGACACCCTGCGGCAGTGGTCTGCCGATGCTGACCACCGGCAGTCTCTTTGCCAGTTTCCGCAGCTCGTTCACAGGCGTTTCCGGCGAAATCAGAATGACGGACTCAGTGCGGAACCCGAGCAGTTCCGTGATGGCATCCCGCTCGTCCCGCATCGCCGTCAAGGCACCGAGAATCAGGTTGTAGCCACGCTCATGGGCCGCCGCATAGAGGGCTTCGACAATGTCGTCCGCGGATGAGTGGGCGGGATTGAAGAGCACGCCGATGTAGTTACTGCTCCGCCGGCGAAGTGACCGCGCCGCGATGTCCGGGCTGTATCCAAGCTCGGAAGCCGCCTCAAAGATGCGTTCCTTCGTCGAGGAACTGACGCCGGCCTCATTGCGGAAGGCGAGCCCCACAAGCTGCCGTGAAACGCCGACGCGAGTGGCGACGTCCATCATGGTCGGCCGTTTAGAGATCACTTGGACATCCTATACGCGGAGGGTAGATGGCTCTCCGCCGGGTTTGTCAGGACATCCCTTGACGAAAAACTGGCACGTGCTAGTCTTTAGGAAATCCCGCTCAGATCCCCCTTCCTCACACGGCTGAGGTCTCGTTCCCTCATCCACGCAAACCCACGAAAGCAGGGCCTACCAATGTCGCTAGCCACTGATCCGAACACCACCGACATCCAGCAATGCCCGTTCAACGGCACCACACTCGCCGGCGAAGAAGCACATACGCAGGACCCTGCTACGGCGCCCAGGATTGGCCCGAATCCCGGCCTGGAGACAGATCCCGGAGTCTTCTACGATCCGCTCTCCTACGCCGCTTATGACCATCCCTATGAGCTGTACAAAATCCTGCGGGACAAGGCTCCGGTCTACTACAACGAGCGCCGCGACCTGTACGTCGTCTCGCGTTACACCGATGTCCAGGCAGGCCTGCGAAACCACGAGCAGCTTTCCAGCGCCCTGGGCAATGACATGGACGGTACCCATGCGTCCTATGGGGCGGGCAACCTGATCATGGTCGACGCTCCCCGGCACACCTCTCTGCGATCGGCCGTCCGTCGCGTCTTTGTCGGTCGCGAGATACTGGCCAAGGAAGACGGCATCAGGGAACTGGCCCGCCACCTGATCACGGAACTCCGTGAGAACGGGGGCGGTGATTTTGCCACTGAGGTGGCGCTTCCGTTGGCGATCGGTGCGGCGACGAAAATGATTGGCATGGCCGCCGAGGACAGCGGAATGCTACAGGAACATCTCCTGCGCTCCATGGTGCGGACGGTCGGCGAGTTCGGCGTGCCGGACGACGCCGCCGTCTCCAATCAGGAAGCCGAAGAGCACATCGCGGAAGTATTTGGGAAGCGGAGCGAAGAGGTCGAAGCCGGCGGCACCGCCACAGGGTCGGATGCCATCACCCAGATCATTGCTGGCATGCACGCCGGCAAGGTGCAGCCGGATGAACAGGTGGGCCTCGCCCATCTGATTCTGTCGGCAGCCATCGACGCGCCCGCCGCCCTCATCACCAACCTCGTGGCCACCCTGGACAAGTTCCCGGCCTTCCAGCGCTGCCTAGCGGAGGACCCGGCCGCCATTCCCGCCTTTGTGGAGGAGACACTCCGTTTCGACACCCCCGGCCAGAACCTCTGCCGGCAGACCACCGCCGAGATCACCATCGCCGGCGTGACCATACCGGCGGACTCCCGTGTGATGTTCCTGCTGGGCTCCGCCAACCGGGACGACCGGGTCTTCCAGAACCCGGACTTCTTTGATATCCGCCGCGAGCTGACGCCGGAGAACCGCATCATGACCTTCGGCGACGGCATCCACGCCTGCCTGGGCGCACCCCTGGCCAGGCTTGCCGGACGCGTCCTCGTGGAGACTCTCCTCGAAGGCCCTGAGATCCGCGTCGTCGGGTTGCCGGAGCGCTGGGCAAAGCAAATGGTCCGCGGCTTCGCAAAGCTTCCGGTGAAGTTCCTTGACTGAGGTCAACGGCTGGGAGGACCTCTCCGGCCTGCTGCCACAGTCACGCGGCTGGATGCACTCCGGTGTCGCCGTCCTCAGCGACGGCAGAATCCTCTGCGCCCACCCGGAGGGCCGCGACCTGTTGGTTATCGACCCTTCAGGTGGCGCCGAAACCATCCCAACGTCCCTGACCGAAATGCACAGCATTTTCACCTGCGAACGCGACGGCGAGGAAGTCATCGCGGTGGCCGACCCCGGGCACCGCTTCGTCGAAGATCCCGCCAATGCGTCGGCCTACGCCGATCACTTCTCGCCCGGGCGCGCAGTGATCCTGAACAGGGACGGAAGCGTCCTCCTCGAACTGGAATGCCCGCCACTGCCGGAATACGCCACGGAGCAATGGCGTCCGACGTCGATCGCTATCGACGATTCCCGATACACCGGTAGCGGTGACATCTGGGTAGCCGACGGGTACGGCGCCAGCCTGGTGCACCGTTTCGACGCCTCGGGCCACTACCTCGGTACGCGAGACGGCGCTGAAACAGGCACCGCCTTCGCCTGCCCCCACGGGATACTCCTGCGGACTGACCACGGGCACCTCGAAATCTATGTGGCGGACCGCGCCAACCGCAGAATCGTAGTCATGGACCGGAACGGAATGCAGTCGCGGATCCTGGGCGAAGGCGTCCTGGACAGCCCGTCCTCGCTCGTTCTCGTCGGGGACCGGATCTACGTCACCGAACTCTTCGGCGGAGTCGCGAGGTTCGACGGCGATGCATTCACCCGCGTCCTGGAACGGGCCCGGCCCCGGTCGAACGAGGACGATGCCTGGCCCAACCGCAGCACTCCCGAGGGCCTGGACGGACCGGTTGTGGACCCGGGGTTCTTCAACAGCCCCCACGGAATCGCTGTCGACGGTCACTGGCTCTACGTCACCGAGTGGTTCATCGGCGGGCGGCTCAGCCGCCTGTCACTCACGCAGTACTAGAACACACTTCCCCGCACCGCATCCCACGCGACGACTTTCAGATTGAGAGCAGGACCATGAGCAAAACAGAGACCATCTCCGGGCCAATTTCGGACCTCACCCTCGAAGAGGCCCATTTCGTTGCCCGCGTCGCTGCGAAAACCCACGCAGCCGACGACGTCGTACTCCTCACCCTCCAGCACCAGGACGGCGAAGACCTTCCGCCGTGGCGTCCCGGCGCCCACATCGACCTGGTTCTTTCGAACGGCCTGACGCGGCAGTACTCCCTCTGCGGCGATCCGGCAGATCGGAGCAGCTACGTCGTTGGTGTCCTCAATGCGCCCAACAGCCGCGGCGGCTCGCAGTTCGTTCACGAGTTGCTGGCCGCCGGCGATGCGGTGACTGTCCGCGGTCCGCGGAACCACTTCCGGCTCGTCGAAGCCCCCGGCTACCTGTTCGTCGCCGGTGGTATCGGAATCACCCCCATTGCCGCGATGATCCGTGAGGTACAGGAGCAGGGGAAGCCCTGGACCCTCGTCTACGGGGGCCGGACACTTTCCTCCATGGCCTTCAGGGATGAGCTAATAGCCCACGGCACCCGAACCACGCTGTGGCCCCAGGACCAGAAAGGGATCATCGATCTGCACACGGCCCTGGGCTCACCGGACCGCCGCACGGCCGTCTACGCCTGCGGTCCGGAGCCGCTCCTGGCCGCCGTCGAGGCAATCTGTGCCGAGAAATGGCCCTCCGGGTCCCTGCACCTGGAACGGTTCACGGCCAAGAAGGTGGACACCGCGCAGGATGTGGCGTTCGAAATCGAACTGGCAGCGAGCGGCGTGCGGCTGACCGTCCCGGCGGATAAATCCGTCCTCCGTGTACTCGAAGAGGCTGGCACACGCATCCTTTCCTCCTGCGGCGAAGGAACCTGCGGCACCTGCGAAACCCCCATTGTCGAGGGAACGGTCGACCACCGCGACTCCGTCCTCACCCACCAAGAAAAAGCCGAAAACAGCTGCATGATGGTCTGCGTCTCCCGCGCCACGTGCCCCGTCCTGGTGCTGGACCTCTAACCCTCCTGCCGGCCAGTTACGGACGACGGCGGGGCCTCCCGCCGCCGTCGTCCGTTTGCGTTTGGTGCCGCTCCCTTAGAGCGCCGACCAGCCGCCGTCGGACGCGAGGATGGCGCCGTTGACGTTGGTGCCGTCGTCGCTGAGCAGGAAGGTGACGGAGGCGGCGAGCTGGGCCGCGGTGGCGGGCGTGGGGACGGTGGCTTGCGTCAGCGGGCCGAGGCGTTCGGCCGCGAACCGGGATCCCCAGTTGGCTAGCGTCAACGTGAGATAGATGCGCTGAATCTTGTGGGCGTCGGCGTTCATAGCGTCGGTGTGCCCATCAGGGCGAATGTCACCCAAGGACGGCACTCAGCGGAACGAATTTCAGATTCGAGGTGGCGCCGCCGGGGTTGGTTTCGTCATGGACTACTAGAAGCCCCTGTTCGAACTGCGGCCCCGCGTTCAGGCTGGTCACATCGATGCCATCTGTGCCCGTCACGGCGTCGATTGTCCCGTTGGCGCCGACTTTGAATTTCCTGATGAACGGGTTGTTTCCCGCGCGGTCGTAGATGGCTATGCTGGAGTCGCCTTGGCTGGACACGAAGAGATATCCGGAACCGTTTGCGCCATAAACGATGCTCATCCCCTCGATGTCGGCCACGAGGCGCCCTGCTCCCGCAGCGTCAACGGACAGTCGGCCAGCTCCAGCGCCGGGTTCGGCGCCGTACTTCCAAATGGCCGCGTCCTCCTGGCCGACATACAGGTGGCCGAGTTCGTCATCAGCCACACAGCTCTCCGTGATACTGCTGATCGGCAGCGATCGGACGGGGACGGCGTCAACCTTGCCCGCGCCGTTGTCAATCAATTCGAATTGCTGGACCGTACCCGGGCCGTTGGGTGTGACAAAGGCATAGAACCTGCCGCTAACGCTGCGGTACATGCAGAAACCGTAGTTCGGCGCGAACGTGGGAATGCTGCGGGCAGTGACCGGCGTGAGCGTTCTGCTGGTTGTATCCAACGACCACAACGCCAGGGTGTTGTTCGTCCGGTTATTCGCCCCGACCAGCACAATTGATTGCCCCGATAATGAGAACCCGGGCCTCAGGTCAACGTTGCCGATCATCCCGTCGCCCCGGAAGTGTATCAAGCTGCCGTCCATCCCGAACACACCAATGCCACCACCGGAAGTCGCCTTGTTATCAGCAACCACTACGCTGTTGGCGGGATTCGCCAGGTCAACCCAGATGGCAGAGTCATCCGAAATGTCCCCTGACCCTGAAAACCCAGCGTTCTCGACCACTGGCAGCAAGATCGAGTCAGTGGGTGTCGGCGCGGGAGTCGGTGTCGGAGAAGGGGTCGGCGTCGTTGGCTGTGAGTCCGTTATGAGGGGTTGGGGCCGCTGGCCTGTCTCAAGTGAGTCCACGCTGGTGAACAAATAGATGGCGCCTACTGTCGCCAACGCGAGCAACGTCGCCACGATAATCCGGAAGCCAGGACGCATGGCGCACTCCCTAAATGGGCCTCGGGATGGGCAGTCGGGACCCTAAGTTGCATTATCTGAGCGTGAAACCCCGCAGTCAAGCATCTGTTGAGTTCCACAAATGGGTGCCCCTCCCGCTCCCGGCCTTCCTGCGTCACGGGTGGCGCGTGAACTACGGGCGTAGATGGGGAAAGCGGACGACGGCGGGACGTCCCGCCGTCGTCCGCTTGCTTTTGGTGCCGCTCCCCTACAGCGCCGACCAGCCGCCGTCGCACGCCAGGATGGCTCCGTTGACGTTGGTGCGGTCGTCGCTGAGGATGCAGGCGATGGAGGCGGCGAGCTGCGCCGCGGTGGCGGGCGTGGGGACGGTGGCCTGCATCAGCGGTCCGAGGCGTTCGGCCGCGAGCTGGGATCCCCCAGTTGGCCACGATGTTGGTGATGGTGGGGCCGGGAGCCACGGCGTTGAAGCGCAGGCCCTTCGGCCCGAACATAACGGCCGAACTCTTGGTCAGGCCCACGGCGGGCTGCTGGAGTCTACGCCGGCCGGCGACTCCCATGCCTAGCGGTTTCGGGAAGCATCACAGGTTTGCGGCTTCTTGCTCCGCCAGTCTGATCATCCGAAGTTCGTCCTCCACCGCGCGGGACGGCCAATAGTCCTTCGACAGCTCAGTTGCCCGGGTCAGATCTGCCGCCGGGAAGAGCTTGCCGAGCATTCCGGCCGCCTGAAGCAGGGCGATCAGCACGATGATCCTGGCATCGGGCGCCTTCGAATCAGGCTTGGCAGCAGGCACCTTGGCATCAGTCGTCCTCACATCGGCCGTCCCGGCGTCGGACGCCGTGGAATCAGGCGCCTCGAGATCGGACGGCGGGCCGCTGAGGGCGGCCTGGATCTTTTCCAGGAGCGCCGCCTCCGGAGCGTGGTCCTTCTCCGGGTACCGCACGGCCCGGAACCGGCCCAGGTGCTTTTCGCCGACATGTTCCACGATGCCCAGTGACGCCATGCCCTCGTAGACACGCTGCACGACGGCGCGGCCCTCCAGCATACCCACCCACCCCTTGGGAGTGTGGGGCCGGGATTTGCCACGGATGACTTCCAGCTCGCGCTGGAAATCCGTTTGCGGGGCGTCTCCGGTGGCCCTGACGCGCTTCCCCTGCAGCTCGATCGCACCGATCAGGTCCAGCTCGGCCAGTATTGCACCTGCCACAGTGGTCCTGAGTGCGAACACCGGCACTTCAGGTTTGCCGTTCATGTCGTTCGTTGCCAGAAGGAGGAAGGCCTGGGGAAGGTTCAGCTCCGCCGCCTTCGGTGTTTCAGCGTCCATACGAACATGGTGGCCCTGTTGGGCGCCCACCACAATGAGGATTTACAAAGGCGAGCGGACGACGGCGGGACCTCCTGCCGTCGGACGCAAGGATGGCCCCGTTGATGTTGGTGATGGTGGGGCCGGGGTCCACTGCATTGAAGCGCAGGCCCTTGGGCCCGTACATCACGGCCGAGTTCCTGGTCAGGCCAAGGCTGGGCAGGTGGCCGCCTGTAGACGTGTGCTCAGCGCTGGACCAGCGCATGTATGCGTCGGGAGATTTCTTCGCCTGCCAGGATGCCGCGGGCATCGGTGACGCGCAGGTGATCCCTGCGGAAGTCGACGTCGGCGAGTTCTCCGTGGGAGGGACGGAAGGCGACGTCAGCTTCGGCCAGCATCGGCCCGTCCAGCAGCGAATCCCCGGCGGCGATCACCCGGGAGGCCCCAGTCCGCCGGGCGACTTCTGCGACGGCGCTGTTCTTCGTCACCGCGTGCGGCACACAGTAGAGCTTGCGGCCCTGGACGGACACCGTCCAGCCGAGCGAGGCACACCATGCGTCCAGCTCCCGCACGAATTCCGCGGGCATGAGCTCCCGGTCCACGATGGCGTAGAGGAAGAGCTCTTCGGCCTGGCGCAGCCGGAGAATCCAGGACCGGTAGGCCTCCCGGGACAAAAATTCCTCGATGACGGCCAGCGGCGCCGAGCCCTCCGAGACCCGTTGCCCGACTGTGGTCTGCCACTCGATGTCCGGCTCGCCGTTCTTGAGCAGGACACCGCCGTTGGTGGTGACCGCGTATTCAGGCACGGCACCGGGCAGCCGGACCCGCCGGTACTGGGCCTCGGTCCGGGTGGTCACTGGGACGAAGATGGTTGTCCGGGTCAGTTCGAGCAGCAGCCGCTCGGCGGTGCGGGTCATAAACGAGATCGGCACCCCCTCGTGGAGCTCCGCAACCACCATGTCCGGTGCCAGGTGGTCGGGGACGTCCAGAAAGAAGGCCTTCGCGGAGTAGATGAGGGTCCGGTCAAGGTCCGAGGCCAGCAGGACGGAATTCACAGGGCGGCCGCCGCAGTGACTCCATCAGCGCCGGATACCCCGCTGAACGTCGGATCGATGAGCCCCACGCAGCTGAAGGGCAGGTGCGGCACCTCCAGCACCGGTACATCGCGCTGCTGAGCCAGCAGCAGGATGTGGGCTATCTCGGGCGCGGCATCAGGACGCACCAGGATCTTCCACGGCACCCTGCGCAGCAGCACGCGTGTTGTCTCGCCGACTCCGGGTTTGATGAGGTTCAGGTCGTCGATCCCGTGTTCCCGGCCGAGGCTTTCCACGGCGAGCCTGCCGGCCCAGGTGGGCGTCCGGTCCGCGGCCAGCAGCGCCCCGGCTTCTGCCCGGGCGAACGATTCGACGGTTGGGAAATGGCCAGAGACGGCGGCCAAGAACTCCCGCGAGACGTCGTCACCGCGCAGCTGGTGGTAAAACTTGGCCCCGTGGAAGTCGTCGGGGCCGATGAACTCCGTGTTGAAGACCGTGCGGGACACGAGCCCGGACACCGTCGAGTTCAGGCAGGCGGAGGGTATGAGGTAGTCCTCGCGCGTGCCGTACATGGCGGCGCAGTGCCCGGGATCGGCGAGCACGGCGAGGTCCTTGGGGAAGGCAACACCGCCGGTTTCGGCGAAGCGGTCGAGGCCGGCCGAGAGCTCGCGGGTGATCGCGCCCTTTCCGGTCCAGCCGTCCACAAAGAGGATCTGCTCCGGGTCATGGTGGGCGGCCAGGTATCGCAGGGCCGTCTGGTCCGGCCCGACGCCGCGCACGATGCTCATCGTGTAGTGGGGAAGGTCGATGCCGTGGATCTGCTGGGCCCAGCGGCGCATCAGGATGCCGACCGGTGTGCCGGCCCTGGCCAGGGAAACCAACACAGGCCGGTTCCGGCGCGCGGCCAGCGCCATCTCGGTCACGGTGCCCACGGCCTGCGCGACGCGCGCGGCGGAGCGTTTCAAGGCGTCCCGGTACAGCTGCTGGTACTGCTGCGAGGGCGAATATTCGATCGGCAGGGACTCTGCATAGCTCGCCCCGCCCGATTGCATCGCGGCTTCACGATCGGCCGCGGGCGCTTCCAGCGCGGCATCACCGATGTCCTGGAGCAACCAGGTGACTTCCTCCGGTGCGTAGGAACCGAACGCCGGTCCGGCCAGCGGCGCCGGGAGGACGGGTGAGGCGGGCAGGAGGACGACCACGACCGCGCTGCACACGGCGACAAGCGCCTCCGTCACGCTGCCGGGACCCGAGAGGACCTCCGCGGGGGTCCCGGGTTCGGGCATCAGGACGATCGTGCCGAATCTGCGGCCGACGGAGGAAACATTGTGGGCGAAGCGCACACCGGGGCCGTCCACGGTGACGTCATGGCTGGCGAACCGCACCGTGCCCGTGATGGCGTAATCCGGGCGGTCCAGGGCGACGATCGGGGATCGGGTGGTAGTGGAGAACCGGACGCCGCGGTCCGGATTCAGCCGGTCCAGTGCATCGGCCACGGCCAGGGGCACGTGGATGAACTCCTCGCTGCCCAGGACCAGCACGGACTCCGCGCCGGCCGCCTGCGGAAGGGCCCGGTGGATCGACTCCCCGACGTCGGCCAGCGTAGCCGCGGCGGGGGAACCGCCGTTGCCGAACCGGTCGCTGCGGACAGCTGCGCCGACCGTCCCGGGCCTGAGGAAGGTCACCGTTCCGGGTGCCCAATCCGGGGTTGCCGGCGCCTGCGGCAGTGCGGCCACCACCTCATCGGCACGCTGGAGAATGTCCGCGCCCAGGGTGATCTGCCCCGTGCCCAGAGCCACCACCCGGATGCGGGTCCCGAGCCGCTCCGCGAGTTCGTCGAACCGGGCCCGGTCCCCCGGTGTCCGCAGGTCCACGAGCGCAGCCACCGTGTAGCTGGGATGGGGAGCCAAGGCGTGGAGTTCGGTGATGGTGTTGATGATCGTGGCCCCGGTGCTGAGTTCGTCGTCGACCAGCACCACCGGTTCAGGGGCGTTCAGGCGCCGCGGATCCGTGGGGAGCAGCCGGTGTGAGGTGGCGTGCGAATGTGATTCCTCGAAGGACCCGTAGGCGGCGGCGCCCGCCGGGGCGTGCCGGGAGGAATGGATGTAATACGAGCCGATCGTGTCAGCCACAAGCCGTCCCAGGCCGGTGGCCGTCTCCGCGTAGCCGATGGTAATGATCTGCGGGTTGCGGGTCTTCAACCCGGCGAGCTGCAGACGGAGGCTCTGCAACGCGGCCCGCCGGCCGCCGTCGTGCGTTTCCCCGCGCAGGAGCGCGGCGAGCCCGGCCGCAATGGTCGGAGTGACGGATACGGATTCCGGGGTATCGGACAGAGCCTCGCCGACGAGCACTCCCAGCAACTCACCGGCGGCTATGACCAGCCCGGGTTCAGAGGGGACGTGTTTGCCGAGCACCCGGGACACCAGCAGGTGGGCCCGCTTGGGGTTGCGGCGCAGTGCCAGTCCCACGAGGTCCTCGACCGGCAGCAGGCTCGCGGAGTGGTCCGTCGTGATGCCGACGCCGAGGGCGTCCCGCACAAAACCGCCGGTCCAGATGTCCTGGCTCAATTCATGCTCGCTTCCAGAAGGTCAACGTAAGTGATGTTCTCGGCGGCAACACCAAACGCTGCGGCACGCAGCAGCGTCTGGCCGGCCCAGGCCTGATGGGGCTTCATCTCATTCATCTTGTTGCCGTACGGCGAGGCCGAGGCGCCGCCGCCGTTCTTGCCGGCGATCTCCAGCGCGTCCACGTATTCCTCGTGGCTGACGACGCACATGGCATGGACCAGCGGGACATGGGTGGGGTGGATGACCGTCTTGCCCAGCAGCCCGTTGGCCAGGTCCAGTTCGATTTCGCGGATCAGCCCGTCGAGGTTGGCCGTCAGAATCCGATCGCGCAGCGGCATCTCATTTGCGTCGGCGAAGGGAGTGCGCCGCAGCAGGGGGCGCAGCACCCGCTCGCTGTTGCTGTAGTGCTCCCAGACCGGGCCGGAGATCACGAATCCGTTGTCCGGCCGGCCCAGCATATTCACGATGTCCCCGATCACGGAGGCGACCACCTTGACGTCATAGATGGTCAGGTCCCGGGAGCGGCGCAGGCCGAAAGCACTGGACATGTCCGTGGCGCCCACGCGGACGGCCAGGACATCCTCCTTGTTGGCTTGCAGCACGTCGCAGATACCGGACAAAGTCCTGGCCCGGGTCTCGCCGTGGATCACGAGCGGAGATTCCATGATGGGCATGATCCGCAGCCTGCGGCCGCCCCCGCGTGAATCGTTGATGGTATGCAGGGCATCCAGGAACCGCTGGGCCTGGCCGGTCTCATTCTCGAACTTCGGAATGACAAAGCCCACCAGCAGGTCCAGTGCCTTACCGCAGCGGCTGGCCAGGCTCAGCATCTGTTCCGGCGTGCGGACCCGGAGAAACAGCAACGGCCCCTCGTCGGAGTGGAAGGCGCCGACAGCGTCGCTGCCGCTGTCGCCACTCCTGTCGTCGTCGCTGCCGATGCCGCTCCCGCGGCGCGGCCCGGCGGAACCGGCATGCAGCCGGGTCAGCGTGTTCACGACGTTGGTCTCTGCAGAGTCCACCGCATCATCGGCGATGGAATCCTCGAGGCAGATCACCATGCTCAGGCAGCCGCGGGCAGCCTGTTTGCGGATATCCTGAGCCAGGTTCGGGCGGTCCGCCGGAGTGTAGAGCGTGGCGCCCAAGGCCACGGCCAGCACCGCTGGCGCCGAGCCCAGGCTCAGCTCCTGCGGAGCGATGTGGAAAAGGCGCGAGGCATTCTCGTCGCTAAGAAAACTGAAATGGCGCATGCCGTCCCGTCAGTGTCCCTGCCGACGGGCGGCAGCGTTGGTGGTCATGGAAAAGCCGAATTCCTGCCAGAGCTCGGCGGCGTCGGCGCGGGCCGGCACCGGTTCGGCGCGCAGCTCGATGACTCCATCGATCGCGGTCAGGGACAGGATGTATCTGAGCTCCCCGCTGGCCGCGGGCAGCGTCCCGGTGCCGCCGTCGAAGATCTCCACGGTCAGCGGGGCCGAAGGCTGTCCGATAAAAAGCGCCCGGCGCAGCTCGCGGATATGCCGAAGTGCCACGACGGCGGTCCCGTCCATGTAGCCCACAAGCGGGCGGTTTCCCGAGCACTTGATGGAAGTGCCGGAGACGGCGCCGTCCACGGTCATTGCCCCGGTCACGCGTTCTGGGCTTTCCCATGCCGCCGAGGTTGCCCCCGTCACCAGCAGGCTGCCAATCGCCGACTGGCGCCGGTCGAGGCGGATCATCGGTGTCTGGGCGTTGAGCAGCCTCGTCTCGCCGATCCCGGGAGCCGGAAAGAGCCTGGTGGGCCGGGTCTCGGCTGCAGGCCGGGCTCCGGCCCATGGGGTCGCCGCTGACGTGGCTGGTGCTGGCGATGTGGGCGCGGACGATCGGCTTAGGGACAGCGACGTCACGGCCGCAGGGGACACCGGAGACGACGGCGGCGCTGTTGCCGGGGCGGATGTTTCAGCGCGGGCGGCCGGCTTGACCCGGCGGCTGAGGTACGTGATGTCCGTGCGGGTGCTGGACCTGTTCAGTGCCATCGCCTAGACATCGAACCGGAAGTCGGCTGCCACGCCGCGCAGGCCAGTCGTGTAGCCCTGGCCCAGGGCCCGGAACTTCCAGTCTTCGCGGTGGCGGTACAGTTCGCCGAACATCATGGCGGTGATGTTGTCCTGCGGGGACTGGGGAATATCGAAGCGCACGAGCTCCTGATTCTGTGCGGTAGCCACCCGGATGTACTGGTTGCGGATGGCGGAGAAGGTGCCTGGCCCGCGGAGATCGGGGTCCACGTAGACAATGAACGTAATCTTGGCGACGCCGGCCGGCACCAGGGACAGGTCGACGTCGATCTGCTCCTGGTCCTCGGTGCCGGCGAAGGCCACCGAGCCCTCCGGGCTGGCGATCTGGTTGAAAAACACCAGGTGATCGTTCGAGACGGCACGGCCGCCGGCGTCGCACATGATCGCCAGCGGAACCGGCTCGGACTGGGGCCCCCGGCTGGGAATGGACTGCCAGCCCAAGCCGACCAGGATCTTGCTCAGTCCCGGGTTCTCGGCCGTCAGCGCGGCGTTGGCCCCGGCCACAAGATTGCCCATCAGCGGCCTTCCAGACGAAGGCTGGACGGCGCGAACTTATCCTCGAGGAACCGGCCGTGGGTGGACAGCTCGGCAATGGCACCGATCCGCACCTGGTTGGCCAGGTCACGAGCTATTTCCTCGAGCGTGGCGAACTGTTCCGCCAGCAGCCGCGTCGGCCCGGATTCCTCAGTCCTGGCACTGTCCGGGAGCGCCAGATAAGTGCGCAGGGGATCCGGGATGTAGCTGCAGACGATGGAATTCAACAGCACCTGCTGCTCCATCGAAGCCCCCTGCTCGACCATATGGCTCACCAGCGGGCGGAGCACATCGTCGATTTGGCGCAACTGCGAGGACACCGACGTCGGCAGCTCAGCGCCGGCCCGCCGGATGGCGCTGCGCAGGTTGTCCAGGGATCCGGCGGTCTGCGCCATCTCGGCGTCGGCCGTTGGCTCGGGAGCCTGTTCGGTGATGCCCGGCACGGGGGCGCCGCCGAACAGGGAGCCGATGAACTTACCAATCACTGCGTTACCGCCTGCTGCTTTCTGCCGTCACTTAGTCTGTCTTGCCCTGCCGCGCGCGTTCCAGGTACGGCTTGGCCTTCAGCACGCTGGCTTCGAGGGCCCCGACGGTGCTCTCCATGTTCTTGGCCGCCTCCGACCGGAAGGTGTCGATGGCATCCATCGTGGCGAACACATTGTCGAAGGCCTTCTGCAGCGTCTCCACGCTGACCCCGGAGCTGGACGCCTGCTGGTGGATTCGGGAAGTCTGGTCCTTGAGCATTTCGCTGGTGCTCAAGATCATGTTGTTGGTGGTGGTATTGACGGCGTCGATCTGGTCCAGGACCATCTTCTGGTTGGCCAGGGCCTGGGCCACGATCACCGCCGTACGCAGGGCCGAGATGGTGGTGGTCCGCGCCCGCTCCACACCCTTGATCAGTTCAACGTTGTTCTTGCGGATCAGGTCCATCGCCAGGTACCCCTGCACCGAGACGGCGAGCTGGGTCAGGATGTCCTGGTGGCGCTGACGCACGGGGAACAGGACGTCCGCCTCCATCTTTTGCGCCTCGGTAATCTGCCCGGCGGCGCGGGTGGAGTCGATCTTCTCCATGCAGGCGGCATCCAGTGCCTTGGCGAAGACGGCATATTCGCTCAACGCCTGCATCGTTTCCCAGAGCTGGACTTTTTCGTTGGCCAGGCTGGCATTGTCCTTGAGCAGCTCGTCCTGGCCCGTCATCAGGGCCTTGATGATCTGGTTCAGCTGGGTCTGCGCCGACTCGTACTTCTGGAAGTACTTGGCCAGCTTGTTGCCGCCGGGGATGAAGCCCAGGATCTTCTTGCCAACGCTCATGTTGGCCTGGTTGGGAGTGAGCTCCTCCACCGTGCTCCGCAGCTCACCCAGGGTGTTGGCGACCGCAACCTGAGCGCTGTTCCCGGACTTCTTGGCGCCGGCAATGGACGTCGAGGAACGCTCCAGCAGCCTGCTGGAGGAGTTGCTGGACGCTGTGATCTCGGCGCTGCCGATCTTATTGATGCCATCGACCTGCGCGGAGAACTCCGGGCTGCGCGCGTCCAGTTGGGCCAGACCGGCCACGAACTCCCTGGCCTGCCTATTGATCTCGGCCCGTCGTTCGTCGGGGACCGGCACCATGCCGGGAGCGTCTTCGGGCTGAACTATGGCAGGGGCGTCCGGAGCCTGAAGCACCAATGAAGCCTCTGCGGCGTCGGGGGGAGTCAACGGAGAATTCATGATGCTGCCTTTTCAAGAGGTCGGTGGTGTCCCGGTTTCGATTGGCCGGGACACCACCTCAGGTGGAAACGATGCGGAGCCGAAGTAGTCAGTCCGGACTCTAATCAGTCCGGGACACTAATCAGCTAAGGTCGACGCCGAAGTCCTTGGCGATGCCGGCGAGTCCGGTGGCGTATCCCTGTCCGACGGCCTTGAACTTCCAGTCCCCGTTGTTGCGGTAGACCTCGGCGAAAATCATCGACGTTTCGGGCGCCGCGTCCTCGCTCAGGTCGTAGCGGACGATTTCCTTCTCATCGATCTGGTTGACCACCCGGCAGTAGGCGCTGCGCACCTGGCCGAAGTTCTGGCCGCGCGTTTCACCCTGGTCGATGGAGACCACGATGACAACACGCTCGACGTCGGCAGCAACCAGGGAGAGATCGATCAGAATCTGTTCGTCGTCGCCGGCGCCTTCGCCGGACCGGTTATCCCCCAGGTGGCTGACGGAGCCGTCCGCGGCAGCGGGCTGGTTGTAGAAAATGAAGTCCGCGGAGGACCGGACCTTGCCGTCGGCCGCCACCAGGAGGGCGGAGGCGTCGAGGTCGAAAGGTTCTCCCGTCGTCGTACGCGGGTCCCAGCCCAGCCCGACCACAGCCTTCGTCAGGCCTGGTGCGCTCTTCGTCAGGGACAGATTGCTGCCTTTGGTAAGGGTTAGTCCTGCCATGTTTGTACCATATCCTTCGTGTTGAATCGATCTTGCGAACTAGTCCAGCGAAATGCCGAAATCGGTGGCGATGCCGTGGAGGCCCGTGGCATAGCCTTGGCCAACCGCCCGGAACTTCCATTCGGCACGGTTGCGGTAAATCTCGGCGCAAATCATCGACGTTTCAGGTGCCGCGTCCTCGCTCAAATCGTAGCGGACCACTTCCTGATCCGTGTCCTGGTTCAGCACACGGCAGAAGGGAGCCTCGAACGACTAGAGGACGGCGGCAGCTGGTGCGATCAGATCCGCGACCGAGCGGCCCTGGGCCCGCTCCCCGATGGCCTTAAAGGTCCAGCCCGCGCCGTCACGGGATACTTTGGACATGATCATGGCCGAATGGGTCCCCGAGTCGGTCAGCTGGTACTTGGCAATTTCCGGGCTTCCTGGCGTGGAGTCGTCCACCAGCCGGCAGAAGGCATTCTGCACCTGGTCGAAGGTCTGGCCGGTGTAGCTGCTGATGACGAAGACGATGTGTGCCACTGCCGGGGAGACGAGCTCCAAATTGACCAGGATGGTCTCGTCATCGCCGTCGCCGTCGCCCGTCAGGTTGTCCCCGGTATGACGCGTGGAGCCGTCTTTGCTCTGCAGCTGGTTGTACCAGACCTGATCCAGCGACTTGCCAGCCGCGTCGAAGAAAATGGCCGACGCATCGAGGTCGACCTCCACCGACTTGGCCTTTCCGAAAAAGCCCTTCTTGACCGGGGCCGCCGAGTCCCAGCCCAGCCCCATCTTGGTCTTAGTGAGCGATCCGCCGTCTTTTTTGGTCAGCGACAGCGACTGGCCCTTCTGCAAGCTCAATCCCATAATTTTCTCAACCTCCAGCTAGTTTGAATACTCGAGTTCTCAGGTCCCAACGACTCCGGCCGTGCGCTAGTTCCGTGCGTACATGTGAAGTTAGTGGGGGCGAGGACGCGGACCATGCCGATCAGGCGGGTTCGAGAGCGATCCTAGCCGGAATCGAGGTGATGGCGAAGCCGTGGCGCGGGCGGAGCCGGACAAGGCGGCCGTGTATGGTCTCGTCTAATTGGCGAATCTCAAAAGCAGGACGGCTCTTGCCGGAAGGCATTCACACGAAGTCAATTTCCAGTAGGGATTGAATTCAAATGGGGGAAAAATGACAGACATCAAGTATCAGGCGCGTCTGCAGGTGCTGTCTCAGTGGGCGACTGAAGCAGCTGGGCAGGGTCACCTTGTTCCGCGCATCGCCGATCTGGAGGCCATCTCCGCGGCGAGGACCGTTGATGCCCCGGGTGTGAGCAGGGAGGCCGTCCAGCCATGGTTGCCGACAATCCAGTGGCTGTTGAAACAGGCGGCTTTTGGTGTTGTGGACCCACATGTCCAGCTCCCCGACGAATTGTCGCGGCCCGTGCGTGCGGCCCACGCTCTCCAAGTCGTTCCACCCGACGAAAATTCAGCCGACGCGCCAGCGCCGCCGGCGATGGAATTAAGCCTCGTGGCGGTCGTTTCCCCGGACACGGAACACGGAAGCAGCCACGCCGCCGAAGCCGTCACAGTCATCGCGGAGATCAAACCCGCTCCCCCAATTGCCAAGGGACCGAAGTGGGAGTCCGAGGCCCATGAGCAGGTTAAAGACGCCGTTCAGCGATTCACCAAACCACTCCACGATCTCCTCACCCGTGATGCCAATGAGGGCGACACCCGCCTTTTGATTACGGACATGCTCTGCGAGGGTTTGGGCTATGACAAATTCCGCGACCTGACCACCGAATACATGGTCAGGCAGGATTTCGCGGACTACGGCGTCAGAATTGACAAGCAGCTGATTGCCTTCATAGAGGTCAAGCGGGTGAGCCAGAAACTCAATGAGCGCCACCTTCGCCAGGTCCAAATGTATGCGGTCAACGAGGGTGTGGAATGGATGATCCTCACCAACGGCCAGGTTTGGCAGGCCTACCACCTGACCGGTGGGCTCCCCGTGATTTTGAATCTCGCCTTCGAGGTTGACCTCCTCGGCCCTGAATCGCTGGAGGCAAAAGCGGACAAAATGTTCTTCCTCCACCGGGAGGCGCTGAAGCGCCGTCGGATCGATGAGCTGTGGAAGCACCGCGCGGCAACATCGCCGGATGCGCTGCTGGACGTCATCCTGTCCGACTCGGTGCTGGACATCATCCGAAAGGAAATCAAGCGGAATACCGGAATCACCACAACGGTCCAGACGCTGGCGGCAGTGATCCGGACAGAGATAGTTGACCCTAAGCTTCGCAACAGGTAGAGCGGACGACGGCGGGATCTCTCGCCATCGTCCGCTCGCGGTGGGTGCCACTCCCCCAGCGCTGCGGTGTCGCGGTCAGCGGGGAAGGCCTGTCAACTCAACGCTGTGGTGCAGTCGGCCGCGGAGAAACTTCAGGCTGGGAAGATCCGAGGAATCCATGTAGCAGCGACGCTGTTCCCTGCAGATGATCTTGCGCCGCCTTGAAGGCTGCCTCATCGTCGCCCCGGAGTATGGCGTCCACGATTTCCTGGTGCTGCCGGTTGGAATGTTCCAGGTTGGGTTGGATAAGAGGTATCCGGTCCAGCAGGTCACTTACCTTTGAGCGGACATCCGCCACCGCGACTGCAAGGCTTGGCGATCCTGCCACTTCTGCGATCGCCACATGGAACCTTGCGTCCTTCGGCCGGTACAGATTCGCAGGTGCACTGGCCACCTCGGCCAAAGTCCTTAGCAGGTGACCGCGCTGGGCAGGTGATAACGTCGCCCTGGCCGCCAAGGATGCGGCCGCCGGCTCGAGTACGCCGCGAAAGGTTAGGACGTCGTCTACCTCGGCCGGATCGAGTTCCGGGTAGGACCCCGAACCTGCAGGGGGGCGGCTGCACACGTACGTTCCTCCATAGCGGCCGCGCTGAACTTCAACGTATCCGGCCTTCTGCAGCTCGGCCAGGGCATCCCGCAGGGTGGCGCGCGATACGCCCAGCATCTCTGCAAGTTCCCGCTCAGCTGGCAGCTTGGTCCCTACACCGAACAGACCGAGTTTGATGTTCTGGAGCAAGCGTTCGATGGTCTCCTCGAAGGCGTTGCCGTGCCGGACAGGGCGGAGAATCGGGGCGGGGCTTCCGAGCAGTTCCTCTTCCATACGCTTATCCTAATCGGTCCAAAAACAGGCCTATGGCAGAGGGCCCATTGAAGCGGGAAAACCGCCGCACCGGCCGGAAGCACAGCTGAACCGGGGAAAAGTTGGCCGAGATCAAGGAACCCCTTGACCGTGCTCGTGATCTGGCACACACTGTAACGAGCTTATGGTCTTATTTCATACCAATACCCTTGGACGATGGGAACTACAGTGGCATCCTCTGATTCAGCCCAGCTTACCGACGACAAGCGATATCTCCAGCACCGGCAACTGAAACGCGGGGCCGCGGGGTGGATCCTGCTTGCCGGACTCGGAGTTGCTTATGTCATCTCCGGCGACTTCGCAGGGTGGAACCTCGGCCTCGCCCAAGGCGGCTGGGGCGGTCTCCTCATCGCATTTGTTCTTATGGGCGTCATGTACACCTGCATGGCTTTCGGACTCGCCGAGCTGTCCTCGGCGCTTCCTGCCACAGGCGCCGGATATGGCTTCGCCCGTCGCGCACTGGGCCCCTTGGGCGGATTCGCCACCGGAATGGCCGTGCTCATTGAATACGCCGTTGCGCCGGCTGCGATAGCCATCTTCATTGGCGGCTACGTTGAAGCGCTGGGACTCTTTGGCCTGACCAACTCTTGGCCGGTGTATCTGGTGACCTACGCTGTTTTTGTGGGCATCCATCTCCGCGGAGTGGGAGAGGCTCTGAAGATGATCTTCGGCATCACCGCAGTCGCCGTCGTCGCCTTGGCCGCCGTCGTCGTGGGCCTGATCCCACATTTCAACGCCCAGAACCTCTTTGACATAGTCCCTGACGGCTCGCCCACCTCGAGCGCTTTTCTCCCGATGGGAATCAGCGGCGCCGTCGGTGCACTCGTGTATGGCATCTGGTTCTTCCTTGCAGTCGAAGGGGTTCCCCTGGCCGCTGAGGAGACGGCCAATCCGAAGAAGGACATGCCGCGGGGCATCATGGTCGCTGTTGTGATCCTGGTCGTCTTTGGGGCCCTGATGCTCGTACTCGTTCCGGGCGCCGCAGGGTCAGCGGCAATGAGTGAATCCGATAACCCCCTCCCGGAGGCCCTGCGCCTGGCGTACGGTGGCAACACTTTCCTGGCAGACTTCGTCAACTATGCTGGCCTCGCAGGGCTCGTAGCCAGCTTCTTCTCCATCATTTATGCCTATTCCCGCCAGCTCTTCGCGCTGTCCCGGGCAGGGTATCTTCCCAAATGGCTGTCCCTGACAGGCAAACGGCGGACCCCTTACTGGGCACTGATCGTCCCTGGCTCAATCGGCTTTTTGCTGGCAGCAGTAACCGGTGACGGCGCACTCCTGATCAACATCGCCGTCTTTGGTGCAACAGTCTCCTATGTCCTCCTGAACCTCTCGCACATTGTGCTGAGGAGGAAGGAACCGGACCTGCCCCGCGGTTACCGGACACCCGGCGGGGTCGCCACCACCTCAATCGCGCTGGTTCTTGCTGCGGTCGCGGTCGTCGCAACATTTGTGGTCGACGTATTCGCCGCATCCATAACAGCTGCAATCTTCGGCGCGGCGCTCCTCTACTACTGGTTCTACAGCCGGCACCGCATCGTTGCAGGCGCTCCCGAAGAGGAATTCGCGCAGTTGGCCGCAGCCGAGGCCGAACTCAAAAGCTGACACGCGTCCCGTCACGGTCCAAACCTCTCCCTCATAAATACGATCAAAGTTACGGAAATCAAATGACGAATCAAACAACCGGAACATCCTCCCAAGGCCAACTCGGCGTCGATGAACTGCGGGACCTGGTCGCCTCCGGTGACATCGACACCGTTGTTGTTGCCATCACCGATTCGATGGGACGCCTTCAGGGTAAACGCTGCGGGGCAAGGTCTTTCCTCGAAGACGTGCTCGGGCACGGGGCCGAAGGCTGCAACTACCTACTCAGCGTGGATGTGGAGATGAACACCATTGACGGGTACTCCATGTCCTCGTGGGCGAACGGCTATGGAGACATGGTGATGCGGCCCGACGTCTCCACCCTGCGCCGGGTGCCGTGGCTGGAAGGCACTGCCATGATCCAGTGCGACATCTTCTGGCTGGACGGTCGCCCCGTCTCCCAGTCCCCACGCCAGATCCTGCGCGCGCAGATCGAACGCCTGGAGGCCTTGGGATACCGCGCCCATATCGGCACCGAGCTCGAATTCATCATGTTTGACGACAGCTACGAAGAAGCATGGGACAAAAAATACGAGGGACTCACCCCCTCAACCCGCTACAACGTGGACTACTCCCTCCTGGCCACGGCAAGGCTGGAACCGGTCATCCGAAGCATTCGAACGGGCATGGAAAAGGCAGGCCTGGTCGTTGAATCTTCCAAGGGCGAGTGCAACCTGGGCCAGCAGGAAATCACGTTCCGATACGCAGAAGCGCTTACTGCGTGCGACAACCACGTTTTCTACAAAAACGGGGCCAAGGAAATCGCCGCGCAACAGGGCAAGAGCATTACGTTCATGGCGAAGTACAACGAACGTGAAGGCAGTTCCTGCCATATCCACTTCAGCTTGACCGACCTGGACGGCAATCCGGTCCTGGCCGGGGACGGCGAGCATGGCTTCAGCCCTGTCATGGAGCACTTCATCGCAGGCCAACTCGCCGGGCTGAAGGAGCTGGCCTACTTCGTGGCCCCGAACATCAATTCCTACAAACGCTTCGTAGAAGGCAGCTTCGCTCCCACAGCCATCGCCTGGGGGCTGGACAACCGCAGTTGTGCACTGCGCATCGTCGGCCGCGGTCCCAGCCTCCGGGTGGAAAACCGCGTTGGAGGCGGGGACGTCAACCCTTATCTCGCTGCCGCCGCGCTTATCGCCGCCGCCATCCACGGTATCGAGAATGAGCTCCCCCTCGAACCGATCATGACCGGTAACGCCTACCAGTCCGACGCGGATCGCATCCCCACCAACCTGCGGGACTCCCGTGCGCTGCTGACCAACAGCGAGATTGCACGCAAATCCTTCGGCGATGAAGTTGTGGACCACTACGTCTTCGCAGCGGATGTCGAGCTGAAGGCTTTTGACAGCGCCGTAACGGACTGGGAGCGCAAGCGTGTCTTTGAACGGCTCTGATAGCTACCGCCCACGGATCGGGCTGACAACCTACTTTCAGAACGCTTCCTGGGGCGTTTGGACAGCGGATGCGGCAGTTCTGCCGGGAACCTACGTCCAGGCGGTCGTCGCTGCCGGCGGCACTCCTGTCCTGTTGCCGCCCGTCGGCACTGACCCATCGATCGTGGAGGTCCTGGACGGACTGATCATCTCCGGAGGCAGCGACGTGGGCCCGGAACAGTACGGGGCGCAGCCCCACCGGCTCACCCGCGCCCAACCGGCCAGGGACGTGCACGATATCGCCCTGACCAAGGCAGCTTTGGACGCCGAAGTCCCCCTTTTCGCCATCTGCCGGGGAGCCCAGATCCTCAATGTCGCCATGGGCGGGTCGCTGATTCAGCACATCCCCGATGTGAACCCGGAGGCGGACTACCAACCGGCACCGGGTGTATTCGGCAACGTGGAGTTCACGACGGCGCCGGGCAGCATCAGCCGGCATCTGCTGGGACCATCGGCCAGCGCACCCTGTTACCACCACCAGGCCATGGACCGGATCGCTGACGGCCTTTCCGTCACGGCGGCGGCGGCCGACGGCACGGTGGAAGCCCTCGAAACGGCAACGGGCGGATGGGCACTAGGGGTCCAATTCCACCCGGAACAGAATCCCAACGACCTCCGGCTTTTCAATGGGTTCATTGAGGCTGCAACCAACTACCGCAAAAATCGAACGGAGAGCCCCGGCAATGTCCACCAGCACGTTTGACGTACTGAATCCGGCAACGGAAGAGGTAATCGAGACCATAACCCTTGCAACACTTGAGGACACCGACAGGGCAATCGAAAAAGCCGTCCAGGCATTCGAGACCTGGCGCCATGTTGCCCCCGCAGACCGGGCTCTCCTGCTGCGCAGGTTTGCTGCGGCAGTAGACGCCGACGTGGAAAATCTTGCCCAGCTGGAGGTACGCAACGCCGGGCACACCATCGGTAATGCCCGCTGGGAAGCCGGGAATGTCCGCGATGTCCTGACGTACTACTCCGCAGCCCCCGAGCGGCACCTTGGCCAGCAGATTCCAGTAGCTGGAGGGGTCAACATCACCTTCAACGAACCCCTCGGGGTCGTTGGAGTAATCGTTCCCTGGAACTTTCCCATGCCCATTGCCGCGTGGGGCTTCGCCCCCGCCCTTGCCGCTGGCAACACTGTCGTTCTGAAACCGGCGGAACTGACTCCCATGACTGCCATCCGGCTCGGACAGCTGGCAAGGGAGGCAGGCCTGCCCGAAGGAGTCCTGCAGATCATCCCGGGCAAGGGCTCAGTCGTCGGGGAACGATTCGTGACCCATCCTGCAGTGCGGAAAGTTGTCTTCACCGGTTCAACCGACGTCGGTAAACGGATCATGGCCGGCTGCGCTGAGCAGGTCAAGCCTGTGACCCTGGAACTGGGCGGCAAGAGCGCCAACATCATCTTCGCGGATTCGGACCTCGAAGCCGCTGCTGCAGCAGCACCCGGAGGCGCTTTTGACAACGCCGGGCAGGACTGCTGCTCCCGCTCCAGAATCCTGGTCCAGGACAGCGTCTATGAAAATTTCCTCGAGCTCCTGGAACCCGTAGTGAAAGCCCTCCGGGTCGGCGACCCCGGCGACGAGGCTTCGTTCATGGGGCCGCTGATTTCCGCAGCCCAACACCGCACAGTCTCCGGCTTCGTCCCGGACGGCTCATCTGTGGCTTTCCAGGGATCCGCGCCGGACGGCAAGGGGTTTTGGTTCCCCCCCACCGTTCTTACTCCCTCCCGCGAGGACAGGGTAATGCATGAGGAGATCTTCGGCCCCGTCGTGGCAGTCGTTCCCTTCAAGGACGAAGCCGACGCACTCCGCCTGGCGAATGACTCGATCTACGGCCTGTCCGGATCCATCTGGACGCGGGACATCGGTCAGGCGCTGAGGATGGCCCGGGGACTCGAGTCGGGAAACCTTTCAGTCAACTCCCACTCCTCGGTGCGCTACTCCACACCCTTTGGCGGATTCAAGCAGTCAGGACTCGGACGGGAACTCGGCCCGGACGCCCTGAACGCGTTCACCGAAACAAAAAACGTGTTCATCTCCACCAATCCATAACGTCCTCACCACAAAAGGAAGAAAAAATGATTGAAGTAATTTCCAACCGCCTCAAGGGACGCAGCGCTGTCATCACCGGCGGCGCCAGCGGCATCGGACTGGCCACAGCCCGCCGCTTCGCCGCAGAAGGCGCCCACGTGGTCATCGCCGACCTGGACCCCACCGCTGGGCAGCGCGCAGCCGACGAGGTGGGCGGCCTCTACGTGAAGGTGGATGTCACCAGCGAAGAGGAAGTAAAGAACCTCTACGCCGTCACCAATGAAACGTACGGAAGCGTGGACATCAGCTTCAACAACGCCGGAATCTCGCCGGCAGACGATGCCTCAATCATCGATACAGGAATCGATGCGTGGCGCAGGGTCCAGGAAGTGAACCTGACCTCCGTTTTCTACTGCTGCAAATACGCCCTCCCTTACATGCAGGCGCAAGGGAAGGGCTCAATCATCAATACTGCGTCGTTCGTTGCGGTCATGGGTGCTGCCACTTCTCAGATCTCCTACAGCGCATCCAAGGGCGGAGTGCTGGCCATGAGCCGGGAACTCGGCGTCGAATTCGCCCGACAGGGAATCCGGGTCAACGCACTCTGCCCGGGACCCGTCAACACGCCCCTGCTGAAGGAACTCTTCGCCAAGGATCCCGAGAAGGCAGCCCGCCGCCTCGTCCACGTTCCCTTGGGCAGGTTCGCTGAACCGGAAGAACTGGCAGCAGCAGTGGCCTTCCTCGCCAGCGACGATTCATCCTTCATCACCGCGTCAACCTTCCTGGTTGATGGCGGCATCGCAGGCGCTTACGTAACACCCGAGTGACGGCCAGGCCTTCTGCGTGGACCCGATCGCGTTCTGGCGCGGCGTGACCATTGAGGACTAGCGACTCTTGCTCCTGGATCGGGGGCGTCGCAGATTACTTAGTGAACGACGGCGGGAGGCACCCGCCGTCGTTCACTTTCGTTTGTCAGGCGTCGGTATGGGCGACGTTGCTGGAGAGTTCGCGGTGGGCGTCGGCCTGGACCTGGAGGGCCTTGCCCCGGGCCTCGAAGGCGCCCACGGCGTCGGCGCCGACGGCGAACCGCGGCGGGGGCTCGTCCAGTTCGGCCAGCTGGATCAGCGCGTCGGCGAGCTTGGCCGGGTCCCCGCCCTGCAGGCCGTTCATGCCCTTCCAGCCGGCAACGGTCTGCGCGGTGCGTTCGGCGTAGTCCCCGATGGTGGCTTCCGCGTAGCTGGTGGATTCCGGCGTGAGCAGCTCGGTGCGGAAGAACCCCGGCTCCACGATCATGGAGCGGATGCCGAACGGTGCCACCTCGGGGGCCAGCGATTCCGCCCAGCCCTCCACGCCGAACTTCGACGCGGCGTAGGCGGACAGGAACTCCCCGCCCGCCAGGCCAGCGGTGGAGGAGATGGTGACCACCAGGCCGGAGCGATGGGCGCGCAGGACAGGCAGGGCCGCGCGGGTGACGTTCATGGGTCCGAACATGGTGGTTTCGATCTGTGCCCGGAAGTCCGCCGGAGTGATTTCCTCGAAGAACCCGGCGTAGAAGTTACCGGCGTTGTTCACCAGGACGTCGATCCGGCCGAACCGATCCACGGCTGCCTGGATGGCGGCAGCCGCGGAGACGGAAGCAGTCAGAACGACCTGCTCCGGAAACGCCGGGTAGCGGAAGGGCGAGCCACCTGGATCACTGGTATTGCTCCGGGGAGCCATGCGCCCAACACGGCCAGCGCACTAATTCAGGTCGTTATCCGCCGTTTCCCGCCCGCCCTCAGCTAAGTGGACGCTCCCATTTCAATCTCCTCGGCGAGGCCGTCCACGCCATATCTCATGCTTGCGGATCGCTCTTGAGGGGTCAATAGTCCCCGCCACCGCCATTGATGATAACGACGGCGGGACCCTCCGCCGTCGCTACCTTCAGTGTGGAGGTTCCCCAAGTCAGCCTTCCAGGACCTGCCTGATCCCGAACTCGCCTACGGCGAACATCCGCGGATTGTCGTCGGAGTTGCTCAGCATGGCGGTGGACAGGATGAGAGCCCAGCCCCGGGCCCTCATCCAGGTGTCCCCTTCCAACGCAGGGCCAAAGGCGTCGATGAAGCGGTGGCGGGCGCCGGCGTCGAACATCAGCCATACCACCGCAAGATCGACGGCCGGGTCCCCTGCCCCGACATCGCCGAAATCGATGATGCCGGCCAGCGAGCCGTCGTCCGCCAGCAGGATATTGCCCGGGTGAAGGTCCCCGTGGAGCATCATCGCCGGACCATCCCAGGCATTAGCGGCGCAGGCCTGCGCCCATACGGCGCCGAGTGCTGCTGCCTGAGGGTAACGTTCGCGGTCCCCGAGCCGTTCCACCACCGCCGAGTCACGATCTTTCAGCGGCACGCCGCGGAAAGGATTCACGGGGACGCCGGTTTCGGCGGGCGCGTGGAGCGACAGGAGGAATTCAGCCAGGCCTTCAGCGGCCGGCCCGCGCTCAGCTGGGTCGACGTCGGCCGCGGCTGCGCCAGGGATCCACCGCACGATGCTCCACGGCCAGGGAAAGTCCGACGTCGGCCGGCCGGCATGGACGGGCACAGGAACCGCCACCGCGGAGCGGCGGGCTATGTCGGGAAGGTATCGCTGCTCATGCAGTATCAGCGGCACGGCCTCCGCCCTGCGCGGCAGCCGGACGGCCAGCTGATCGCCGAGCCGGAAGGTCGCGTTGTCCCAGCCATTCGCAACCCGCACTAGAGCAAGATCCGCAAGGTCGGGCCGCTGGTCCCGGACGAGTCCCTGGACGACGGCGTCATCCACTTCCACCGTGGCTGGTGGCATTCCCGCCATTCAGAGACCCGCCTTCCTTGTCCTCAATGCAATCCGGCCCTTCCCTTGTCCGAATATAGTTCAGGTCCCAGGGAGCGGATGGGGCACCGGTAAATTGGAGGCGATGATTCACATTGCGAAGGGCGACCCCACACGAGCGGATGTCCATGAACTACTGAGCGAGCACCTGGCAGACATGTTCGCCACGTCGCCCGCCGAAAGTGTGCACACGCTGGACCATTCTGCGCTGTCCGCACCGTCGATCACGTTTTGGACGGCCCGCGAGGAAGATGAGCTCCTTGGCTGCGGCGCGCTCAAGCTCCTCGATTTCCCGGACAGCCCGGCGAAACATGGCGAGATCAAGTCCATGCGCACCGCAGCGGGGGCGCGTGGGCGAGGGGTGGCGACGCTCATGCTCCGGCACATCCTGGACGAAGCCCGGACCCGAAACTTCGGGCGCATTTACCTTGAGACAGGAACCGAGGACTACTTCGCTCCCGCTCGGCGCCTGTATGTCCGCAACGGTTTCAGCGAGTGCCTTCCCTTTGCCGACTATGTCCTGGATCCCAACAGCGTGTTCATGGAACTCCGCCTGTAAGAATCAGTGCCGAACAGCCTTCTATTTGGCCCAGTCGGCGTCGTCGTAGGGGCGGCCGCGGAAGTGGGCGCGGAGGTACTCCCCCACCACGGCAGCCCCCAGGTCACCGACGTCGGGCGCCACCACCCGGCCGCCTACCCGGCGCGCCATGCGCTGGACGAACCGCTCGAGGCCGGGATCGTCGCCGAGCCGGAAGAACGTGACCTGTGTGCCGGCACGCCCTAGGCGGTCCAGTTCGGCCACGGTAATCCGGATGGTCTCCGGGTGCGGCGGGTAGTCGAACCAGGTCTCACCGTCGCCCAGCAGGTGCGCGGTTGGTTCGCCGTCGGTCACCACTAGGAGGACGGGCTGCATGGACGGGTGCTTGCGGAAGAACCGGCCCGCCAGCAGTAGGCCGTGGTGCAGATTGGTTCCCTTGTTCTGGAAGGGCGGCAAGGCGGTGAGCTCGCCGATGTCCGTGGTCTGCGCGTAGCGGCCGAACGTGATCAGCTGCAGCCGGTCGCCGCGGAAGCGCGTTGAAATGAGGTGGTGCAGGGCGAGCGCGGTGCGTTTCATGGGCACCCAGCGTCCTTGGGCGGCCATCGAGAAGGACACGTCCACCAGCAGGACGACGGCGGCCTGGGTGCGCGCCTCAGTTTCCGCCACCTCGATGTCGTCTGCGGCGAGGCGCAGTCCGCTGCCCGGGTCGCCGCCGTCGGCAATGGTGCGGCGGATCGCGTTGGTGATGGTTCGCGTGACGTCCCACGGCTCGGCGTCGCCGAACTCCCAGGGGCGGCTGGAGCCCGTCTGTTCCCCGGCCGCCCCGGCAACGCGCGTGTCCCGGCGCCCCTGCCGGCTGGACAGTTGCTTGGCGGTATCCCGCAGCAGCGCCCTCCCGAGCCGCCGCATGGACTGCGGTGACAACCGGAGATCCCCGTCCGCCCCGCGGTGGAGGTACCCGCCGTCGTGCATTGCCCGCTCGATCTCCGCGAGGGTGCGCGCCGTGACGGCGGCATCCTGCCCGAGTTGGCGGGCCAGGGCGTCGAGGTCCAGGTCGTCCAGGCTGGACCCGTTGTAGGACTGGGAGAGCTGTTCGGACAGCTCGTCCAGCTCGGCGAGGTCCTGCAGCACGCCGGTGCCGTCGCCCAGGCCGAGCCCTTCCTCACCTTCGAAGCGTTCGGATCCGGTCCAGTCCTCGCCGGGGCGCAGGGCGCGCAGGGTGTCGTCGAGTTGGCCGAGCTGGGCCATGAGTTCGGGCGAGCCGAACGCCTGGGCGGAGAGGTTCATCAGTTCCTCCCGCTGTTCCTTGGACATGGACTGCAGCATCCGCTGGGCGGCTGCCGCGCGCTGGGCGAGGGCGTCGATCAGCTCCTCGACAGACTGTGGATTCTCGGGGAAGAAGCGGCCTTGCTTGGCCATGAAGTTCTGGAAGTCCGCGTCGGTGTCCTCGCCGCGCCGGTGTTTGTCGAGGAGTTCGTTGAGGTCCTGCAGCATCTCGTTGACGGCCGCACGGTCCTCGTCCGTGGCGTTCTCGAGCGCTTGCTTCATGCCGGCGAACCGCTGGTCAAGGACCTCGCGGCCCAGCAGGTCCTTGATCCGCTCGTACGCTTCCCGTGCCGTGGTCGACTGCCAATCGTAGGAGGCCAGTTCGTTGACTGCCGCCGCCGTGGACCGGGGCAGGTTCTGCAGCTGCATCTCCCGGAAGGATCGGTCGGTGTTGTCCATCATGGCGTCGCGGGCCAGCTGTTTGCGCTCCTCCAGCACCGCGGTGTCCAGCAGTTTCTGGACTTCGTTGAGGGTGCCGTCCAGCTTGTGCCGGCCCAGCAGGTCTTTGCGGCGCCGCTGGACCCGGGCGGCGAGGTCGTCCAGGCCTTCGCGGCTGCGGCCGCCGCGGCGCAGGTACTCCTGCAGGGCGCGCCGGGGCGAGTAGCCGGCCATGACGTCCTCGGCCACGGCGTCAAGTGCTTCGGCCAGGTCCACCGGCGGGGCGAGCGGATCCGGTCCGCCCCGGTACCGGCTGTACCGGGATCGGTTGTGAACGCTCATGGCCCTCCTGTCCTCAGCTGTGGAACTTCTTAGCCGTAAACCGTCGCCTCGTCGTCGGACTCTTTGGCGATCCGCCGGGCGAGGTAGAGGCCTTCCAAAGCGAGTTCGACGGCGGCGGCTCGCTGCCCGTCGTTCGTGGCACCCAGGCGCTCACTGATTTGGTCGTAGAGGCCGGAGCCGTTGAGGGACGGGAGGTTCGCCAGGAACTCCCGCGCGGTAACCAGTTCCCCGGTGGTCACCGTGGTGTGGCCGTCGAGCGCGGCCACAAGTTGGCCCATATCGATGCCGTGGAAGTGCGCCCGCACGGCTTCCGCGGTGGCCATGCGCAGGAGATGGTCGAGGATTTCCTGTTCACGCCCTTCCTCACCGGATTCGAACTCAATCTTGCCGCCAAGGACTTCCACCGCCGCGTCCAGGTCGATGATCCGGGCCACCGCCTCGTCCTCGCCGCGCACGCTGGCCCGGCGAAGGGCTGCCGCGGCGACGGTTTCGGCGCCCGCGATCGCGAACCGGGCGGACACCCCTGAGGTCTGGTTGATCGCCGGGGACTGCCGCAGGGCCCGGGTGTAGCGGGCCAGGATCTCGAGGATGACGGGCGGGACGCCGGCCACCAGGTGCCCCTCCTGCTTGATGACGGCCACCTCGTCGTCGAGCTCCAGGGGGTAGTGCGTGCGGATCTCGGCGCCGAAGCGGTCCCGCAGCGGCGTGATGATCCGGCCGCGGTTCGTGTAATCCTCCGGGTTGGCGGACGCGACCACAAGGACGTCCAGCGGCAGCCGCAGCACGTAGCCGCGGATCTGGATGTCGCGTTCCTCCATCACGTTGAGCATCGAGACCTGTATGCGCTCGGCGAGGTCGGGCAGCTCGTTGATGGCGATGATTCCGCGGTTGGAGCGCGGGACCAGTCCGTAGTGGATGGTTTCCGGGTCGCCGAGGCGCCGGCCCTCGGCCACCCGCATCGGGTCGATGTCGCCGATCAGGTCGGCGACGGAGGTGTCCGGCGTCGCGAGCTTTTCGACGTACCGTTCGGAGCGATGGCGCCACGCCACCCGCAGCCGGTCCCCCTCGGTGAGAGCGCGGGCACGGGATTGCTCCGTGATGGGTTCGTACGGGTGTTCGTTGAGTTCCGAATCCTCGATTACGGGCGAC
This sequence comes from Pseudarthrobacter cellobiosi, assembly GCF_023913815.1. Lineage (NCBI taxonomy): Bacteria > Bacillati > Actinomycetota > Actinomycetes > Micrococcales > Micrococcaceae > Pseudarthrobacter > Pseudarthrobacter cellobiosi. The sequence goes on from NZ_JAMXBK010000026.1 coordinate 121,257, forward strand.
CACTCGTCCAGCAGCCCGGCCAGGGTGCGCAGGAGCCGGGTCTTGCCCTGTCCCCGTTCGCCGAGCAGGACCACGTCGTGCCCGGCGAGCAGGGCACGCTCCAGCTGGGGCAGGACGGTCCGGCTGAAGCCAAACATCCCGGGCCACGGATCGCGGCCGGCGGCGAGCGCGGCGAGCAGGTTGTCGCGGATTTCGCGGCGCAGGTCCTTGTGCACGTGGCCGGAGGCACGCAGTTCACCAACAGTGAAGATATCGGGGCGATCACTCACCCCTCCACCGTAGACCTCCACCGGGCGGGGAATCGAGGGATTTGTTGAGATTCCCTGCTCACTTGCCTCGGGTGCGTCTTACGCTTGATCCTGATGACTGCAGCCACACAGCCGGAAGTACCGGCACCACCACCGGGACCGCCGCCAGGTGCGCCGGGGACCTTGATTCTTTTGGTGCGCCATGGGGTGACGCCGACGACGGGCAGGGTGCTGCCGGGGCGGGCGCCGGGGCTGCATCTGTCCGATGCCGGCCGCGCCCAGGCTGATAAGGTCGCGGAGCGTCTCGGGGACCTTCGGGTGGACGCCGTCTATTCCTCGCCGCTGGAGCGCGCCTGTGAGACGGCGGAGCCGACGGCGGCGCGCACAGGACAAGAAGTGAAGCACGACGACGGCCTGCTCGAGTGCGATTTCGGCGACTGGACGGGGGCTACTCTGGCGGACGTGGCCGCGCTGCCGGAATGGCAAACCGTCCAGCACAGCCCCTCGACCTTCCGCTTCCCGAACGGCGAGAGCTTCACAGAAATGCAGGCGCGGATTGTTGGATCGCTGGAGGCACTGCGCACGGCCCACGTTGGTGGCGTGGTGGTGTGCTTCTCGCACGCCGATCCCATCAAGGCCGCCGTCTCCCACGCTTTGGGCACGCCCCTGGACCTCTTCCAGCGGATCGTCATCAGCCCGGGCTCGGTTTCGGCCATCTCGTTTGTGGAGGACCAGGCCCCGGCCGTGCTGATGGTGAATTCGACGTCGGAACCGCTGAGCGGACTGCGGGGGCCGTGAGTGGAAACTTCCGGTGGGACAGACGGTGAAACGGGGCAGACGGTGTCCGCCCGGGAGCTGACGCTGCTCGCCGAGGGCACAGTCGAGCTGGTGGGACGCATCCCGCGCAGCAGCAACGAGACGTTTTTCGTCCAGGTCTCCGGCGCGGACCACTCCGCGTACGCGGTCTACAAGCCGGAGGCCGGGGAACGGCCGCTGTCCGATTTCGAACCCGGCCTCTATCGGCGGGAACGCGCCGCCTACCTGCTCAGCGAGTCGCTGGGGTGGGGCCTCGTGCCGCCGACGGTGATCCGCGAGGAGGCGCCGTTGGGGGTCGGTTCGCTGCAGTGGTTCATCGAGTGCGACTTTCAAGAGCATTACTTCACGCTGTACGCCGACGCCCCCGAGACCCATCGCGAGCTGGCCCGCATCGCCCTGTTCGATTACGTCACCAACAACACCGACCGTAAAAGCGGGCACGTGCTGCGCGGCGATGACGGCCGGGTGTGGGGCATCGACCACGGACTGTGCTTCTCGGCCAGCTTCAAGCTGCGCACCGTGATCTGGGACTTCGCCGGTGAACCCATCCCGGACGCCCTGCTCGAGGACATAGCACCGCTGGCAGAGGCCGTGCCTCCCAACGTGGCCGAGCTCCTCGACGACGACGAGGTCACCGCCCTGGAGCGCCGGGTGCAGCGCCTGCTGCGCGAAGGGGTACTGCCGGTTGACCGCACCGGCATGCGCTACCCGTGGCCGCTGGTTTGACCGCCCTCTCGGGCCGCAATGAAGTGGTTCGGCGGGAACCCCGGATACTCAGTGGTCAGCCCGCACCCTCACCCTCGCGGGCCACTTCCTCCAGGATCCTTGCAGTGGGCGCTGCCGTCATCAGCTGCCCTATCACCTCGGGCTTGTCCCACACCTCGCTGCGGAGCCGTTCCAGAAAGACGGTCGCAGCATCCTTGGTGTCGAAGTCAAGGAGCACGGCCACGCTGTTCTGGTCGTCCGTATCCCGGAACAGCCGGACAGACCTGGCGCCCGAGGCGGCGCGGCCCGCAGGATCGCTGTCGAATACTTTCTTGAAAGCCTCGTAGTCCCGGACTGGATAGCTGATCTGCAAGGTGAACATCGTTGTTCCTTTCCCTGGGTCTGTGACAGATCAAAGATAGGCCTTCCATCGTCATCCCGGTAGAGCCGAAGGGCCGGCCATAAACCGGTGATGCGTTGCCCTCCGGCGCTGCCTTGAACCTGCCCGTGACCACAGGAATCATGTGACTTCCGTTCGTGTAACGTCAGGAAGCGGACGACGGCGGGTCGGCGCCCGCCTTCGTCCGCTTCCGTGTGGTGCCACGGCCAGTGGCGACCTGACGTCACACAACGCGACGGCATCCCGCTCCGGGCAGGCAACGACCTACCCTTGACAGGTGACTTTGACTAAGATGCGCACCGCCGCCGCGAGCTCCCTCGCCGCCGCCGGTCTCTTGTTTACCCTCGCCGCCTGCTCCGCACCGGCCGCCACCCCGCCAACCAGCTCCGCCCCGGCGCCATCGGCAACCGCCTCACCCAGCGCCTCCGGGCCCTGCGACGGCGTGAAGGTCATCGTCGATTCGGGCGCCCTGAAGCAGGACGCGGCTGATAAGTCCGTGTGCGTACCCGTGGACGCCCCGACGCTCGCATCCGAGGTGCTCGAGGAAGCCGACGTGAAAACCGAAGGCACGGTGACCTATCCGAAGGAACTGGCGTGCCGGGTGAACGGTGTGCCCGCCGCGGACTTCGACATCAAGCACAAGGGCGGAACATACCGGGAAGAGTGCGGCAAGATGCCCGCCGCCTTTGCCTACTGGTCACTCTGGGTTAAGCCCGCCTCCGGTGCCTGGGCATACGCGCAGGAAGGCCTCGCCACCCTGAAGGTGAGCCCGGGCGAGAGCCTGGAACTGCTCTTCACGGTCGACGGCAACCCGGCCGCCCCCGCGGCATGACCTTTCGACCCGCGCCGTTACGCGCGGCGGCGGCTCTCGCCGTCGTCTTCATCGCGGCGCGGGTCATCTACCGCATTCTTTTCAACGGGGCGGATATTGGCGGACCGGTCCTGCTCGACCTGCCGGCGGTTCGGCTGCCTGCCCCGTACGCCCACGTGGTCTTCCTTGGTCCGGTCACGGGACAAGGCCTGGGGGCGGCGGTCCTGTCCTCCCTGCCGATTGCCGGGATGTTCCTCGGCTTCGGCCTGCTCAACGCGTTTGTGGACGTGGCCCGCGGCTTCGTGCACATGGCCCGCCGCGGCCCCATGCAGGGCCTGGCCCGGACGCTTGTGGTGGCTTGGGCGGCACTCCCTGCCCTTGCCGACGCCGTTACCTCCGTGCGCCTGGCGTTCCGGTTGCGGGGCGAACGCTTTGGCCCCCGCGCCCTGGTGCCCGTGCTCGAGCGCACCCTTGAGCACGCGGTCCGGGTTGCCGCGGCGCTGGAGCTGCGCGGCTTCGGCAGCCGGGCGACGCACCGGCCCATGAACTACGACGGCGGCCCGCTTCTGGTGCGCGACGCCCGGTTCCGCATCGGAGACGCTCAGGTGCGGATCGCCGCTTTCCAGCCCCCGGCCGGGTCAGTCACCGTCATCACCGGGCCCACGGGCTCCGGAAAATCCACCATCCTGCGGGGTATCGCCGGCCTCCTGTCACACGTAGACGGTGGAGAGGTCACCGGCACACTGAGCGTCGCCGGACTGGACCGTGCCACCACGCCGCCGCGCGACACCGCGCGCCTCATCGGCGTCGTCCTGCAGAATTCCCGCGCCGCTTTTGCCAGTACCCGGGTCCGGGACGAAATCTCTCTCGCCCTGGAACTGCGCGGCATGCCATCCGCGTCCACCAAGGCCCGCGTGCTGGAAGTTGCTGGGCAGATTGGCGTGACGGCGCTCTTGGACCGAAATCTCAGCACCCTCTCGGCGGGTGAGGCAACGCTCGTAGCCATCGCCGCCGCCGTGGTGGAACAACCTCCCCTGCTCCTGGTTGACGAGCCCCTGGCCGACCTCGATGCCTCGGCACGCCGTCACGTCATCGCCGTGCTCAACGACCTCGCCCACGACAGCGGTGTCTGTGTCATCGTGGCGGAGCATAGGGCTGCGCAGTTCATCCCGGTTGCCGATTCGTGGTGGACCATCGAGGACGGCGCCCTGCTACCGGGTGCCGCGCCCTCCGCTCCTCCCTCCGTCATTGCCGGTCCAACGCCGGCAGGGCCAGCAGAGCACGCGCCCGTGCTGACCGCGGCAAATCTTGCGGTGCACCGCAAGGGCAAGCCGCTCGTGCGCGACGCGTCCCTGACGCTGCACCGCGGCGAAGTGGTGGCCCTGGTGGGGCCGAACGGGGCCGGGAAGTCGTCCCTCCTGGTGGCACTCGCACTTGGTGAAGGTACGGGCGGATCAACTACGTACGACGGCGGCACGGCCGACGGCGGCCGGGTCGCCTTGGTGCCGGACGCCTCCGACGACCTCTTCACCAGGGATACCGTCGCGGGGGAGCTTCGTGCGGCGGAGCGGCGCCTTGCGCACCGGAAGAACGGCGCGCAACCTGCGCCTGGGTCCGCAGCATCCCGCCTTGCCCGTTTGCGCGGCGACGTCACGATCCCCATCGGACATGAGCATCCCCGGGACCTCTCAGCAGGGGAGCGCAGGATCCTAGCCATCTCGCTGCAGACCATGGACGATCCCCAGGTTCTCCTCATCGATGAGCCCACGCGCGGGCTCGATCCCGCGGCGCGCACGGCAGTTTCGGCCGCGCTGCGGGCCGCAGCGGACTCCGGTACCGCTGTCCTGATCGCAACGCATGACCACGACTTTGCCCACGGCCTCGGCGCCCGGATCCTCCCGATGCATGACGGCGTCGCACCCTCTTCCGTGCCGGCCGATGCTCTGGAACCGGTCCCGCTGCTTCCCCGGCAGGCAAATGCCGGACCGAGGCAACGGACCATCGACGAACCAACAGAATCCCAGGGCGCGGTAAGACGGCACCGCCTCCGGATGCCGCGGGCTGCCGAGCTCGCAGTCCTCGCCGCCGCAAACCTTCTGGCCCTCGCGGCGTTCTGCTGGCCGCTGCTCGCCGCGGCCTTCCCGGAGGATGCCGCCGCGGCCCTCCCCTACGCGGCGCTGGCGATCGCGCCGCTCGCCGTCGTCGCCGTCGTTGTGTCCCTCGACGGGTCGGTGAGCTCGGCACACACGGTGGCGCTGCTCGGCGTCCTGGCCGCCGTAGGTTCGGCGATACGGGTGGCGAGCACCGGCGTCGGGGGCGTGGAGGCAGTCTTTATCCTGCTGATACTGGCCGGCCGGGCCTTCGGTCCCCGTTTCGGCATGCTTCTCGGCGCCGCCACAATTGCCCTCTCAAGCGCCTTGTGGGGCGGGATCGGGCCGTGGACGCCGTTCCAGATCTTCGCCTGTGCGTGGGTGGGCGCCGGGGCGGGCCTGCTCCCCCGGCGGGTGCGGGGCAAGGCGGAACTGTGGATGCTCTGCGGCTACGGCATCGTGGCGTCATACCTGTTCGGACTCCTGACAAACCTGTGGTTCTGGCCCTTCGCGGTAGGCGCCGGCACGGGCATTTCCTACGTGCCCGGCGCGCCGCTGGAAACCAACCTCGCCAGCTTCCTGCTCTACTCGCTGGTGACGTCGACGGCGGGCTGGGACACGGTGCGTGCCGTCACCACAATCGTCGGAATCGCTGTGGTGGGGCGGGCCATTCTCGCCGCGCTGCGGCGGGTGAAGCCGGTCGCCGGCATGGGTGGGCAGGCCACGAAGGCTCCAGCCACCGACACGAGGGACCGGCTAAAACTCAAGGTCTGAGGTCAACCTTGGAACCCAAACCCGCACGCTGCGCGAAACTCGCCACGCGTGAACCTCAATCTCGGGGAGGTTTTCTCCTACCCAGGAAGCCATCCGATGCACCCGTCGAGCCATGAAATTCAGCACTGCCTGCCTCACGGTACGGTGAAGGAGACTGGCTCCTAATCTCAGGAATTTCAGGAGCCAGCCCACCTCCCTGCTCGCAAGCCGGTCGGTTCAAATCCTGCCCGGCACCGGGCGGACGAGCTCTCACTAAGGAACAGGTCCGTCCGGTGCTGGGCAGGGTTTCCTAGGCTAGTTAGTTCTGTCCGGGTGCGCGCTCTGACGGGCTTCCCGTAGTCGACTGGCAGTTGGAGGCCCCTGACGTCCCGGCATGAGGCCCGGGGTTTCCGCCCTCAGCGTGGGTCGCCTCTTGGACGTGGTCATTGCCGAAGTAAGAGAACCCGGGCGAGGTCATCTCCGCGTTCTGGCAATGGGCGGCCGATGCGACCCCCGCGGTCCCAGCCATTAGGCCTCCGGCTATAGCAGTGGCGATGAAGAGTTGAGCGAGCGCTTTTTTCATGACTAGCCTCCAACTGGATTAACTAAAGTACTGACAGAGTCAATTCGGGGCGGCTGCGCTCGCGGATGGGTGATGTCAAACATCTCAGCGGCATCGGACTTCCGAAGGCAGCTAGGCATATCGACCAGTACGCCGGATCGACGCCGTTGCAGACTTCGTTGACCATCGTCATGGCTGCTCGGGCATCGGCTACGTCAATTTCGACGTGGGGCGCCCATCTGAGACGGAGAGCCACTGATTTGGGTCAAACTAGATTGTCGCCTGGTGCCGCCAGAGAGGCGACGACGGGATCCGCGAAGCGAACCCGCTCGTCCAGGACGTTGTGCTATGCGGCTGTTAAGCAAGGCAGGTCCGCTCGTCCTACCATCCGGAAGCCACTGTTACCTTCTTTCGCCAAGCAGAAGCCTTCGCGGCTGGGCCCGCTCCTGGTTTTCTGGCTGCCCCGCGTGGCGCCAGCCCGTCTGCCGCGCCGAGGGAGGCGCGCTCCGGCCAGGCCAGGAACCAGCTTCAACTCACACCTTGAAGTACTTGGCCTCCGGGTGGTGGAACACGAACGCGTCGGTGGACTGTTCGGGGTGCAGCATCAGCTCGTCGCTGAGGACCACGCCCATGCGCTCGGGCTTCAGCAGCTCCGTGACCTTGCGGCGGTCCTCCATGTCCGGGCATGCGGGGTATCCGAGTGAGAACCGCGCTCCGCGGTAGTCGAGCTTGAATAGTCCGGCTTTGTCCTTCGGCTCTTCGGCCGCGAAGCCCAGCTCGGAGCGGATGCGTGCATGCCAGAATTCCGCCAGCGCCTCAGTGAGCTGCATGACCAGGCCGTTGAGCTCGTAGTAGTCGCGGTACTGGTTGGCGGCGAACAGCTCGGACGTCACCTCCTCGATCTTTGAGCCGGCGGTGACCAGTTGCACCGGCAGCACGTCGATCTGCCCCGATTCGCGTGAGCGCACGAAGTCGGCGAGGCACAGGTGCCGGTCGCGGCGCTGGCGCGGGAAGTCGAACCGCAGCCGGTCGGTGCCGACCGGGCCGCCTGAGCCGCCGTCGGGGGCGAGCAGCCCCGCGGTGCCGAGGACGCCGTCGCGGTCCTCCCCGTGGTGCAGCACCACCACCTGTTCCCCCTCGGAGACCACCGGGAAGTAGCCGTACGCGACGGATGCGTCGAGCATTCCCTCGCCGAGGATGCGGTCCAGCCAGTACCGCAGGCGCGGCCGGCCCTCAGCTTCCACGAGTTCCTCGTAGGAGGCGCCGTCATCGCCGCGGCCGGGCTTGAGCCCCCACTGCCCCATGAAGGTGGCGCGTTCGTCGAGGAAGGCAGCGTAGTCGTGCAGTGCCACGCCGCGCACGATGCGGGTGCCCCAGAACGGCGGCGCGGGCACGTGATTGTCGGCGGCGACGTCGGACCGGCCGGGCATTGCCTCCGGTTCGGTCACCGTGAACTTCGGGCCTCCCTTGTGGATCCGCTTCTTCAGCGGAGGAAGGCCGACGGCATCCGGGTCAGCACCGCGGGCCACCTGCACCAGCGGTTCCATAAGCGCCAGGCCCTCAAAGGCGTCCTTGGCGTACCTGACGGTTCCTTCAAACTGCTCCGCCAGGTCCTGCTCCACGTAGGCACGGGTCAGGGCTGCGCCGCCGAGGATGATCGGCCATTTCTTCGCGAGGCCCCGGGACTGCAGCTCGGCGAGGTTTTCCTTCATCACCACGGTGGACTTCACCAGCAGGCCGGACATGCCGATCACGTCGGCGTTATGCTCCTCCGCAGCGGCCATGATCTCGGCGATCCCCTGCTTGATGCCGATGTTGATGACTTTGTAGCCGTTGTTGGTGAGTATGATGTCCACCAGGTTCTTGCCGATGTCATGCACGTCGCCGCGCACCGTGGCGATCACCATGGTGCCCTTGCCCGACGAGTCCGACTTCTCCATGTGCGGTTCGAGCAGGGCCACGGCGTTCTTCATGACCTCGGCGGACTGCAGCACGAACGGCAGCTGCATCTCGCCGGCGCCGAAGCGCTCACCGACGACCTTCATGCCCTCGAGGAGCTGGTCGTTGATGATGGCCAGCGGGGACATGCCTTCGCTGCGGGCGAGGTCCAGGTCCGCTTCCAGGCCCTTGCCTTCGCCGTCGATGATGCGCCGCTGCAGGCGTTCGCCCGTGGGCAGCGCCGCAAGTTCGGCCGCGCGCTGATCCTTGAGCGCTGCAGTGTCGACGCCGGCGAACAGGTCCAGCATGCTGTTCAAGGGGTCATAGGTGACGTTGCCGTCGGCATCGTATTCGCGGCGGTCCCAGACGAGGTCCAGCGCGACCTTGCGCTGTTCCTCCGGAAGTGACGCGAGCGGCACGATCTTGGCGGCGTCGATGATGCCGCTCGTCAGGCCCGCCTGCACGGCCTCGTGCAGGAACACCGAGTTCAGTGCCATGCGCGCTGCCGGGTTCAGTCCAAAGGACACGTTCGAGACGCCGAGGGTGGTTTGGATGCCGGGGTACTTCGTGGTGATCTGGCGGATGGCCTCGATGGTTTCGATGCCGTCCCGGCGGGTTTCTTCCTGGCCCGTGGCGATGGGGAAGGTCAGGGCGTCGACGATGATGTCCTCGACGCGCATCCCCCATTCGCCCACCAGGGCGTCGACGAGGCGCGAGGCGATGGCCACCTTGCCGTCGGTGGTGCGTGCCTGGCCCTGTTCGTCGATGGTCAGGGCGATCACGGCGGTGCCGTGTTCCTTCACGAGCGGCATGATGCGCGCGAAGCGGCTGTCCGGGCCGTCGCCGTCCTCGTAGTTGACGGAGTTGACCACCGGGCGGCCGCCGATGTGTTCGAGCCCGGCCTGAAGGACGGCCGGTTCGGTGGAGTCCATGACCAGAGGGAGCGTGGAGGCGGACGCGAAACGCGAGACGATCTCCTTCATGTCGGCCACGCCGTCGCGCCCCACATAGTCGATGCAGACGTCGAGCAGGTGCGCGCCGACGCGGACCTGCTCGCGGGCAATGTCGACGCAGTCGTCCCAGCGTTCCTCCAGCATCGCCTGGCGGAACGCCTTCGAACCGTTCGCGTTGGTGCGCTCACCGATGGCGAGGTACGCAGACTCCTGGTCGAAATTCACGTGGTGGTAGAGGGAAGCGATGCCAGCTTCCCGCTCGGTGGGAACGCGGCTGCCGTCGGCGCCCCTGCCGCCGCTGGTGACGGCGGCGCTGGTGCGGAAGGGCGCAAGACGCTCGACGACGGCGGCCATGTGTTCCGGCGTCGTACCGCAACAGCCGCCCACGAGGCCCAGGCCGAATTCGCGCACGAACTGCTCGTGCGCGGTGGCGAGTTCGCTGGGCGAGAGGGGGTAGTGCGCGCCGTTGGGGCCGAGGACCGGGAGGCCGGCGTTGGGCATGCAGGCGATGGCCACGGAGGACTGTTTGGCGAGGTGGCGCAGGTGCTCGCTCATCTCGTCCGGCCCGGTGGCGCAGTTCAGGCCGATGGCGTCGACGCCGAGCGGCTCGAGGGCGGTGAGCGCCGCGCCGATCTCGGAGCCCATCAGCATGGTTCCGGTGGTTTCGACGGTCACCGTAACGAAGATGGGGAGCCGGACGCCGCGGGTCACGATGGCCTGCTTGCAGCCGTTGACCGCGGCTTTGGTCTGCAGGAGGTCCTGGCTGGTCTCGATGAGGAATGCGTCCGCTCCCCCGTCGATGAGGCCCTCGGCCTGCAGGGCGAAGGTCTGCTTGAGGTAGTCGTAGCTGGTGTGCCCGAGGCTGGGGAGCTTGGTGCCCGGTCCCATCGAGCCCAGGACCCACCGCATCCGGCCGTCTGTTCTTTCTGCCGCTTCTGCCCGCTCGCGGGCGATCTCCGCGCCCTTCCGGGCGAGCTCTTCGATCCGGTCGTCGATGCCGTAGTCGGAGAGGTTGGACCAGTTCGCGCCGAACGTGTTGGTTTCGACCGCGTCGATGCCGGTAGCGAAGTACGCGTCATGGATGTCCGCGAGGACGTCCGGTCGCGTGGCATTGAGGATCTCGTTGCAGCCTTCCAGACCGAGGAAGTCGTCCTCGAGCGACAGCTCCCTGCCCTGCAGCATGGTGCCCATCGCCCCATCGGCAATGACCACCCGGTGGTTCACCGCATCCAGCAGCTCCTGGGAACGGACGGGGCGGGGCACGGACTCAATATCAAGCGCAAAACGGGGCATCTAAACAGATTACGGGCGGAGCCTGAACATTGCGCCGTGTTTCCGTGTACTACGGCGGCGGGTGGTCGCCTGGGGCGGTCGTGTGGCTCACCCGGAGGATCGCCCGAAAGAATACCCCACTATTCAGCACCCTCGATTCGCTCGGCCGGGCCCGCCCCAATCAACGATAAGTCCTTAGTCAGCCCAGGCCTTCATGTCCGGGGAACTCGCAGGCAGTCGCGGCTATCCCGCGTCAGATGCGCGACTCCCTCGTCTGGTGACTGTCCATCCCGATTGCCGATAGTGAAGATTATGTAAAGTTGCCTGAGGCAACGGTTTTTGTCAGCAGCTCGCACACGCGCGCGCTGCGCTTGCTATTTCTCGCTAACCGATAGCGCGGATTTCATCTCAAAGGTGACTCTCCCGGCAAGACCGCACCATGTGCCATCGGCGGGGCTCCAGATCGGGGATTCTCCAGTGGAGAGTCGCCGGTGACGTGCCTGTATATCGCTGGCCACATGGGTGGCTGGCCGTCGTCGACTAGACGACGGAGTTCCGAATCCGGCTCTTCGTGAATTGCTGCTTGCGGCCTCCCACGTCCTTGACGGCGGCGCGGCGCTTGGCGACGCTGCCGTTGATCCTCCACGCTCGCTGGCAGCACTGGTTCGAACCCTTCAACGATGAAAGGCACGTCACGCCTTGCACCCGCTGACCACTCCCCATCCGGCCCGACATGTCAGTCGGCCCGCCGATAGCGGGTATTACGTAGAGGTCTCCGCCACGGAGTGCTCAGCCCAGACGTCCAGGAACTGTTCGGCCTCAACATAGTTGGCAGTTTTCTCATTGAATCGGTCAGCCTGCGGATTCTGTAGCTGGCTCAGTTAACCTGTCAGCGCTTTCACCAACTCTCCGCCGGCTTCAGGCACCGCAAGGGCCGTAAATCTGGACGGGCCCCGGGATACCTCATCGCGAAACCCCTCTCCAGCGGCGTCGCGGCGGATAGATGAGGTCGTCAAACTGATTCGGAACTGACAACTTGAATGAGACGCCCAGGGCGACGATTCGTCTCATCCAATCTGTCAGTTCCCACGTCGTTACTGACAGATTTGATGAGAACGGACAAGGAACAGCGGCCATTCGCCGGTCTCACCGACGCTGATTGGCCGGGTCTTGAAGGGCGTTGCACTCGTCGTACGTGACTTTCTCGGCCGTGACTATGTCAGTGACGGCCTTGATGAGCCCGCCAGCGAGGGCGGCGCCGACATGCTCCTGGCTCTGCCGGCGGCGACCTGCTTGCTCTCCCTGAAGCGGGCTGTTGCCCTTGCGCCCGAAGCGACGGCGGTGGCCTGCGTTTCCGTCGTCATGATGACCCCGTTGTAGATTGGACTGCCTGTGAACGGTGCACGCAACCTGGGCCGCTGCCCCTTGTAGAGCTGTCTATCGCGGCGGGACATCACGTCGGGAGTTGTTCCAACGGTAAGACCTGAATTGATCATCAAGCTCGCAATGCGGTCACCCGGGTGAGGTTGGGAATCATTCCCTCGAACCGCCTAATCGCGCATTGGCGTGTGCAATCGAAGACGAGTGCGCCACGCACACGCCCCTAAGACTCGGTGGAGCCTCGAAGAGGGGGTATTTCCGGATGGTCCCCCGTGATCTTGTATTCCCCGGAGAAGAACACCAGGGGATCGCCTTCCCCGCGGGTGTGCGCATTTACCCGGCCCACAAAGATCGTGTGGTCGCCCTCCACGTAGCTGGAGACAGTCCGGCACGCGAAACGAACGAGCACCCCCTTTATTGCCGGCACTCCGTCCTCATCCACGGCGACCTCCAGACCCGCGAACTTGTCCGCTGCCGGCCGCGCGAACTGGCTGGACAGGTGACGCTGTTCGGAGCTGAGCACATGGATCGCAAAGACCCCTGATGCCTTGAAGTGCTCCAAGCTGGGGGCGTTGTTTGCCACGCAGAACAGCAGCAGCGGCGGATCCATAGAGACGGAAGTGAATGAGTTGGCGGTCATCCCGATTCGCGTGCCGTCCGTACCCCGGGTGGTGATGACAGTGACGCCGGTGGCGAATCGGCCGAGGGAACGGCGTAGGTCCATCGGGTCAAAGTCCGGGCGGTCGTGAAGCAACATGGTTGTCATGCGAGGTCTCCTCTTTGCTTGTGGTTGATCATTGGGCGAGCTGTGCCATCAGTTCCTCGGAGCGCTCGGGCCCCATCGCCGAGTAGCCACCGTCCGCCGCGAAGTCCGCACCGGTGACACAGGACGCCGCCGCGGAGGCGAGGAATGAGACAACGGCGGCCACCTCCGCCGGATCGGCAGTGCGCCCGATCAGGTGCAGAGGGGCGGCGATCGCGTCCGTCTTGGCACGGTCTCCTCTGGTCATTGCGTCCATGACCGAGGACCACGTCCAGCCCGGGGAGACAGAGTTGACCCGGATACCCTGCGGGGCCAGGTCCATGGCCATGCTGCGGGTCAGCTGCACCATGGCGGCCTTGCTGGCGGGGTATACCCAGCGGCCCGGCTGGGCCACCTTCGCCGAGATGGACGTGAAGTTGATGATGGAACCGCCGGCCCGGCCGACGAGGTTGGGCAGTAGCACTTCCGCCAGGCAGGCGGCGCTCACCAGGTTGACGTTCAGCGCGCTGAGCCAGTCCGCGCGGGACGTCTTCACCCCGTTGTCCAGGTAACTGCAGGCTAGATTCACCAGTGTGTCGATGCAGCCGTCCGCCCCGGCGAAGGCCGCAGCGGCCGCCGAGACGTCGTCGTCGTCGGTGATGTCCACCTGCGTGAAGCTGGCTGCGGCGCCAAGACTCTCGGCAACCGCCGCTCCGTTGAGTGAATCGATATCCCAGATCGCGACCTGCGCTCCGGCCTCCACGAAGTTCCGGGCCACCGCCGCACCGATGATGGTGGCACCTCCGGTGACAACTATTTTCTTTCCACGGTGGGTCATAATGTACTCCGTATTCATTGGGGTCTGGCGAATCAGGCTTCTGGCAGGTTTTGATCGAAAGTCAGTGCCTCACGGGTCAGCTCCACCCGGGAATGCACGCCGACTTTCCGGTAGGTCGATTTGAGATGTTGTTTGACCGTGTAGGGGCTCAGGAACAGCTTCCGGGCAATCTCCTCGTCCGTCAGCCCCAACGCGGCCTCTCCCGCCACTTCGGCCTCCCGTTTGGACAGGAGCCGGCTCAGATGATCCGGCAGCCGCCCTGATGCTGGCCGGCTCAGCTGCAGGATGCTGACGAGTATGTCCTTGGCGTTGGAGGCGCCAGTGAGATTCCGCAGCGTCAGTTGGCGCAGCTCAGCTCCGACGGACACTTGGCAGCGGTAGAGCTGGCAGAGCCCGTCCCGGGTGCGGGCTGCGGCCATCAGCCCCTCGAAGAACACCTCCGGCTTGTCCGGTTCCAAAACGGCCAGAATCTGCTGGGCGGCCGCATTCACGCGGCGCCTGCCGGTGCCCGTGTCGCTGAGCACCGTAGCCTGTCCGGAAGTCTCGAAGGCCTCCAGTAGTTGGTCCCGTTCGCTGAGCAGCTCGTCCCGCTCGGCCATGCCTCCCACCGCCAGGCCGACCAGATTGCCGATGGTCCCGAGCATGGCGTAGTCCAGCGGGGAGCCCAGCTTGCCCGGATCCCGGTCGGAGAAGTTGAGCGTTCCAACCACATGGCCGCGGTAGAGAATAGGGGCCTCCAGCAGGACCTGCATGTCATGCACTGCCAGCACATCGCTGAAGAATGGCGACTTGGTCCACTCTTCTTCCGACATCAGGTCCCTGCTGTGGACTGGACGGCGGCGGGTGAGTGCCGCGTCCAGGACCGGATCCAGGTTTCTCCCCACCGCCTCATAGATCTTGAGGAACCTGTCACTGACACCGGAGGCGCTGGCCAGTCGGGAGCTGGAGCCGGGATTCTCAAAGAAGTAGATGCCGTAGGATTTGGCCTCGATCATCTCGGGCAGCACCGACATACAAACGTCCTGGATTTCCTGCTGGGATTTCGCTTCCGTAATGGCGTCGCAGAAGGACGAAAGGCCGGCGGTAATCATCTTGCCAGCGGATTCGGCGGCATCCCGCTCATTATGATTCTGCACATTGTTCTCCTGCTGTTCGGCCCCGCGTCACCGTTGGACTAGGTGGGCGTTCCTGCCCGATCCCGGACGGGATCGCTAGCTTGAGCCCGTTGGAAATTCTGCCCCTTGAGGGTGTTCCGCGCCATGGCGGCCATGGCCTTCAACTTGCCCCTACCAACTATCGACCCCCCTGACTTTCCGGTGAGCTGGCGGATCCAGTCATTGCCTGCAGTGGAATCGGCCAGCATGGGGAAGGCATCCGCCGGACGGTTGAAGGACTTCAGGAGCTGGCTGGCCACATTTTGGTCGGCAAACGCCGCTGTGAGGATCCGCACCGTGGCGGCTGGCGGCTCGAGAAAAGTATTGGTGAACCGGTAGGTCGGATCGATATGGCTGCGATAAAACGCTTCCTGCGTTTCTTGCATCCATCCGCGGCTCAGCGGAGCGTCTTGGCGGGCAAGGACTGAATCGTAGATGTGGCCGGCCTGTCGTACCCCGCTGCCTGCCCCTTGGCCGCAGATCGGATCATAGCTGACGGTGCTGTCTCCCAGGCTCATCACGGCATGTCCGCCGGGGGTAGCTCCCGAACCTGCACGCACGGAGGGAGGGAAGGCACCTTTCAGCCAGCTGAATGAATCCTCCACCATTGGTTCCATATGCTGCATCGCGGCCCAGTCCCAGGGGGTGTATTTCTTAACCAGCGACTTTGCGGTGGCAAATGCTCCAGCCAGGTCCTTGACCTCGTCCCACCGGTCAAAGGGCCCGCCTGGCCGGGCCTCGAAGACGAGGCACCAGACCCTTTCCCCGCTCTTGTGCAGGAATGGCACCCAAAAGATCTCTCCTGCGTCACCGAAGAGGTTGAAGCAGACCGGGGTGTGGCCGGGAATCCGGTTGGAGAAGGCCGAGCCATCAGTGGGAATGCCGCGAACCAGAATCATCGCAAGTTTGCGTTGCGGTGCCGTGAAGACGCTGCGCACAGGATCCCGGGGAAAGAGCCCGGACAGGCCGCCCTTGCCAGTGGCCACCACGGTTAGATCCGAACCCGCGGCTATCCGCTCCAGGCCGTCCACGTCCACGGCGCCGATGTGGATCTCGGCCCCCAGCGACTCCAGCTGGACCATGCGGTCATACGAACGTAGCCGGACATCCACGGCAGCCCCTGCGGTCTCTGTCCCCAGGGGAGAGCCGAAGTCGATGAGTTCCTGGCCGATCTTTGGACTGAAGAAGACGTGGATGCCATCGATCGGATTCGCTTCGAACCCATAGTCCTTTACACCGAGACGTCGCTCCACCGCCAAGGAATCGGCAAAGATGGCAGCGGTGCCGGTGGGGGATGTATTATCCCGGATGCCCTCGGCGTCCTTATCGCTGTAGAGACGCACCTTGTAGCCAGCCTTGGTCAGCCCGACGGCCAGCAGCGTGCCGCTATGTCCGGCTCCGATAATAGAAACTTCGTGCATGGGATTGATTCCTCACGTTGGGGCGGGTGCCTCGGTCGTTGAAGTGCTGCACATTACTGAGAAGTCTAGATTTTCCGGTTCGGCCCGGGAATCACTCGTTCGGGCGGCGTGAGTTGCATCCCCCATCGGAGGGATGAACCTCCGATGCCCGCACAGGTCCCAGCGACCCTGCCAGGCTGCCGGATAGTCAGGAAGCCTGACGCCCGTCTTTCCGACGCGTGCGCAGCCATCCCACGAGACCGCGGCCAGGAGAACGCCTCGGGTCACGGCATTGCTGCCGCGCCGGTGAAACAGAGGCCAAAAAGTGACATGCTCGAGCCGTCCACACCGGCCAATAGCGCGGGAAACTCGGAGGATCGCCCCGCATCTCCGCATGCCTACGCCGAAGACTTTTTGCATGCGGGTCATCTAACGGACGGGAGACGGAAGCCGAGCACGTCATCGGCAGCAAATGAGAGCTATTCGGCGGTGGATGGGTGCTTGGCCAGGGGCGTGACCTTTATGTCCATGTAGGGGAAGAGCGGCAGACCGGACAGCAGCATGTGCAACTCGTCGTTGTCCACGACGTCGAACACCGAGTAGTTGGAGTGCTCGCCCACAACCCGCCATAAATGCGCCCAGCGTCCCTCGCGCTGGAGCTGCTGGGAATAGTCCCGTTCCTCCGCTTTGATGGCGTCGGCGCGTTCTTTGGGCATGTCCGGCGGGATATTGACGTCCATGCGGACCAGGTACAGCATGTGGTTCTCCTTGCGGTGTGGGGGCTTTCTGAGGGCAGGTGGTGGCCGGGACAGGCCAGGCCTAGTCCTGCCGGTACTTTTGCAGCTTGTCGGCGTCGATGGCTGCCCCGACGCCGGGGGCCTCGCGGACCCGGATGGCGCCGTTGTTGATTTTGAGCGGATCGGCGAGCAGGTCGTCCGTCATGTCCAGGTAGTTGGAGAGCTCCCCGGCCCGTCGGGAGCTGGCCTCGAAGGCCGCGCCGAAGGTGACCGTGGCGAGGCTGCCGATCTGCGTGTCGATCTGGTTGCCCATCGTGACGTCCACGCCGAGGCCTTCGCAGAGGCCGAGGATCTGTTGGGCTTCGGTGAAGCCGCTGCGCGCGGTTTTGATGCAGATCGCGTTGCTGCCGCCGGAGAGCAATTCCCGGGAGACGTCGCCGAGGGTGGGGACGCTTTCGTCGCCCACGATTGGGATGCTGGAGCTCTGCACCAGCCGGCGCCGGCCCAACGCTTCGCCGGCATCGCACGGCTCCTCCAGCATGGACAGGCCGAGGCCTTCGGTCCGGCGGAGGACCTCTATGGCCTCGTTCGCCGTCCATCCGCGGTTGGCGTCGAGGTAGATCTCCGTGTCCTCGCCGAGGCCCTCTCGCAGCACATGGCAGGCCTCGATGTCGAGGGAGAGGGGCCGCCGGCCGGTCTTGAGCTTGAAGGTGTTGATGCCGTACGTTTCGCGGAACCGCAAGGCTTCTTCGAGGAGCTCGGCGGCGGGCTTGAAGCCCAGCATGTGCGAGACCCGCATGCTGTCGGTGAAGCCGCCCAGCAGTTTGTGCACCGGGGTGCCCAGCGAGATCCCGATGGCATCCCAGAGCGCGATGTCCAGGGCTCCCTTGGCCGTGGGGTTGTTGACCGTGCGGCGGAGCAGCTGCTGGACCTTTGAGCGGTCCAGCGGGTCCAGCCCGATGAGCTGCGGGGCGAAGACCTTGGTCACCACCGAGACGATCGAATCCTGGGTTTCGCCGTAGGTGTAGGGCCGCGGCGGGGTGTCCGCGATACCGCAGATGCCGGTGTCCGTGTAGATCCGGACCAGCACGTGTTCGGCGGCAGTCACCTCACCGCTGGCGAACTTCAGCGGCCGCGCGTAGGGGATCGAATAGGGGATGGCCTCAATGCGTTCAATTTTCACGGAGTGGTTCCTTTGCGGCGGATGCGGGGCTGGGAATTGGGCAGTGAATCGAAGAGGGTCACGAAGCCGTGCCGAAGCGGGCGACGGACGACACCTTGAAAGAAATCATTCTGGAAGTGATGGGCACGAGTGCGATTCCCATGACAGCGGCCACCAGCGACAGCACGGTTTAGATGTCTTCCTAGCCTCCTGCACCATGCAGTTCCGGAAACTCGAAGACCAAGACCTCGGAGGCTCGGAGGGAGACTCTGGCCCTGGGGTCTATGCACTGGCACGAACTTCACCATTTGAACGGTGACCAAGGACAACCGATCCGCCATCGGCCTCAGGGCTGGACGGGGGTCGAATGGCTCGGCCGTCAACGGTGTGAGTGGTTTTTCGGCGGCGAAGACTTATCCGGCGGGGCGGATCCGGTTTCCGTTCCGGGGCCCCTTCACTCTGTGTCTGCGAACACTCGAGGCCTGTCTGATCGCCAAATTGTGTGCACGCTGATGTCGAGAAGCTTCCGCTCGCCGAGATCCGAAATAACCCATACAAATCCCTGTTCAGGGAAGGTCACGTCAACCGACCCGTGCCAGAATTCGCCGGTTTCGTGGTCGCGGACCGCGATGCGGTGGCCTCGGTCCAGGGACAGGAACATTTCAACTTCGCATCGCGTGAGCGAATCCTTCGATCCATGTTTCCCTGACACTATGCCGACAGCTGGTGTGCGCCACGAACACGTGATTCGGTGGTGCCTCGGACGTGCACTGCTGGGCGCCTCACCGCTGCCGCCGCGAATATCCGTCACTATTGGACAAGCCCCAGATCTGTGTTGTCGTTCCCGGTGGAACTTCACTGTTCACGCGTGCTTCGTACTGGCCAGGGGCAAGCCGCGTTACCGAAATACCGACCTGTTCGGTCATGGCCACGGGCCTTAATAGTTCCACTGCTCTATTCAGGGCCTCGTCCAATTCCGTTCGAGTGTGAACAGCTATGACAAGACAATCGGGCAGTACTTGCATGATCGCAAATCCTTTGATCTCAAAGTGGTGATCCGCGCCGTGGTCACTAGTTTGGCGTGGAGTGAGAAGCGGGTAAATATCGCGGGGTTTCGGCCTAGCCATGAAGTTTGGTTCCGCGGCTGTCTGTCTCGAGGTCGGTTGGCACCACCGCTGAAGGACCCTCCTGCCGCCGCCTCGCACAAACTGCTTCCGCCGCCCGGCACGACGGTTTCAGCGTCTGACCGTCAGAAGATGACGACGGTCACGGCCGGGTCAAAATGGCTCGATGCCAGGCGGCAGGCACCCCGACGTCCTGGTGCGGCGATATCTCTGAGCGGACCCCGGCGGTCCGGCGGGGTCCGCTCAGAGACGGCAACCTCCCATGGTGGTAACTCCCGGTGAGTGAATCGCAGAACCAGGGCTGCCCTTCAGGAGGACCGGCGTGATCCCGGGTGCAGCTGCGGATCAGCCTGAATGGCTGCGGGAGGAATCAAGGGGCTGTGACTTCTTCGTTCTGATCTTCGAAGTCCGCCGTGCCTTCAATTTCCTTCAGAGCTGCTGTTCCCTCGATGAAGTCGGTTCCTGATCCCTCCGGGAGGATCGTCCGTCGAAGGACCACGTACAGCAACGGGGTGAGTACGAGGGTGACGAGGAAACCCAAGGGGAAGATTCCCGTGGCGGTCAAGAGATAAGAGGTACCAGATCCGACGACCAGGGCGATGAGTCCCGACCAATTGAATCGCTCGACGAGCTCAGTCTGGACGGCCTTGCGCTTTCGTACGATGTAGAAGTCTGCGATTACGAGTGCGGCAAGCGAGAAGGTCAGAATTCCGAGGAGACCGAGGAACTGCAGAAGCACGCCGAGGATGTTGGCCCAGACCGAAACAAGTGCAATCACGTTGGCCAGGACAACCATAAGAATGCGGTTGGGCTTCCTCCGCAGAACCGCATCAAAGAGGTTGGACAGCGCGAGGGATCCGGAATAGGTATTGATAACCTGGGCCTTGATCTGTGCGGCGTACATGACCAGGAAACCAACGATCCCACCGAGGATGATGAAGTAAGCGCCCGGGTTTGAGTGGGCCAGGTATTGGACCTTCTCAAAGATTGAACCGCCCAACTGGGCTGCGGCAACATCGGAATTCGCCGGGTCCGTCAGGAACCGGGCAACCACCGTGTCGCCGGCCTGGTAGAGCAGTGCGCCCAATGAAACCACGCCGAAGTTGACAATGATGTTGCCGCCGATGGCCATAATCCGGACATCCTTCGGCGATTTGGCGTAGCGGGCGAAGTCGGCACCCACGAGAGCCAGCGCACCTGCCATACCAATCATGCTGCTCAGGACTCCCATAATTTGGACGGGCCCGATTGAGGACGGCTGGGCGCTTAGCACGCTTCCCACGGAAAGGTCCGACTGTTGGAAAGCGAGGAATCCAACCCACAGCATGAGCGCGCCGGCGATAATCGTCAGGAAGAACGATGTCTTCTGCACCACTTTCATGCCAAACATCGTCAGTAGGATCCAGAGCAGAGTCAGGGCGCCGTAAATCAGAACGGCATTGCCAAGGTTCGGCGACCAGCCCAGCATGAAGAGCGTGCCGTAGTAGAGAAGGACATTCTCCAAGGCAAGAAATCCCAGAATCATGAAGGCGAAAATTAGTGATGCAAGGGCGGATCCGGTAGCCCCCAAGCCGTGAAAGCGCATCGTGACGGTCGATGACATACCGGTACTCTGGCTGACCCGGGCCGTGAACGTACCGACCAGGGCACCAAAGATGGCCGATACCGCCGCCATCGCAATTGTCCATTGCACACCCACGATATAGCTGGCGGTCCCACCAATAATCAGCATGGCGAGGGTCGTTCCGACCCCTGCCGTGTTGGAAAGAAGGGACCATCCACCCACGCGAAGGTTCTCTGCGACAGGATTCAGCACATTGTCCTCCATCTTTTGCCTGAGGCTCGGTGATGGGGTCTTCGGGGATAATTCAGAAGTCATTGCGTTTCTCCTTTAAATACAATTTCCTGGCTGATTAATGCTGGTCTTAGCACGGGTCCGTCATTCGAATTCCCCGGGAAGCCAGCAGATAGCGCCTGGATTCTTGCTGGGACCACAAGGGTTGCCGGAGGGGCCCGGGCATGGACCACCGCCGGGCATCGCTTTTTGTCGACAACCGGACTGTTGAGTTGGTTCGTCTACGTCGAGGTGCGCCCCCGGACCGGGGGTGGAGGCCTAGCTATGTTGGGGCAGGGCTGGCTCCTTGGACTGAAGGGCTGATCGCCCCGACATAGGAGTCAGATGAGACGCAATCGTGCCTTGAGTGTTTCCTTCTGATCCCGGAGGTACATGACAAATGAGCCGTTTTTGTCGACAACGGTGTTGTATTCGTCGAGGACCACAATCGTGGTCGTGCCCAATTCGATGATGGCCGGACCTTCCACTTCTTCTCCCGGGCCCATCGGCCCACCCTGGTGCACGTCCACTTCCACCATGCGGTGCTGCTTGGGAGACCAGATGTTGCGGCGCTTTGGCTCCCGAACGGCATCGGCGGAGATGGTGCCGGTCAGGGTCACCCGGTCCTTGGGCGTGTGGCCGATTGCGGAGAGACGGATATGAAGCAAGTCGATCGGCATCTCCAGGTTGTTGTACCCGAAAAGCACCTCGTGTTCGCTGTGGAAGGCTTTGGCGAACTCCGCGAAATCGGGGGCCTCCAGATTTGAGGCGTTTACCTCAACGTTAAGTTCATACCACTGGCCCTTGTACCGCAGGTCGAGAGAAGGGATAAAGGAGATGTCGGTTTCAGCGACCCCTTCGGCCAGCAGTGTGTTTCGGCCCTCTTCCGCCATCCCTTTCCATACGCTAACCAAGCTCTCGCCGCTGAGGGTGTGCAGACGCTGGTTGGCGCTTTGGACGTAGTCATGTTTGAAGTCGCAGACCAGCATGCCTGCGGCGCAGAAGATGGAGGAATCGCGCGGCGTGATCAGCACAGGAATTTCCAGTTCCCGGGCGATGGCCGCCGCGTGCACCGGACCGGCGCCGCCTGCAACGACGATCGGGAAATCTCGTGGATCCAGGCCGCGGCGAACGGTGATGTCCCGCACACCCGTTGCCATGGTGACGTTGACGATCTCATAGATACCTGCCGCAGCTTCCTCCACGCTGAGGCCCAACGGATCCGCAACATCGGTCTTTATGGCCCGGATGGAGGCCTCCCGGTCCAGACCAATCTGACCGTTCATGAAAGTGTCCGGATCGATGTATCCCAAGACCACGTCGGCGTCCGTGGTGGTTGCATGCACTCCCCCGCGGCGGTAGCAGGCAGGTCCGGGCACGGCCCCGGCGCTCTGTGGCCCAACCCGCAGCAAGCCGCCTTCGTCCACCGTCGCGATGGATCCGCCGCCCGCGCCGATCGTGTGGATGTCCACTGCCGGCAGGGCGAGGGACCAGCGATCAATCTCCCCGTCGGTCATCACCAGGGGCTTGTTGTCCTTGACGACCGCGGCGTCGAAGCTCGTGCCGCCCATGTCCACGGTGATGCAGGAATCCCAGCCGTGTGTGGCGGTAACGAGCAACCCTGCTGTGGGTCCGGAGGCCGGGCCTGACAACAGTGACAGCGCGGCTCGTTTGGCCAGCTGGTCCGGGGTGGCGACTCCGCCGTTGGACTGCATCATCAACAGAATTCCGTCGAACCTTACCCCTGAGAGCAACTCCAGCAGCTTGGTCAAATAGCCGCTGATGATAGGTCCGGCGTAGGAGTTCAATACGGCAGTGCTCGTGCGCTCATAGTAGCGGGCTTGACCCAGCAACTCGGAGGACTTGGTGATGTAGGCATCGGGCATGAGTTCCGCCACGATCTCCGCCGCGCGGTCCTCATGAGCCGTAGCAGCGTGCGAATGCATGAAGGAGATGGCCACGGACTTGACGTCCTGCTCTCGCATGATTTCGACGGCTTCCCGCACATCCCGCTCGGATAGGGGTGTGACTTCGTCGCCCTTGTAGTCGAAACGGCCCCCGACCGGGAGGCGCAGGTGGCGGGGCACCAGCGGATCCGGCTGCTCCAGGCGATTGTCGTAGGGCTCCTCACGGGTGCCGTGACGCATCGGCAGCACGTCCCGGAATCCTTCTGTGCCCAGCAGCGCAGTCTTCGGCCCTCTGCGGGTGAGCAGGGCATTCGTGGTTACGGTGGTGCCGTGCACAATTAGCTCTACGCCGGCCAGGAATTCCTCGATGGACTTCTTGTCCAGCGCGGCGATCTCCTGCAGTCCGTTATACACCGCCAGCGGCGGGTCCGAAGGGACCGAACTGGTCTTGTGGATGCGCCGTTGGCCTTCGGGGTAGATGACGAGAAAGTCGGTGAATGTGCCGCCTACGTCGATACCGATTCTGATGCTCATGGTAATTGACCTTCCAACTAAGCTTCTGCGCGGAGCGCTGTGGTCTGTGCTGTGTCGACGGCGGCCCCGTCGGCGGTGAGAACGACGCCGTATTCCGAGCGGGCTTTCTCTGCGGAGACGATGCCGTCCCGGACTTCGGCCAGGACTTTCTCGGCTGGCCGGTTGAATGGGTCGCCGTATCCGGCGCCACCTCCGAGAAGCGACTCGATGCGGGTACCCGAGGGTAGAGCGATGATTTCTTTGGACCCCCACATATGGGAAGTGCCGTCCGGGAAAGTGACAGTCATGTCATTGAGGCCGGAGTCTTTGCCGCCGAAGAGACCTCGCGCCGGAACCGCACCCTCGGAGCGGACGTTGTCACCCAGGGTCACGCCGTGCTGGTTCTCCCCGTAGCTGATCCACGCGGAACGTGTCCCCATACCGCCACGGAATTCGCCGGCACCGGCTGAATCTGGCAGATACTCGTGGTATTCCAGAAAGTGCGGGGACGTCAGTTCAAACATCTCCGGGTCAGGGGCTCGCATCTGTCCAGCGGTGCCCGTGAAACCTAGTGCGTCCCAGCCGTCGGTGCCCTGGACGCCGCCGGGGCCGGTCCGCTGAAAGACGGTGAGCGTGCCGAATTCCTCGTTCGTGCGGGGGTCCACGCCGTTGGTGGACGTGCACATGTACTTGTTCCATCCGGCCGAAACGCGATCCGGGAGAATGCCGGCCAGCGCCGTCATGATGCACTCAACGACTTCATCGGCCATCTGATTGCCGAAGACTGTGGCCGCTGGGAAACGCGGATTCAGTATTGAGCCTTCCCGGAAGACCGTTTTGATGGGTTCGAAGAGCCCTTGGTTAGTGGGGATGTTGATGTCCCCGCTGGCCAAGAGCATTAGAAACGCGATGCGCACGGCGCCCTTGGCCGAGGCCGGGGGCATATTCGTGATTCCGGGTGCCTGATCGTCGCTTTCGGAGAAGTCAAACGTGATTTCGTCGCCCTTGATCTCGATGTTGCAGGCAACCTTGTAGCGCTTGGTGGTATCGAAGCCGTCGGATACCATCCAGCTTTCACCGTAATAGTGCCCGTCCACCCAACGGCTTACTTCGGCCCGCACCTGGCGTGCGGAACTCTCCAGGATGTAGTTCATATGGTTGTCGTAGACCGGCAGTGTATATCTTTCAATCAGTTCGACCAGCCGTCGGCCGCCGATGGTGCAGCAGCCGATCATGGACTTGACGTCTTCCATGACGAAATCGAAGCGGATGTTGGCCGAGATGAAGTCCCAGACGTCCTTGCGGAAGACGCCCTTCTCCGCCACCTTCACTGGAGGGATGCGCAGGGCCTCCTGCCATATGTCCCGGGCGTTAGGGTCGTAACCGCCGGCCGTCATCCCCCCGATATCGGCCATATGGCCCTTGGCCGCAGTCCACCCGACCAACTGTCCTTGGGAGAAAATCGGCATGAAAATGCCGGTGTCCGCGTTTTGATTGCCACCATGGTAGACGTCGTTGTGGATAATGACATCGCCTTCGTAGATGTCGTCCCCGTAGTACTTGATGATGTATTCAAGCGCCGGGTGGGCACCAAAGGCGATGATGGCCGCGAACTCGGCCTGGGCCAGGGTGTTGCCGTCCTTGTCGAAGACCACGGTCACCAGGTCGCCGATTTCGTTGAAGATCGGTGATCGGGAGGAGCGCATGAGCATGGTCGCCATTTCCTTGGCAATGGCGTCTACGCGACGCTGGAGAACAGACGCGGTGATCGCGTCGATGTTGTTCTCAATATTCGTTGACATTTACTTCACCTTTCGAAAGTCGGTACAAACCAGTGGCGTGCTCGGAGAGTTTGCGGCTCCCGGAATCCTCGATGACGAAGGAATCGGCCATGTAGCCGGTGGTCTTCGCAGCGTCGTCCCGCACCATGGGGTGCACGGCCAGCAGATAGCCGGCCTGCAACATGGTGTCCTCTGACTGTGTTCCGTCCTCGACGACATCCAGGCCGATCCATGGATGTTCCAAAACGTCCAGGCCCAACGAATGCCCGGACCAATAGGAGGAGCTCGCGCCTTCGGATTCGATCGCATGCAGCACGGCTCGTTGGACCTTTGAGGGAGAAGCGCCCGGTGTCATTTCCCTGGCCGCGGCAGCGAGGCCCTTAGTGACAGCACGAGCCATTCGGTCGGTATCATCCGTGGGCGGGGCAAAGGTGACCATCCGGGACAGCTCGGTCCAGTAGCCTTTTGGGCCCACGATTTCAAACGAAAAGGTGTGAACGTCATGGGCGTTAAGAACGCGGTCCCGTGGCGGGCCGAACGTGGCGTTGGTCTGATCGCCGTCGGTCTCTGTATACATGGTCAGGAACAGCGGGTCTTCGCCACCGAGCATGTGTCCTACCTTGTACATCTCGGCGCCGATTTCCCGTTCTGTTATTCCGGGGCGGGCAATTTCCAGCAACCGGCTGAAGCACTGGTCCAGGATGTAGGCGGATTCCTGGGCTCCCTGGATTTCCGCAGCACTTTTGATGGCGCGGATCAGTTCAAACTGTGCGGAGTAGTCGATAAATTCCACCTGCGGATATGCGGAGGTCAGAGCCAGGTACTCGTCGACCTTCATGATCTGGCCAAGTCCGATAATGCCGACCCTGGAGAACGTCTTTCGGCGCTTGAGGGCATCCACCAGGCCACTGGCAATGGTTCCGGGGCACCGATAGTCGCTGACCCACCCCGAAGCCGGTTTGCGGGCTCCGACCAGGTTCCCGGACAGAACCACGACCGGCTCCTCATCCTTGAACATGACGGCGTTGCCGGAACGGTGCAAAAGGTTGTAGTCGGCAACGTACCGCAGCGCCCCTTTGTGGCCGCGGTAATCATTGGCCGCAAAAATGAGTGCATCGACGTCGTTTTCCTGCATGGATTTGTTGAGCAGATCCCATCTGCGGTTTCGCTCTGATAGAGAGTTGGGCACTTGTCCACCTTTCGCATTCGGTGAGGAATGCCTTTTTGATCACGCACTGAGGACGCAGCTGCAGCGTCTGCACTTGTCGACGTGAAAGCGAGTGACCGAGCCTGTCTAAGCCGACTGCGTCGGCCGTGGGCGAGGCACGGGAGACCGAAGCCGGAGTTGTGACGCCAATCACTGGCATCGGATGAGAAAACTGTACAAGTGCATTTCCCATGCGACAATAATTTCTGTCATTATTTCCCTATGCGAAATGACGAACAGACTCCCCCGCTAGATTCCGTCCACAGGGCCTTGCAGTTGATCAAGGTGTTGCGTGCAGGAAGATCCCTGGCGGTGAAGGATGCCGCCGAATTGCTGGAGGTGGTCCCCTCAACTGCTTACCGCCTGTTGGTGGCGCTGTGCTACGACGGCTTCGCAAGCCAGGATGGGGACCGCCGCTATCGCGCAGGCACCGAAATCGCCAGCCGTCACCAAGGCACTCTTTCGCCGGGCCAGCTTCGGATCGTTCTCCGCCCGGCCATTGAAGAGCTCAACAGGACACTCAACGAGACAATCCAGGTGTGGGTCCTGAACGGTCCACGCGTCAGCTACGTAGATGGACTGGAAAGCACCCAGCCGCTAAGTGTGCGAACCGGCGTCTGGGACCTTGTGCCGGCTTACTCGTCGGCAGGCGGCAAAGCGCTGCTTGCCGAGCTGGGACGCACCGAGCTGGACTCCATCCATGCCGATGGCCTCATCCCGTGGCGTTCAGCCAGGATCACTACCCTGCAGTCCCTCAAGCGGCACCTCGTCACCGTCCGCCAGGAGGGCTACGCATTGAACCAGGAGGAGGCTGCTCAAGGCATTGCCGGTATCGCTGCCTGTGTGAAGGATCCGGCGGGCTATCCGGTTGCCGCCATCTCAGTTGCTATCCCAAGCATCCGCTTCAACCGGAAGAGAATCCCGGAATACGCGGAGGCGCTGCGCGCTGCCGTGATTGTCGCCGAAACGGAGATTGCCAAGCCTCAGGAGATGTTCACCAACACTCAATAGCCCACTATGCAGTACGGGAAACTATTCGCACGGCTTATTTCCCTGAGGGAAATAACAAACAAGACTGTAGACGGACCTAAAATGGGGGCCCTACGCTCGGTTGCAACCCATCTGCCAACCAGACTTCTGGTTCACATTGAGGAGGCATTCTGATGGTTGTTTCCCCCGAAATCTCACGCTATAAGGCTGAGGCAACACGCGAAAGAGCGTGGGACGGCTATGTTCAAGCGGACCGGGTCCACCGGACCCTGTACACCGATGAGCGCGTCTTCAACGAAGAAATGGTCAAGGTATTCGGCCATACCTGGGTGTACCTGGCCCATGAGTCGCAGCTTCCAGAGCCCAATTCGTTTGTGTCAACCAAACTGGGGCTGCGGCCGATTGTCGTAACCCGCGACCGTCACGGGGAATTGCACGCGGTCTTCAACCGTTGCGCACACCGCGCGGCAACGGTCTGCCGCGAGGAAGCCGGCGTCGCCAAGAGTTTTCAGTGCCCCTATCATGGCTGGACCTTCAAGAATACCGGGGAGCTTGTCGGTGCGCCCTGGCCCCAGGGATACGGCGCCGATTTCGACAAATCCAAATTCGGGCTTGGCAAGGTCACCAGGGTCCAGTCCTACCGCGGGTTTATCTTCGGTACCCTGAGCGAGTCGGCGCCGTCGCTGCCCGACTACCTTGGTGAAGCAAAGCCTTGGCTTGACTACTGGATCGACCGCGCCCCGGATGGCGAGGTGATCGTGCGAAGCGCCGCTCACCGCATGGGCTACCGCGGCAATTGGAAGCTTGCCTTCGACAATGCGGGGGACGGCTACCACCCTTCGTTTTCCCATCGTTCGCTGCTGGAGATGGCGTCGCGAATGGGCGACAGCAAAGACATGTCCTACTTCGGCAAGACCCCCGACGACGGCCCCATGAAGGTCTACTCGCTGGGCAACGGCCACAGCGTCATCGACCAGCGGCCAAACTTTGAAGGTCCGGGCAGTATCTGGGCAAATCAGCGTCCCCAGCCCGGGCGGGAAAAGTTCGAGGAGATGATCCGCAGCAAGTACCCGGAGGACGCCGACCGGCTTCTGGATGTCAGCGCCGGTGCCCAGATCAATTTGAGCATCTTCCCGAACCTTCTGCTCATCGGGAACCAGATCCAGGTGATCGAGCCACTGGGTGTGGAACGGACACAGCTGACATGGAATGCAACATCGATCGGCGGCGTACCCGAAGAAGTCAACACGATGCGCATGCGCACCCAGGAAGATTTCCCGGCCTTCGGCGAACCTGATGACCAGGCCAATTTCGAAGAGGTCCAGCGGGGACTTGCCGTCTCTGAAGAGGAATGGATCCTCATGAACCGCGGTCTGAACGTGGACGGCTGGCAAACCATGGACGAAAACGGTGTCATCGTCACTGCCGTGACCGATGAAATCCACATGCGCGGTTACTACGAAGAATGGTTGCGTCTGATGAACGGAGAAGCCAAATGAGCCAGAAAATCCAGGACTACTCCGATACGTCGAGCTGGTCGTACCATGTGAACGAATCGTTTTACGCGGATCTGGACAACTTCAGGGACGTTCTCAACTCCGACTGGCCCGTAGCCGCCGTCGAAATTGCCCGGCGGGGCGAAGGATTTCTGGCCCAAGAGGCACGCCTCATCGATGAGGGCCGCTTTAACGATTGGCTCGAACTTTTCAGCGCGGATTGCCTTTACTGGGTGCCCATCACTCCGGGCGGAGGGAACCCCCGTTTGGAAGTCTCACATGCCTTTGATGACTGCCGCCGACTCACCGACAGGGTCTATTGGCTCCGGACAGGGCTGGCCTTTAGCCAGATACCGCAGTCCCGGACCCGCCGGGTCATCACCAATGTAGAAGTTCTGGACGAACCCTCCAAGGGGCTGCGTTTCATCCGGTCCAACTTCATCGTCAACGAGTTCCGCGCCGGGGTCCACAAGACCTACAGCGGATGGTACGGGCACGTGCTGACCGCCGGGGACGCAGGCTGGCGTATCCGGCTCAAGCAGGCCAACCTGCTGGACTCCGAACACATCCATGAGAACCTCACGCTGGTTTTCTAGGGTCGGCGAAGAAATGACTGAGCACAACCAACAATCCGCTGAACTGGAGTCGCTGCGACGGGAAAACGGCATGTTGCAGCAGAAGGTACGGCGCCTGGAGCGCGAGGCCGCAAGCATGCAGCCCGTTGTAGCCGAGGTCAAACGGCTGAAAATCTGGGATTTCACTCCATACGGGGTCATACCAGACGATTCCTGGCTGGCTCTGGACCGGGCCAGCGCCACAGAGCTCATGCGGGCCTTAGCCGGAACTGACCATTGGCGGCCTTGGCAGTCCAGGATAGAACCAAGGCCCCAGCCATGAGCACGTTCGGCCGCGAGGTCCTGGTGATCACCCACTTTGACGGCGCGGACTTGTCCTGGACAAACCAGCTCATCCGGGAGCAGGGCATGGAACCGGTGCTGGTCCGGCCGTTTGCAGGCGAACTGCTGCCGGAGCCGGAAAACGCGGCGGCGGTAATCTGCCTCGGCGGTCCGCAGAGCGCCTATGAGGACACGGAGCATCCGTTCCTCATCGACGAACAGAAGTTTCTGCGGCGGGCGGTTCAGGAACACGTTCCCGTGTTGGGAATCTGTCTGGGCGCACAAATCCTGGCAAAAGCCCTCGGAGGCCAGGCGATCCCTGGCACCCAGGGGCTGGAATGCGGATTCATCGATGTCCTGCCCGCACCGGACCAGTCGGGGAGAGAACCCGTCGGGCTTCAGGGCCGGTTCTTCTCCTTCCATACAGACACGTTCGTGTTGCCGGCCGAAGCCGAACTGCTCGCCACTTCGAGCCAGTACCCCCAGGCGTGGCGCCTCGGGTCGGCACTGGCCATCCAGTTCCATCCGGAAATCTCCCCGGCGGGAGTCCGGCAATTAGTCTCCGTAGAGGAAACGAAACTGCGGGACCACGGCGTCGACGTTGACGGTCTCGTGGCCGAGGCAGTGTCGGCACACGACGCGGCCTGGGCCGAGGCCCAACGGGTCGTCGGCGGCTGGCTCGCCAACACCAAGAATTTCTAGAAACACTCAACCCCGGCAGCGCAACAGCGCTTCAACCGCTGTGCCAACTTTAAGGAGCGTCATGACCAGTAGCAGTAAGTTCATCCAGAAACACGGCCTCTACAACGAGGAGCAGCTGGAGGCCGCAGAACGCAGCCGACAGGCCCTGAACACCGAGGGCATCGAGATCGTCCGGCTCGTCTTCCCCGACCAGCACGGCCTGCTCCGTGGTAAGTCCCTGACCAAGGACGCCTACTTGGCAGCACTGGAATCCGGAATCGACATCACCATGGCACCGTTCTTTTTTGATACGGCCAACGCGATCGTCATGAACCCGTTCTCCGCTAACGGCGGATTCGCCATAGAAGGTCTCGGCGGAAGCCCCAACGTCAAGATGGTCCCGGACCCCGGCACCTTCAAGGTCCTGCCGTGGGTCGAAGAAACCGCCGTCGTCATCTGTGACTTGTACATGTCAAACGGTGAACTGTTCCCCTTCGCCCCTCGCTCGATCCTGAAACAGACGCTCAACAAGATGGCCGAGAACGGTTACCGGCTGATTGCCGGCATCGAAATGGAATGGTACCTGACGAAAATCGTCGACGACATGCTCCAGAACGGATCTCTCGGCGCACCGGGGTCACCGGCTGATCCACCGAAGGTGGCACCCGTCGCCCGAGGGTACAACTACTTGCTCACCGATCATCTGGACGAGATCGATGACATCCTGCGGCCGATCCGTAAGGCGCTCGTATCCATGGGTCTGCCGTTGCGTACCCTTGATGACGAGTGGGCACCCAGCCAGGTGGAGACCACATTCGACATCCTCGACGCCCTGGCCGCCGCCGACGCCGCGGTGCTGTTCCGGATGACGGTCAAGCAGATTTCCAAGCGCCACGGACACCTCGCATCGTTCATGTGCACGCCAGCCATCGAGGGGTTCTATGCCAGCGGATGGCACCTGCACACATCCGTCGTCGACCTGGAGACAGGCGAGAACCTGATGGTGCCGTTCCTGGACGAGCCGTTGTCCGGCCTGGGACAGAACTATGTCGGCGGCACCCTGAAACACGGCATTGCCGCCTCCGTGTTCACTACGCCCACCATCAACGGTTACCGCCGCCGCCGGCCGTATTCGCTTGCACCCGATCGGCTGACCTGGGGCCAGGACAACCGCGCAGCAATGATGCGTGTGATCTCAGCCCCCGGTGACCGCTCATCGCACGTCGAGAACCGCGTGGGTGATTCCGCCGCCAACCCGTACCTCTACATGGCCGCCCAAGCAGCCGCTGGTCTGGACGGAATCCTGAACAAGACCGAACCTGGCCCGCTCAGCGAAGACCCCTACAGCCAGGACGTTGCGCAACTGCCGACGACACTGACGGAGGCAATCGATGCGTTGGAGGCCGACACCTTCTACCGGGAAGCTTTCGGCGACGCGTTCATCGACTACCTCGTCGCCATCAAGCGGAGCGAGGTGTCCCGTCACGGCGCCTGGATAGCCGAGAACCCCAACGCCGAGGAGTACGTCAACGGCGTGACGGACTGGGAGCACCGCGAATACTTCGAGTTGTTCTGATCCGTTCCAACAGTGCTGCCGCGTGCCGGCACCGCCCCGTACCGGGAGGTGCCGGCACGCTCCGGACCGATAAGTAGGACTAAGCCCCATGCCAAAGATCATTCTCCGTTCTCCGGACGGAAGCGAACACACCCTCGATGCCCGTCTCGGCGCATCAGTGATGGAAACGGCCGTAAAACATGGAGTGCAGGGCATCGTCGCAGAGTGCGGCGGAGCTCTCTCCTGTGCCACGTGCCACGTCTACATCGCCGAATCATGCATTGGCATGACCGGCCCGGCGGACGATTTTGAAGACGAAATGCTGGACGATGCAGCCGCCGAACGTAGACCCACCAGCCGGCTCTCCTGCCAGATCCGCATGACCGACGAACTCGACGGCCTTGAAATCGACATCGCTCCAGAACAGTGAGAAATCCATGACCAACCAGCGCCCCGGAAGCCGCACTGCCGGCACACTCATCGTCGGTGCCGGCGAAGCCGGACTACAGCTTGCAGTCTCCCTCCGCCAAAAGGGTTACACCGATCCCGTGACCCTTATCGGTTCGGAGGACCACGCCCCGTACCAGCGACCGCCACTCTCCAAAGCCTTCCTGAGCGGTGATATGGACGAGGTAAATCTTGCACTGCGGACGGAGGAGTTCTACTCGAAAAACGAGATCGATGTCCTGCCCGGCACCCGCATCACCGATATCGCCCTTCACGAGGAAGGACACGGCGGCGTAGCGACAACTTCCCGCGACCACGCCATATCCTTCACCAAGCTCGCCCTCACCACCGGATCCCGGCCCCGCAAACTGAACCTGCCGGGCAAGGATCTTGACGGTATCTGCTACCTCCGCGGCATCCCTGATGCCCGGAGCCTGCGCACCAGACTGGCCAAAGCCAGCCGCGTCGTGGTCATCGGCGGCGGATTCATCGGGCTCGAAGCCGCCGCGGTTGCCCGCCAACGAGGACTGGCCGTCACTGTCGTTGAAACATTTGACCGACTCCTTCAGCGGGTCGCTGCCCCTCCCATCTCTGACTTCTACAAGAAGGCCCACGAGAAGCGCGGCATCCACATCATCCTCGGATCCGGCGTCACGGCGCTGCATGGCAGCGACAAGAAGGTCTCCGGCGTAGAACTGTCCAACGGGACAATCATCCCGGCAGACCTCGTCATCGTCGGTATCGGCGTCGAACCCCGCACGGAACTAGCCGAAAAACTCGGCCTGGCATGCGACCGCGGAATCATCGTCGACAACGGCGCACGCACCAGCAACCCGGGCATCGTCGCTGCCGGCGACTGCACCATCCAGCCCCACCCCCGCTACCCCGCCGAAAGCATCCGCCTGGAATCAGTCCAAAATGCCGTGGACCAGGCCAAAACGGCGGCCTCAAGCCTCTTAGGTGAACCGCCCGCCGCACCCGCTGTTCCCTGGTTCTGGTCGGACCAGGGAGACCTAAAACTGCAGATCGCAGGGCTTTCCAACGGATACGACGATTTCCTTGTCCGGGGGGAGCCTGACACCGAACACTTCACCGTCCTTTACTACCGCGACGGACACTTCATCGCCGCAGACGCCGTGAACAGTCCCCACGACTTCATGGCCGCCAAACGAGCACTGACTCTGGGATCGACCATCGATCGCTTCAGAGCCGCTGACACCGACCAGCCGCTCAAAACCCTTATCGGAGAACCAACCACAGAAAGTCTGAGGAATTAGCAATGTCACAAGAAGTCACCGAAGTTAAAGCCACGGCCGCCGAGTCCGGGGAAAAGGCCACTGAACGCTTTATTGAGAACCATGGCACCAACCTGGAGACACCCAAGGAAAGGGTTAGCCAACTGGCGACGGAGGTGCTGACCGCGGTCCATGATGTGATCCGCCGGCACAAGGTCACCTACGACGAATATCAGGCCGTGAAGGGGTGGCTGATCCAGGTTGGTGAGGACGGCGAGTGGCCGCTGTTCATGGATGTCTGGGTTGAACACGTGGTGGAGGAGGTTGCGACCGACCACCGCGAAGGTTCCAAGGGATCCATCGAGGGGCCATATTATGTACCCGGCTCCCCCAAACTGGCGGCAGTGTGCACCCTGCCGATGCGCGAAGACGAGCCCGGAACCCCCCTGCTCTTCCAGGGACAAGTCACCGATGTCAGCGGCCATGCGTTACCCGGCGCCAAAATCGAACTCTGGCATGCAGATGACTTCGGGTTCTACTCGCAGTATGCACCCGGACTGCCGGAGTGGAACCTGCGCGGAACCATCATCACCGATGACAACGGCCATTTCGAAATCAACACCGTTCAGCCGGCACCCTACCAAATCCCGACTGACGGTTCCTGCGGCAGACTGATCGAGGCCGCCGGCTGGCACGCGTGGCGTCCGGCCCACCTCCACCTCAAAGTCTCTGCACCCGGACACGAACTTCTGACGGCCCAGCTCTATTTCCAAGGGGACGAACATCTCGACGATGACATCGCCACAGCAGTGAAGCCCGAGCTGATCATCGCTCCGAGCCAGAAGGCTGACGGAACAGGAAACGAGGTGTCCTACAACTTCACCCTGGATCCTCTGGGCATCTGACAAAAGGTTCACCAACCGGCTCAGAATCCAACTGCGTGGAGGCGATCAATGGAGATCCGGCACCTCAGGTACTTTCTGGTCCTGGCGGAGGAACTGCACTTCAACCGCGCGGCGAAGCGACTTCATATTGCGCAGCCGGCTCTCAGCCAGCAAGTGCGCCTACTCGAAAAAGAACTCAATGTAGAACTCTTCATCAGGACCACAAGAAAGGTGGAACTGACGCTCGCTGGGGCTTCACTCAGGAAACATGCCCTGGAGATTCTGACGAACGTGGAGTCCGTGAAGGATCTTGTGGCAAGAGTGGCCACCGGCGAGACGGGAAGACTCACCCTGGGGTTCACGGGTTCGGCGACCTACGATCTTCTTCCACGGATCGCGCGCGCCGTCGGGGAAAAGATGAGCGGGGTTTCGCTGGTGCTGCGCGGCGAGATGGCCACAGCTAGTCAGATCGAAGCGCTACGGTCAAACGCCATCGATATTGGATTCCTGCGGCCCCCCATTTCCGAAGAGTTCCATCAGAGGATTGTACGGACCGATTACCTTTCGCTCCTCATTCCTGCCTCCCACCCGCTGGCAGGCGAAGAGTCGATCGACTTGGCACACATGGCCAATGAGTCGTTCATCCAATACAGCCCCAGTGCCGACCCAGCCACATTCACCATCGTTTCGAGCGCGTATCAACAGGCCGGCTTTGAGGCGGTTGTACACCAGGAAGTCGATGCGACCTCAGTTATGGTCAGTCTGGTCGCGGCTGGCCTGGGAATGGCACTGGTGCCAAATTCCGTGAGCCACGTGCGGGTCGACGGCGCCGTGATCCGGCCCCTGTCGAGTCCGATTATCCCGATGAACCTTGTGGCCGCTTGGAGGGTCGGAAACGACCTGCCAGCCATTTCACGGTTTCTTGAAATATTGGATCAAGAATTCCCAATCAGTGCTTAGTGGTTTGCATTGTCAGATTGATAAGTTGCGCTTATCAATTCTCCGCTAATCGATACCTATAACCCCTTGTTGAGACACCCCGTCTCCTGATGTACTTTCATCACCCTAGCCGGTGCGCTCGAATTAATAGCCCCGCACCTCGAAGTATTTGCAGCTTCTTCGACGACTTCAGCGTCGGACTCTGCGGAAAATGCCGTTCTGAATGTATTCCTCTTGAAGGACTATCAAATTCCAGGGGCATTTCCGAAATCAAGATTAAACCTATTAAGGACGGACAACATGTTCCGCAAAAAAAGTTACCTAGCCGCAGCTGCTCTCGCCGCGACCCTGTCCCTCGCCCTGTCGGCCTGCGGTGGGACCACGAACGCCGGCACCACCTCCGGACAGCATGTCTTCACAGTGGGAATGACCCTGCCGACGGCGCAGAACTCGACCATCCAGGGCATTGCCGAAGGCCTCCGGGCCGAGCTCGAACAGCACGGCGGCAAACTCATCACGGCTGACAGCCAGTTGAGCATCGACAAGCAGATCGGGGACATTGACCAGTTCATCACGCAGAAGGTCGACGCCATTATGGTGTTTCCCTTGGACTTTCCCACGCTGAAGAGTGTGCTTGGCCGGGCGGACAAGGCCGGCATCCCGCTGTTTGCCCATGATGCGCTGATGGAAGACGCCGGCGCCGAGGCCCTTGCCCCCATTCGGGCCGAGGTAGTGACCGGACGGAAGCAGCAGGCTCAGGAGGCAGCCAAATTCATCGCGGAAAAGACGGGTGGCACCGGTGAAGTCGGCGCGATCGGCATCGCGGCCCCGGTGACCACAAACATCTACCTTCTGGACCAGTTCAAGGAGCAGCTGAAGGCGCACAATGGGCTGGCTTTTGCCGGTCAAAAAGGCAACCCGACTGACGACGCCGCTGGAGCGCGGCCGTTGGCCGAAGCCTTCCTGACCCAGTACTCGACTCTGTCCGCCATCTATACGTACAACGATCCCAGCGCCATCGGCGCGGCAGCCGCGGCCTCTGCCGCCGCCAAGTCCAAGAACGTTGTTGTGACCGGCTTTAACGCCAGCCAGGACGGACTCGATGCCGTGAAGAACGGAAGCATCGATGCAACGTGGGACTACAAGCCAGTAGAAGTCGGCCAAACCTTGGGCCGTCTCATCCAAACCTCAGTGGTGGAAAAGAAGCCGATCGGGCACTTCTACCAGATGGATGTAGCAATTGTCACACCGGAGAATGTTGCTTCGTTCGTGCCGTGGTCCGAACGGGTGAAACAGATCGCCGAAGGAAAATACCTTGGCCTCCCCATCAAATAGTGTCCGCCGTTCCAGCGACTCGGAAGGACCATGATGCTCGAGATCAATAGCTTGGTGAAGACGTACCCGGGAACGACGGCGTTGGACGGCGTAAGCCTCTCAATCTCCTCCGGCGAAATACTCGCCATCGCCGGCGAAAACGGCTCCGGGAAATCAACCCTCATGAAGATTATTGCAGGCCATTTGGCGCCCGATTCCGGCCAACTCCAGGTTGACGGGAAGGCAGTGAAGTTCAGCAGTCCCAGCGATGCGGTTGCGTCGGGTATAGGACTTGTGGAGCAGGAGCTGGCCGTCGCTCTTCACCTGACCGTTGCGGAGAACATCCTGCTGGGGGCCCTTCCCACGCGGCGCAGAATCGGGTTGGGCGTCGACTGGACTCAGGTCCGGAAACGTGCCAGGGAGATTCTGGATGTCCTCGAGATTGATGTCGATCCGAAGGCCATCGTGGGGCAGCTACCCATCAATATCCAACAACTGGTGGCAATCGGCAGTGTCCTTTCACGCCGGCCCCGCCTGATGCTGCTGGACGAGGCAACCAGCTCGCTGTCCGAAGATGAGACCGACCGGCTGCTTGGCACCCTGCGGCGGCTCAAGGAGGACAACGGCATGGGGATTGTATTCATCTCCCACCGCATGCGTGAAATGCGCGAAATCGCCGACCGGATCGTCGTCCTTCGGGATGCGTGCGTCAGCGGTGCGGCCCCCATGCGAGATGTCTCAGACGGGGACGTCGTCAAGATGCTGGTCGGGCGCGTTCTGGATAATGTCTTCACGTCGGAACGGACGGTCACTGAACGAATCGTCCTCCAGACTGAGGCTTTGTGCGCTGCCGAATTCATCGAAGACGTGACCATGACGGTGCACGCAGGCGAAGTGGTTGGCTTGGCCGGGCTGATGGGCTCCGGCCGCTCCACTCTGGCCCAGACCATTTTCGGCGCCGTCCCGCGGACTTCCGGGGCCGTAAGGATTGACGGGCGGGAGGTCAGATTCACGCACCCCGCCCAGGCGCTGAAAGCCGGCGTCGGGTTCGTCGGGGAAAACCGGAAAGCTCAGGGAATCTTTCCCGGCAGATCCGTACGGGAGAATATGTCCGCCGCCAATCTGGCCAAGAACTCCCAGGCCGGAGTCATGTCTGCGACGCGCGAAAAAAGTCTCACCCGAAAGGCCATTTCAAAATTTGGCGTTAAATGCGCCGACATTGAGGACCGCATTGAGGCGCTTTCCGGCGGCAATCAGCAAAAAGTACTGCTGGCTCGTTCTATCCTTCGTGAACCGAAACTCCTGGTCCTCGACGAACCAACGCGCGGCGTCGATGTCGGAGCCAAGGCCGAAATCTACGAACAGATCGCCCAGGCCGCTGCCAAGGGTATGGGCTTTTTGGTGGCCTCATCCGAGCTCACAGAACTAATTGGCCTTTGTGACACCATCTACGTCCTCTCGCAGGGACGAATCGTCGGACACCTCGATCGGGAATCAGCAACAGAAGAGCGCATTGCTGCGTTGGCCTTTCATTCAGAACAAGCTAGGGAAATGGCCTGATCATGGCAATCTCAACACCGCAGACCACGAATTCTGCCAAGAACACCCCTGCAGCTCAGAAGCCGGCAGCAAAGATCGTTTCCTTCAGCCCAAAAGTTACGCTCTCCATTGTCCTTGTTTTACTGATTATCTTCTTTGCCGCATTCCAGCCCAACTTCCTGACCATTGAAAACTTTGTAAACATCCTGCGTCTTCAAACAGTTCCCCTGATATTAGCCGTGGGAATGACAATGGTCGTTCTGACCGGTGGCGCTGATCTGTCGATCGGATCCGCCCTGGCTCTCTCCGGAATTATCGCGGGATCTCTGTATCAGGCCGGAGTCCCTGCGGTCGCGGTCATCGCCATCACCCTGCTCGCAGGCATGACCTTGGGCCTGCTTAACGGCGTCCTGGTAGGTGTCCTGGGCATGTCATTCTTTGTGGTCACCCTGGGAACGCTGTCCGGATATCGAAGTCTTGCCCTGGTGGCCTCGGAGGGGAAATCCATCCAGCTCGGGGATGCGCCATTGTTCCTCCAAATTGGTGACGGAAGCCTTGGGCCCGTGCCCATTCCGGTGCTGATCGCCGCCATCGTGGTGGCCCTTGGCTACTTTGTCCTCGCTCATACGAGCTGGGGACGCAAGATCTACGCGGTCGGCTCCAGCAGGGAAGCGGCACGGTTGGCCGGCATCCGGGTCCAACGTGTCCTGCTCTCCGTCTATGTGACTTCTGGCCTGCTGGCTGCACTGGCGTCCATTATTCAGATGGGCAGACTCACATCAGCCTCCCCCGTCGTGGGCACCGGAATCGAACTGCAGGTCATTGCCGCCGTACTGCTTGGCGGGACCATCATGTCCGGCGGTTCCGGCGGGCTGGGCGGTACGGTCATGGCCGTCCTCATGATGGGTGTGCTCCAGAACGGCCTGACACTCTCCGGGGTCCCGGACTTCTGGCAGGGGGCCATCACCGGAACCATCCTCATCGTGGCCGTCTACATGGACCACGTACAGCGACGCCGCCGCGGCCTGGGCGCCGTTTGACGACCTTCCTGAGTCGGTCGCCGCGAAATGAAGAATTGCTGAAAATCCTGAGATTTTTCTAATGAGGAGCTCGAAAATGGTTACATCAAGTTTGCTGACTTCAGCCTTTAGCCCGCTAAAGAAAAAGATACGGGACGGCCGGATCGAGGCCCTGTGGGCCGAGATGAAGTCTGAAGGCCTGGGCGCACTGATCGTGGCAGGACGAGGACTCATCACCCAATACGGGTATCTCGAATACGTGACAGGCTACTGCCCGCAGGTTCGTCTGGCTTATGCAGTAGTCATCCCCGGCGAGGAACCGATCATGGTCCTGCCCACCACCTCCGATGCGTGGTTCGCCAAACAGGCCACACAGCTGACAGACGTCAGGGCAGCGGGCCAAGGTGATGTGATCTCTGACCAGGACAGCCTTCCCCAGGTGATCGCCGCCGTCGTCAATGAACACCACGCCGACGGCGGGAAGATCGGGGTCGTAGGCCTTCGTCACATCGTTCCCGTCGGAGACTACGAAATGCTGCGGGCCGCCCTTCCAAATGCGCAACTGACTGACGCAACCGCACTGGTGGGCCGGATCAAGGCCGTGAAGGTCCAGGAGGAAATCGATGAAGTCCTGCGGTCCGCAGTCATTGCCGATGCAGGCCTGCAAGTCTTCCACGAACGCGCGGCCGTCGGAGTTTCCGGCTGGGAGTTGTGGGGGGACATGCAGCGCGAGGTCCGCCGGAGGGGAGCACGTGAGGTCCTGATCATGGTGGGGACCAAACCGTACTTCAACGACGTTCCAACGGCTGATCCGCTCGTTGAAGGCGATCTCGCCAGCGTCTACGTGGAAATCACCGGGCCCAACGGATTCTGGGTAGAGAAGGCAAGCCTGTTCGCCATCGGCCAGATCAGTAGCGAGAAGCGCCGTATGGCCGAGACCACACTGGCCGCCCATGAGGCCGCGCAAACCCAGATGCGGGTGGGCAAGACTGCAGCTGACGTAGCAACCGCGATTGAAAAGATTGCGGCGCCGGAAGGCGTCGATTTCGGGATCTGGCACGGTCATGGCGTTGGCATCGACCATGACACGCCCGTCCTGACCGAGAGCGACAACACGATGCTGCTCGAGGGCATGGTCCTGGCATTGCACCCGAATTTCGTGAATTCACAACTCACTGAAGGGGCAAGCGTCGCAGATACCTTCATCATCCGGCAGGGCGCTCCCCTGCAGGCTTCCAACATTGCTCAAGAAATATTCCAGATCGGAGAGGGAAACTAATGTCCTATCAAGTTGGTGTCGACGTCGGCGGAACGTTTACAGATTTCCTGCTGGTCAATCAGGCAACAGGCGCGAAGCGCCAGCACAAGACCTCGACGACTCCTGCGGACCCCTCCAATGGGATCCTGAACGGGCTGTCGGAATTGGCGGTTCTCGAAGAGCTATCGGAACAGGATTTCTTTTCGCAGATTGAGCTCATCGTGCATGGCACTACCGTAGCCACAAATGCGGTCTTGACAGGGCGGGGCGCCAAGACGGGGCTCATCACGACAGAGGGGTTCCGCGACATCCTGGAGATGCGCCGCGGCATTCGGAGCCGAAAGCACCTTTACGACAACAAGTACGTAGCGCCAGCACCTCTTGTGCCCCGGGATCTGCGTAAGACTGTTTCCGAGCGCGTAGATGTAGATGGCAGCGTCGTGACACCCCTGGAAGTGGAATCACTTCGTCAAGCAGTCGCGGAACTGGTCGCCGAGGGCGTTGAGGCCATCGCCGTCTGTTTCGTCCACTCCTATCAGAACGCGGCACATGAGCAGGAAGCCCGGAAGATTATCGAAGAGTGTGCGCCGGGGGTCTTCCTGTCCATCTCCTCTGAAGTGCTGCCGCAGATTCGGCTCTACCCACGGATCAGCACCACGGCAATGAATGCCTACCTTGGCCCTGTGGTTCAGCGGTACATGAAGAAGATTGTCGGGCGGTTGGCCGAACGTGGCGCTCACGGGACGCTGATGGTGATGCAGTCCAACGGCGGAATCACGTTGCCCGCGACCGTGGCCCATCTGCCAGCCTCAATAACGATGTCCGGGCCTGCGGCCGGTCCGGTGGCCGCATTGGCCTACGTGGCACAGCGCGGCTGGGCAGACTGCACAGTGGTTGATATGGGAGGCACAAGCTTTGACGCCTCGTTGGTCAAGGACGGTGAAGTCCAGATCACCCGTGAAGGCGAGATCAACCGCCACGTGATCTCCCTGCCGACAACGCACGTAAATACCATCGGCGCGGGCGGCGGATCCATCGCCTGGATCGACGACGGCGGCATGTTGCGCGTGGGTCCGCAGAGCGCCGGCGCCGATCCGGGGCCCGTTGCTTATGGCAAGGGCGGTGAGGAACCAACAGTTACGGACGCCGGCGTTGTCCTCGGCTATATAGACCCCGACTACTTCCTGGGCGGACGGGTGAAGCTTCGGAGTGATCTGGCGGCCGCGGCCATTGCGAACAAGGTCGCCGGTCCGCTGGGCCTTTCAGTCGAAGAGGCAGCTGCCGGTATCTACGAGATGGTCAACCTGGAGATGGCGGCGGGAACCAAAAACATTTCCGTAGAACGAGGCTACGACCCCCGGGAATTCCCGATGGTGGTGGCTGGCGGCGCCGGACCCGTCCACGCGGGCATGATTGCCCATGAGCTCGAGATACCTGTAGTGGTCATCCCGCGACTGTCCTCGGTGCTGTGTGCAGCAGGTATGTTGATGGCCGACCTGCGACACGATTTTGTCCGTGCTTTCAGTACTAGGTTCTCGCAGATCGACCTGAACCGGGCACACGCGCTGATCACGGAAATGTCCCATGAGGGCGACGCACTGCTGGACCTCGAAGGGGTTGCCGCTGAGGATCGCGCCGTCATCGTTTCTGCCGACATGCGCTACATCGGACAGCACCACGAGGTGATTGTCAGCTTCAACGCCGCAGATCTGGATCCAGCGGATCCGGCGGGGCCGGGCAGGGTCGCCGCGCTTTTCCACTCCCGGCATGAACAGCTGTACGGTTTTTCAGCCGCCGGTGCCGACTTGGAGATGCTCAGCCTCCGGGTGGCAGCGGTCGGCCGCAGGCCGGCGCTCGACCTCACTGAGAAGGGTACCGGGTTCGAGTCTGAAGCTGCTCCCAAGGGGCGCCGCGACGTCTACCTCAAGTCGCTGGGCCGGAAGGAATCAGTGCCGGTTTACGACGGGCAATCACTTCCTGTGGGACAGCAGATTGTAGGCCCGGCCATCGTTGAGGAACCAACCACGACGGTGTTTGTCCCGGAATTCTTTGACCTTGAGCTCGACGGCTCGGGTAGCTACGTCATGACGCGGAAAAACTTTGACGCCTCGTCTCTGCTCACGGAAGGACAAAAGTAGACATGTCACAGGTACAAGCACAGGCGAGGAAGGCCCTCAGCCCGATCCTTACCTCAGTCATAGCCAGCCGGATCAAGGCTATTGGCGAACGCATGGGCGTAGTGGTTGAACGAAGCACGAGATCCCCCCTGTTAGTGGAAGGCCGCGACTTCTCGTTAGGCATTTATGACCAGGACGGGCGGCTTATCGAGCAGACGGAATACATTCCCATCCTCGGCTATGCCGCTGCGCCGGCAATGCGGCATATCGCCGAAAAATTCAAAGGCAGAGTCAAGCAGGGAGACGTGATTCTGCACAATGATCCGTATACCGGCGGCAATCAGGCCTCCGACTGGAAGGTCACCAAGCCGGTCTTCCATGAGGGGGAACACATTGCCTGGGTTGTCATTACAGCCCATCAGGCCGACGTCGGCGGCGCGGTTCCGGGGTCATACAACCCCAACGCCACGGATCTCTGGCAGGAAGCGCTCAGGCTGACTGCAGTCAAGGTCTACGACGGCGGCGTCCTGCGCGATGACGTATGGGACCTGATCTTCGGCAATGTCCGTCTTGGCGTCGTTGAAGAGGACATTCGCGCAATGATCGGCGCCTGCACAGTTGGCGAACGCGAACTACAGGTGCTGGTGGACCGCTACTCAGTTGAGACATTCAAAGCCGTGGTCGACAGCATGCTCGACTCTGCCGAGGCCATGGCCCGTCAGATCATCACCAGGATGCCGGATGGTGTCTACAAGTCCCAGTGGCAGGTCAATTACGACGGCATCACCCCTGACAGCACCATGCAGATCAGGGTTGAGATTACGGTCAAGGGCGACCAGCTCGTCTTCGATTTTGCCGGAACGGATCCTCAGACACCCGGATACGTCAACGCTCCCTTGGCGGTGACCCTCTCCTCCGTCATGATTTCCTTCTTTATGTTGGCGGATACGGAAATTCCACACAACGACGGCATCATGCGTTGCATCGAGGTCAAAGTACCCGAGGGCAGCATCCTGAATTGCCAATATCCGGCGGCGTCAGGATTCGGTAACCACCTTTCAGACCAGATCTGTTCAGCCATCATGCTGGCCTTCTCCGAGGCCCTTCCGGAGCGGGTAACCGCCGGCTGGAACCCGCTGCTGTGCTCCATTCTGAACGGCCAGGAAGATCGGAACGATTCACCCTTTGTGGACATACTCATCAACGCCTGTAAGGGCGGCGGAGGCGGGACCCAGGGTGCCGACGGTTACGACCATGTGGGGCTCATCGCTTCCGGTGGTGCCCTCGGTGCGCAGGACCCCGAGATGTTCGAACTGATGATGCCCATCTTCATCCGGAAATTTGAATACCTGCAGGACTCCGGGGGCGCAGGAGAGTGGCGCGGAGGACTGGGTGTTGAGTCGATCTTCGAGTTCAAAGCCCCCAGTATCCAGGCCAGCATCTTCGGGGATGGCGATACAGACGAATCGGCCGCGCCGGGGCTCAACGAGGGGATGCCTGGGTCGGTTAACCTTATCGAGTTCACTTATCCGGACGGTGACGTGGTCATCCCGAAGTCCAAAGACTTGATCACAGGGCTGCCGGCTGGGACGCTGTATCGTCAGCTCGCCGGCGGCGGCGGCGGATTCGGCAATCCCCGGGTGCGCCCGGCCGCACGGGTAGCTGAAGAAGTCCGTTTTGGATATGTGTCCGTTGCTTCAGCCCGTGAACACTACGGTGTTGTTGTAGATGACGCTGGGATCATCGACCAGGAATCCACGGACGCACTCCGCGGCGTCGCATAGCTGAGTCTTCCGCAGACATCAGTGCTGGCCCGGGCCCCACACGGCCCGGGCCAGCACTCTCGGAGGCGACCAGTTCCCGAAAAATGCGAAGTACACCCCAACCTGACGTCAGGCAGCTATTCAAACACCGTCAGAATAGGGTCCAAAAGGTGTTTCCCGCACGACCCCAGTGGACACTCTTGAATCCCAATCTGACACAGGGCCGCGGAAACGCCTGCCTATCTGGCTGGAACTTGCCGGTCTTGAGTTCGATGACGACATAGCGTGTTACCCGCATCTGAAAAAACAACAGGTCAAGCTGAAGTAGTCGGCAGTCTCACACTGCATTAAACCTCCGCCACATTAAACCTCCGCCACAGGAGCCGCGAACTGCGCCTCATAGAGCCGCCCGTAAGCCCCGCCCGCAGCCAACAGTGAAGCA
Organism: Pseudarthrobacter cellobiosi; assembly: GCF_023913815.1. Taxonomy (NCBI): domain Bacteria; kingdom Bacillati; phylum Actinomycetota; class Actinomycetes; order Micrococcales; family Micrococcaceae; genus Pseudarthrobacter; species Pseudarthrobacter cellobiosi. The sequence goes on from NZ_JAMXBK010000026.1 coordinate 166,159, forward strand.
TGCGTCCCCTGCTCCACAATCTGCCCGGCCTCCATCACCAGGATGAGGTCGGCGTCGCGGATGGTGGACAGCCGGTGCGCGATCACGAAGCTCGTCCGGTCAGACCGCAAAGCGCGCATCGCTTTCTGCACCAGCACCTCGGTCCGTGTGTCCACTGAAGAAGTCGCCTCGTCCAGGATCAAAACAGAAGGCCGGGCCAGGAACGCCCGCGCAATCGTCAGCAGCTGCTTCTCGCCCGCGGACACATTCGAACCTTCGTCCTCCAACACCGTGTCGTACCCCTCGGGCAGTGAGCGCACGAACCTGTCCACATACGTCGCCCGCGCCGCCTCCAGGATCTCGTCCTCCGTAGCCGTAGGCCGGCCGTACGCAATGTTGTCCCGGATGGTCCCGCCGAACAGCCACGTATCCTGCAGCACCATCCCGAGTCGCGAGCGCAGCTCGCGCCGGGGCACTGAGGTGACGTCCACGCCGTCGAGCGTTATCCGGCCCGCATCCAGCTCGTAGAACCGCATCATCAGGTTCACCAGCGTGGTCTTGCCCGCCCCGGTCGGCCCCACAATCGCGACCGTCTGCCCCGGCTCCGCCACCAAAGAAAGCGAAGAAATCAGCGGCTTGTCCGGCGAGTAGGAGAACGAGACGTCCTCAAACACCAGCCGGCCACGCCCAAAACCAGCAGCACCACTAGGAGGATCAGCAGACTCCTCCGGCTCATCCAACAACGATAACACCCGCTCCGCCGACGCCACCCCGGACTGCAGCAAGTTCGCCATGGACCCCAGCTGCGCCAGCGGCATGGTGAACTGCCGCGAGTACTGGATGAACGCCTGCACATCGCCCAGCTGCATGGCCCCCGACGCCACCTGCAGGCCACCCCCCACCGCGATCCCCACATAGACCAGGTTCCCGATGAACGTCATGGCCGGCATGATCAGCCCGGAAATGAACTGCGCCCCGAAACTCGCGTCGTACAGCTCCACGTTCTTCTGCCGGAACCGCTCTTCCACCTCGCGCTGCCGGCCGAACACCTTCACCAGCGCATGCCCGGTGTACGTCTCCTCGATCTGCCCGTTCAGCTCCCCCGTGTGCTTCCACTGCGCCACAAACAGCTTCTGCGAGCGCTTGGCGATCAGCGCCGTGATCCCCAGCGTCAGCGGCACGGTCACCAGCGCGATCAGCGCCAGCGTGGGCGAGAGGATGACCATCATCACCAGCACGCCCACCACGGTCAGCACCGACGTGACCGCCTGGCTGATGGACTGCTGCAGGCTTTGCGAGATGTTGTCCACGTCGTTCGTCACCCGGCTCAGCAGCTCACCGCGCTGGATCGAATCGAAATACCGCAGCGGCAGCCGGTGGATCTTCGCCTCGATCTCCTCGCGCAGCCCGAACATCGTCCGCTGCACCACCCCGTTCAGAACATACGCCTGCACCCACATAAACGCCGACGCCAGCACGTACAGCACCAGCGTCCACAGCAGCACACTCGACAGCGCCGCGAAGTCGATCCCCTCCCCCGGCGTCACCGCCATCGGCGTGAGCATGTCCGCCCGCTGGTTCTCCCCCGCGGCCCGCAGCTGCGCGATCAGCTCCGCCTTGCTCACCCCGGCGGGCAGCTCCCGCGACACTACTCCCGCGAAAATCAGGTTAGTGCCCTCCCCCAGCAGCCGCGGCCCGATCACCGACAGCGTCACGCTGGCCACCCCCATGATCAGCACCAGCAGCAGCCACGCCCGCTCCGGCCGCAGCGTACCCAGCAGCCGCTTGGCCGACCGCCCGAAGTTCATGGCCTTCTCCGCCGGGACGTTCATCCCCGCGAACGGTCCGCCGCGTCCCGGTCCACCCGCCGGTCGGGGGATGCGTACGACGTCGGCAGTCCCGGTTTTCGAGCCGGGTGCGGTTCCAGCGTTGGAACCAGCGCCCGACGACGGCCGGTGCGGCGTGCTCATACCGTCTCCTCCGCTGCCAGCTGGGAGGAGACGATCTCCCGGTACGTCTCGGACGTCTCCAGCAGCCCGCGGTGCGTTCCGCGCCCCACGATCCTGCCGTCGTCGAGCACTAGGATCTGGTCGGCATCCACGATACTGGACACGCGCTGGGCGATGAGTACCAGGGTGGCGCCGGCGGTGCTGCGCTTGAGGGCCTGACGCAGGCGGGCGTCGGTGCCGGTGTCCAGCGAGGAGAACGAGTCGTCGAAAATGTACAGCTCGGGCCGTTTCACCAGGGCCCGGGCGATGGCCAGCCGCTGCCGCTGGCCACCGGAGACGTTGGTGCCGCCCTGGGAGATGGGCGCGTCCAGCCCGCCCTCCATCTCCTCGACGAAGTCCCGGGCCTGGGCGATCTCCAGGGCGGTCCAGAGCTCGTCCTCGGTGGCGTCCGGCTTGCCGTACTGCAGGTTGCTGCGGACGGTGCCAGTGAACAGGTAGGGCCGCTGCGGCACCAGGCCGATGTGCCCCCAGAGGAGGTCCGGGTGCAGTTCGCGGACGTCCACGCCGTCCATCCGGACCGAGCCGGTGGTGGCGTCAAACAGGCGCGGCATGAGGTTCACGAGGGTTGTCTTGCCGGCACCCGTGCTGCCGATGATCGCCGTCGTCTGCCCTGCCTTGGCGGTGAAGCTGAGCCCGGAGAGGACGGGCTGGTCGGCACCCGGGTAGGCGAATCCGACGTCGCGCATTTCCAGCTCCCCGCGGCGCCGCCCGCCGGACGGAACCGCGCTGCTCACTGGCTTTAGCGGCGGCCGCACGCTCGACTCGGTGCCCAGCACCTCGCCGATCCGGTCCGCCGAGACCGCGGCGCGCGGGATCATCACGGCCATGAAGGTGGCCATCATGACGGACATCAGGATCTGCATCAGGTAGCTGAGGAACGCGATGAGCGTGCCCACCTGCATGGAGCCGTCCTCGATCCTGAATGAGCCGAACCAGATCACGGCCACGCTGGAGACGTTCAGCACCAGCATCACCACGGGGAACGCGAGCGCCATCAGCCGGCCGGCACGCAGCGCGGTGTCCGTGACGTCCTCGTTGGCCTGGGCGAAGCGGGCGGTCTCGATGTCCTCGCGGACGAACGCGCGCACCACGCGGATGCCGGTGAGCTGCTCGCGGAGCACCCGGTTCACGGTGTCGATCCGTTTCTGCATCTTCCGGAACAGCGGCACCATCCGGGTGATGATCAGCCCGACGCCGATCATGAGCACGGGCACGGCGACGGCGATCAGCCAGGACAGCTGCACGTCCTGCCGGACGGCCATGATCACGCCGCCGATGGCGAGCATGGGCGCGGCCACCATCATGGTGGCGGCCATCAGCACCAGCTGCTGGACCTGCTGGACGTCGTTGGTGGAGCGGGTGATCAGGCTGGGCGCGCCGAACTTCGTGACTTCCTGCTCGGAGAACTCCCCCACACGGGTGAAGATGGCGCCGCGCAAGTCCCGGCCCACGCCCATGGCCGCCTTCGCCCCGAAGTACACGGCAATCACGGCGCAGATGATCTGCAGCAGCGTGATTTCCAGCATCAGGGCGCCCAGGCTGAGGATGACGCCGGTGACCCCCTTGGCCACGCCCTCATCGATGATGTCCGCGTTCAGGGTGGGCAGGTACAGCGACGCGATGGATTGCGCCAGCTGGAAAATCACGACGGCGATCAGCAGCTGACGGTGCGGCCGCAGGTATTCAACAAGCAGTTTCCAGAGCATGGCGGCTCCAAATGGTTCTGTCCCGCTGGTGTTCGAGCTGGAGGTGGTGCGAAGGTCAGTTTACGTCCGGTGGCTGGGATTCATCCGGGCGGGCGACGGGGAAAATGGGCCGGTTCTCCGACAGCGTATTCGCCATGCCTGCGGGGGCGCCTACTGTGCGTGCTGTCCGGCGAGGTGGACGTATAGGCCCGTCGGGAAGCTCATACGCCAGCCCGCCCACCACCACCACCGCGGGGAGGCCGGTCAGGACAAGGACCCAGACGGGCCTCCCCCGCAGCCGCGCTCACACGGCTGTGGCCGCTAAGGCGAGCGCGCCGAGAGGCTGGCAAAAAGGAGAAGAACGCCTGCGGTGCAGGACCGCCACAGACCACAGGCGTATGAATGCGCGGCACGCGATAGCTTTGGCCGGGTCTGATCTATTTCACCGGCGCTCCTTTGTGCCTGGACTACTCGGCGATGTCCTCCGCCCATAGTTCAGGGTGTTCGTCCTGGAAGGTGCGCATCATCTCAACGCATCGGACATCATTCAACACCACCACTTCGACGCCGCGTGAGCGGAGAAGTTCGAATTCGCCGGAGAACGTCTCGGCCTCGCCCACCACCACGCGCGGAATCTTGAATTGGATAATGGTCCCGGTACACATCGCACACGGCGCTAGGGTGGTGTAGAGGGTTGTGTCCCGGTAGCTCTTCTGGCGTCCGGCAGCCCGCAACGCAGACATCTCGCCGTGGGCGATTGGATCGCCATGCTGGACACGCTCGTTGTGACCGCTGGCAATGACGACCCCGCCCCGGGCCAAGGCAGCACCGATCGGGATGCCGCCCTCTCGGAGGCTCTTTTGTGCGGCCTCGTAGGCAGCCTCGAAGACCGGGTCTGTGATGGTTCGTTCAGTTTCGGACATGGGTGCAGTCTAAATCGCGCGCGTCGAAGAATTGTTGGTGGCCGCTGAAGGCTTGACCTCGAGGCTTCACGCGATTTCTCCGGGGAATTGATGAGTTGCAGCGGAAGATCATCCAGGATGCGCGGGTGGTCACCTTCGGACTGGGGTGGGTCGGCGGATTCGCCTATGTCGTCGCGGACGCTGCCGGCCTCGTCGCGTACGACGTCAATCTCGCGGGCTTCCCCACGCTCCTGGGCGTCGTCTACCTGATCACCTTCGCCGTCGGCATGATCAGGTACCGATGAAGAACCGCCTCACAGACCTTCGGACCGAACGCGCCTGGACGCAGGCCGACCTGGCTCAGCGTGTCAGCGTGTCGAGGCAGACAATCAACGCAATCGAAACAGGAAAGTTCGACCCGAGCCTCCCAGTCGCCTTCCGCCTCGCTAAGCTGTTCGACCTGAAGATCGAAGAGATCTCCATCGACGATCACTGACGCGCCATTTCAAATCCGCGACCTCGGATGCGGAAGAGCCCGGCCAGGACGGCAAGGGCTGACGGTTAGTCTTTGCCCAGGTTTTCCCTGAGCAGGGCGCGGTGCTCGATGGCGGCTTGCCTGTGGAGCGCGCGGCCGGCCTCGGTGAGTTCCAGGTACAGTGAGCGCCGGTCATCTTCACAGGACTGGCGGGAAATCAGTCCGGCTTTGTCGAGCCGGTCCACCACCTTGGACATGGCGCTCTGGGTCATAGGGGTGCGCTCACCGAGTTGCTTCATGCGGCATGCCGCATCGGCGCTTTCGGCCACGAGGTCCAGGATTTCAAACTCCGTCAGGCCGATGCTGAACTTCGACTCCAGCGCACGCTCCAGCGCGCCCGCCGTGTGGAAATACGTGGTCTGGATGCTGCGCCATTGCTCAACCAACTGGCGGTCCTGCGGTTTTGCCATGCAGCGATTCTAGTTCATTACCAATTAAAAGTCCACGTCATAATATTCCTTGTCATTCAATGACGTGTCATATAAGTTGTTGCCATGACTTCAACTTCCACCCTTGAAAGAACAGCCGGAGACCGGCTTACAGCTGTGCGTTGGACGCGCGCACAATGGATGCTCCTCCTAGTCCTGTGCACCGTCCTGGCACTCGACGCACTGGACGTATCAATGGTCGGCGTGGCCCTGCCCTCGATCGGCAACGAACTTCATCTCGGAACCGAATCCCTCCAGTGGATCGTCTCCGCCTACGTACTCGGCTACGGAAGCCTGCTCCTGCTGGGCGGACGAATGGCGGACCTGCTCGGCCGGCGGCGCATCTTCCTGATTGCGCTCAGCGTCTTCGCCGCGGCATCCCTGCTCGGCGGGCTGGTGGATGACCCGGCCCTGCTGATCGCCACCCGCTTCGTCAAGGGCCTGGCCGCCGCATTCACGGCTCCCGCTGGCTTCTCGATCATCACCACCAACTTCGCTGAAGGGCGCGAACGCAACCGTGCCTTGTCCATCTTCACCACGTTCGGCGCCAGCGGATTCTCCCTCGGCCTGGTTGTAGGCGGCCTCATGACCGCCCTGAGCTGGCGCTGGACCTTCCTGGTCTCCGTTCCGGTGGCAGTCGCCGTTGTGATCCTTGGCCTGAGGTACATCCCCCGGGACGGAGCCGCAGGCCAGGCTGCCAACGGGGAGCAGGAGAGCGGGCATGACGTCTGGGGCGCCATCACGCTCGCGGCCGGCATGCTGGGGCTCGTGTACACGCTGGTAGCGGCCCCGGGGAACGGCTGGGGATCTGTGGCAACTATCGCCGGATTCGTGGCCTCCGCCGGGGTGCTGGCAGCGTTCGGCGTGATCGAAAACCGCGTCAGGCACCCCCCGATCCGGTTCAGCATCCTCAAGGAAGGCTGGGTTGCCCGGGCCAACCTCAGCGCCGTGGGGCTGTTCGGTTCCTACCTGAGCTTCCAGTTCATCCTGACGCTCTACCTGCAGTCTGTACTGGGATGGAGCCCCCTTGGCATGGCCCTGGCGCTGCTCCCGACCGGCCTGCTGGTTGCCTCAAGCGCACCGTTCGCGGACCGGCTCATCGAGAGATTCGGCGCCCCGCGGCTGATCCTGACCGGTCTGGCGGCGTTGACGCTCGGATACGTGCTGTTCCTTCGTGTGGGTACCTCGCCCAATTACGTGACCGACATTCTCCCGTCCGTCCTGCTCCTGGGCGTCGGTTTCGCCCTGGCCTTCCCGTCCATCAATGTCCAGGCCACCGCAGGCATCCGGGATGCCGAGCAAGGTTTGGCCGCAGGCCTGATCCAGACCAGCACCCAAGTCGGCGCCGCCCTGGTACTTGCCGTCACCACGGCAATGGTGAGCGGTCACGGCAATGCGCCCGAACCAGGTGCCGCCGTCAATGCGGCCGCGATGCTGGAACAGTACCGACCGGGCTTGATCCTGAGCGCCGCGGTGGCCGTGGCTGCTCTTCTAATTGCCGCGACGCCCAGGCTATCGCCGGGCAAAAGGCGGGAGCCGGGAGTTCAAACCGACGGGCGTCCAGAGGATTCCACAACGAGCGTTGAGGAACTGGCTGAACTAAGCAAGTGACAGCAGCCGACGCCGGCCCAACCGCGTTGAAGCCAGCGCTACTCTTCGATCTCGCCGCCGAACGCGCGCAGGTGCTGCCGGAACGTGATGGTCGCATCCGAGGTCCGGGCTGCGAGGTACTCCCCCAGGCGGGCCTGGGTCCGGAACGTGGTGCCCAGGTTCATCTTCGCGGCCTGGGAACGTTCGGTGTCACGGATCGTGGCTGCCACGTCCGCGACGTCGGCGGCGCGGCTGAGCGGAATGAACAGGGCACCGTCGTCGGCGCTCAGGACGAAGGCCTCGGCGGTGACGCCGTGCTCGCCGCACGTTGCGGACTCCAGCGCGGCGGGCTCGCGTGGATCGAGTCGCGTGGATCGAGCCGCTGCGGGCCCACCGGCAGTGCCCCCTGGCTGAAGACCGGCAGCCGGATGGTCCGCAGCTCGCTCTCTGCCAACCATTCAGACGGCAAGGTCTAACTGTTCCCCGCAGAGCTCATCATTCGCCGGTCCTGCGTCTGCGCCAGTGGATTGAAGTCCCTGGGCCAGTGACTGGGCCGGCACGGCGGGCCTCGTCAATCCACTGCGGATGCCAACCAGCGAGGGGATGTGCGCGGAGAACCTCTCGCTTCCCTAGCGCTGGCTAAGCCAGGATACGGACTGCGCCACGGAAAACACTGGGTGAACGTCTGGCTAACCACGTCAAAAAGCCGCCCCTTGACCCTTTGAGCGTGCGGATACTGGAAGGCATGACTAACTTTACTCGTCGTCAAGTTCTGCGCTCAGCAGGGGTTGCTGCCGTGGCTGGGGCCATGGTCTCCAGCACCGCAGCAAGTGGCTTTTCCGCCTCCCAGGGCGGCGTCTTCTGCCACGGGGTCGCCTCGGGAGACCCGATGGCGGACAGCGTGCTGCTTTGGACCCGCGTGACGCCAGCGCCCGCAGCGCTGCCAGGCACCGGGTTGGGCCCGGATGTGTCCGTCGGCTGGGAAATCGCTGCGGACGCTGGCTTCAAGAAGATCGTGGCCAGGGGTACTGCCGCCACCGGCGCGGCCCGGGACCATACGGTCAAGGTCGTCGCGGGCCGGCTGGCCCCCGCCACCAACTACTGGTATCGCTTCAAGCTGGGACAGGCCGTATCGCCAGCGGGCCGTACGCGCACCGCCCCGGCAGCGGGTGCGGCCGTGGACCGGCTGAAGTTCGGCGTCGTGTCGTGCGCCAACTGGCAGGCGGGCTACTTTTCGTCCTACCGCCATCTCGCCGCGCGCGGCGACCTCGACGCCGTGCTTCACCTCGGCGACTACCTCTACGAATATGGGCCCGGCGAATACCAGGCGCGCAACGTCGTCGTCCGCCCCCACGAACCCGCCCACGAAATGACACAGCTGGCGCACTACCGGCGCCGTCACGCCCAGTACAAAACCGACCCTGACCTGCAAGCCCTGCACGCCGCCGCCCCGTTCGTCGTGACCTGGGATGACCATGAATCGGCCAACGACACCTGGAAGGGCGGCGCCGAAAACCACACCGAGGGCACCGAAGGCGCGTGGAGCGAACGGATCGCCGCCGCGCACCAGGCGTACGCCGAGTGGATGCCCGTGCGCTATGAGCCGGGGGGCCAACTGTACCGCCGGCTGGACTTCGGCTCTCTGGCCAGCCTGTCCATGCTGGACCTGCGCTCCTACCGTGACCAGCAGGCCGCCAACGGTGCGGATCCCTCCGTCAGCAGCCCCGCCCGCACTATCACCGGCGCCGCACAGATGGAGTGGCTGCTGGGCAACCTCAAGTCCACAGGCCCGCAATGGAAGCTGGTGGGCAATCCCGTCATGATTGCGCCCGTCCGCGTTCCCTCGACCCTGAACACCGCAGAGCTGGCCGGTGTGCAGAAGCTGATGGGCGGGACGAGCATCAGCGGCGTGCCTTATAACGTGGACCAATGGGACGGCTACGAGGCGGACCGCAACCGCGTGGTCCGCCACCTGCGGGATAACGCCGTCAAGGACACTGTGTTCCTCACCGGCGACATCCACTCCGGCTGGGCCTGCGACATCCCCGCGGATCCGGCCAGCTACCCGGCCACCGGCGATTCCGTGGCCACGGAACTCGTCTGCACTTCCGTCACGAGCGACAACCTCGACGACATCCTGAACGTTCCGCCCCGGACCGGATCCGTCGGCGTCGAGAACGCCATCAAGGCGGCCAACCCGCACGTGAAGTACCTGGACTTCGACTCGCACGGCTACTCCGTCCTGGACGTAACAGCCGCCGGCGTTCGGATGGACTGGTACGTCCTCGCTGAACGCACCTCCGCCAGCTCAGGAGCTACGCTGTCCACATCATTCAACGTCCAGGCCAACTCCGGCAAAGTCACCCCGACGCAGGGAGGACTCCAGTGAGCCGTTCACCGCAGCAGGGCACGCCCGCCAGCAGCAGACTTCCGACGCCGGGACGCCGGCAGTTCCTGCAAATCGCCGCCGCCGGCGGGGCCGCCGTCGTCCTTTCAGCGGCACAGGGCACCGCCGGGGCTGCCCCCGCCGCTGGACGAACGCGAAGCTACGTGCTGGTGGTGGACGGCTGCCGGCCCGATGAGATTACGCCCGCACTGACTCCGAGGCTGGCTGCACTGCGCGATGCAGGCACCAATTTCCCCGCGGCACGTTCGCTTCCGGTGATGGAGACCATCCCCAACCACGCCATGATGATGACGGGTGTCCGCCCGGACCGCTCGGGCGTGCCAGCCAACTCCATCTTCGACCGGACCGACGGCGTTGTCCGCGACCTCGACCGGTCCACGGACCTGCACTTCCCGACCCTCCTGGAGCGGCTGCAGGAGCTCGGCCTGACGACCGGCTCCGTGCTTAGCAAGAAGTACCTTTACGGCATCTTCGGTGCCCGCGCCAGCTACCGGTGGGAACCCCAGCCGGTGCTTCCGGTGACCGGCCACGCGCCCGACGCCGCCACCATGGACGCCCTGCTGGCCATGGTGAGCGGGCCGGACCCGGACTTTGTGTTCACCAATTTGGGCGACATCGACCGCGTAGGCCACTCAGACGTTTCCGGAACAACGCTGCGGGCGGCGCGCGAGGCTGCCCTGGCGGAAACAGACCTGCAGGTAGGGCGTTTCATCGACCACCTCAAGAACGCCGGCAAATGGGACTCCAGCGTGGTGATGGTGCTTGCCGACCATTCCATGGACTGGTCCATCCCCAGCAACCTCATCTCGGTCAACCTCATCCTCCAGTCCCGTCCGGAGCTGCAGTCGAACATCACGATTGCCCAGAACGGCGGCGCGGACCTGCTCTACTGGACCGGCCCCGAGCCGGACCGCATGGCCGGACTGGCCGCCGTCGAACAGCTGGTCAGAGCCCATGAGAGCGTGCTCTCGGTCAACAAGCCGGCGGACCTGCGGCTGGGCCACGAGGCCGGAGACCTGGTGGCCTACTGCCGGGCGGGCTGGCGCTTCTCCGACCCGTACGTCGCGTCCAACCCGATCCCCGGCAACCACGGTCACCCCGCCACAGAGCCCATTCCCTTCTTCATATCAGGCGGCAGCCCGCTGGTAGTAAAAGGATCGGTGTCCTCCGAGGCCGCCCGGACCATCGACGTCGCGCCCACCGTTGGCAGCATCTACGGGCTCAAGTCCCCGGCGGGTGGCTACGACGGCACGGGCCGGGTCTCTGCCCTGACGAAACCGCGCAACTGAGGACGCACCGATAGGCTCTGCTGCCTGGTTGGTGGTTCGCATGCGCGGTCTCGCCGTCGTCCCCCCCTTTTTGGTTTTTGGTTGGAAGCCCCCACGCGAGTTGGACTCGAGCGCGGGGGCTTCCGGGTTTCGGTGGGGGGCCCGAAACCGGGATCAATCTATCGAATCTGCCCGGACGCAAGGACGGAAAACGCTGTCTCGCCCAAATCTTGTGTGAACCTTGAGCCGGCCCGCATCGAGCCGGGCAGCCTAACCCCAGGCGCCTAATCCGCTGGCCGCAATGAGGTGATCATCCGCTTGATGTCCCGGTACTCCGGGGTCTCCGCGTACTTCTTGGCCTGCTCCAGATACGGCAGGGACTCGGCCCCTGGCGTCACGTTGTTCCCAGGGTTGTAGAACGCACCGAACATCGCTGCGGTGGGTGGCCAGGTGAAGAAGTGGAAGATGGCGCACGCCGAGTCGCCCGTGGGCGCCGCCCACGCGATGCCGTAGGCCGCGGCCGGCGTGTTGGCCGGACCCGGCGCAGCGTCGTTGCCGCGGGTCTCAAAAACAAACCAGGGCGCCGCGCCGCCCTGCGCAAGCAGCGGCAATTCTTCAGACTCCAGCACCTCGTACGGGAACCGCTCCAGGCACATGGACCCGGTGGCCATGTTGGTCCGGAGCGTCGCCAGCGGCTTGCCTGCCTGGTTGGCCACCTCGGCGAAGGCGCCGCCGCCCTCCGGCAGTTCGCCGGCCGGGTCCCGGACGCTCCACGCGGCCGGGTGTTCGAACGTCAGTTGGCCGTCTGCCGTGGTGTAGCTGGACCAGGCGGCCGACGCCGGTGCGGTGCCGGTGGCGCTCGGCGAGACTGTCGTCGTTGGCACGGCAGTGGTGGTTCCGGTGGCCGCGGAGGTGACGGTGGGGCTGGGACTTGCCGTCGCCGTTGGTCCTGCCTGCGGGCCGCACCCCGCCAGCAGCACCGCCATCAGAATAGCTAGGGGAATTGCCGCGCTTCGCGTGGCCGGACTGCGCATCACACCCTCCTTTGGGCCTGACCTTTTTTGGTCCTTAAATTGTCATGCTGCCGGCCGCACAAGGATCCAACGGCGGCCCGATTGGCACCGAACCGTTGCGGGGATAACGAACGGATCCCGCCCGCCGGCCGGGTCAGGAATAGAGCGCCGCGAGCAGCTCGACGACGCCCTGGAAACCCACGGGCGGGTCCGTCTTGGACCAGGCGACGTAAACGGGGACCGGGGCGGCATCCCGCACATGCCGGTACACAACACCCTTGCGCCGGTACTGGTGCGCGGTTGATTCTGCCGTGATGCCCCGCGCTTTGCCGCTGCCGATCACCGTCAGCCAGTCGTCGACGTCGTCCGTGGCGATGGTGCGCTGCGGCTGCCGGCCTTCCGGCCACAGGTCCAGGCGCGTGCTTCCGGTGCGCCGGTCCAGGGCAATCGGTTTGGTCGCGGCTTCGGCAAGGGTGATGCTTCGCTTTCCGGCAAGGGCGTCATCCGCCGCCATGGCGCAGAAGCGTTTCTCCAGCCCGATGAGGACAAGGCTGATGGCCGCTGTGTCAGGGACCCTCCGCAGGATGGCGAGGTCGCTGGTTCCTTCCGCCAGTCCCGCCGTCGGGGTGTTGGTCCGGATGAGGCGCAGCTCGGTGTTGGGAAACGCGTCAGCCCACCTGCGCTGGAACTCCGTGGTGTGCCTGCCCAGGGCGGACCAGGCGTAGCCGATCCGGACGGTGCCGCCGCCGTCGGCCGCCTCCTGCTGGATGGCCTCCAGAATCGAGAGAACACGGCGGGCATGCCGGACGGTCCGGTCGCCGGCGGCGGTGAACTCAATTCTCCTGGTGGTGCGGTGCATCAGGCGGACCCCCAAAGCGCGCTCCAGCGCAGCGATATTGCGCGACACCGCCGCCTGCGAGATGCCCAGCTCAATGGCGGCGTCAGTAAACGTGCCCGCTTCGGCCACTGCAACCAGGCAACGCAGGTGCCGCAGCTCCATATCCATAAGGCCATTCTATTCATACGCTGGACGCATAAGATCGCCCGTCTATGCATTTTGGCGCATGCCCGCACGGCCCCACACTCCAAGGATGGATAACATATTATCTGCCGGCCGAGGCCGGGCCGGCGCCATCCTCGTTGCGAGCGCGCTCTCAAACCAGCTGGGTGCGGCCAGCGGTTCACTGGCCTTCCCCGCAATCGGCCCGGTGGGCGTAGTCGCAGCGCGTCAGCTCATTGCCGCGGCGGTGCTGCTGCCCCTTGTCCGGCCCCGCATCGTCTCCTTCACGCGCCACCAATGGTGGCCCGTTCTGCTGTTGGCGCTGGTGTTCGGGACGATGAACCTCTCCCTGTACGCGGCGGTGGAGCGCATCGGGCTGGGCCTCGCGGTGACTCTCGAATTCCTGGGCCCCCTGGCCCTCGCCCTGATCGGTTCACGGACCAAAGCGAGCGCCGCCTGCGCCCTCCTGGCCGCTGGAGGGGTTGTGGCCATCACCCAGCCCGAGGCGTCCACGGACTACGTGGGCATCGGCCTGGGACTGGTGGCCGCCTGCAGCTGGGCCGCCTACATTCTCCTGAACAGGACAGTGGGCAAGCGGATCCCGGGCATCCAGGGGACGGCTGCCGCCACCGGCCTGTCGGCCGCGCTCTTCCTCCCCGTGGGGCTGATGACGTTCATCAACCACCAGCCCGACGCGTTCACTATCCTCTGCGCAGCAGGCGCCGGAGTCCTCGCGTCCGTGGTCCCGTACGTCGCGGACGTGATCACCCTGCGCCGCATCCCCACCAGCCTGTTCGGCGTTCTGATGAGCATCAACCCCGTTTTCGCGGCTTTGGTGGGGGCTCTGGCTCTGGATGAAGCCCTGTGTGTTGTGCAGTGGGCCGGCATTTTCCTGATCGCAGCGGCCAATGCAGCCCTGACCGCCGGGGCCGGGCGGCGTCCACCGGTGCCCATGGGACAGATCACCGCAGGCTCCGCGGAATATTGATCCAAACTTGAGCCAACCCTTGGCAACCCATGCAGTTGGCGGTTCAGGCTGGACCCATCACCACAGAAAACGGCGGGGAAGCAGGAAGATTCATGGGGAACGAATCAGCTCTGGGCGAGGTAGTCGCGGTGGGAGGAGTGATCACTGATCACCACCCGCTCGACTTCCACACCTTGGGGCTGGCCGGTTGCATTGACCGGTTGACCGGGCCTCTCCGTCAGCAAGGAACAGCAGTCCGCTGGGATACTCCGCACTGGGGCATCGAGATCCCGGCGGACTGCGCTTCCCTCCTCTACCAGTCGGCGCGCGAAGCGCTGAGCAACGCCTTCAAGTACTCCGACGCCGCCGAGCTCACCGTCCAGTTATCCGCGGTTGGCCACGGCATCCGTCTTGTGGTGTCCGACGACGGCACGGGCTTTGACTGCGACCTCGCCCTAAGCGGCAAGAACCACGGCTACGGGCTGCGGCTGATGTCCGTGGCTGTCCATGAGGCCGGCGGCACCGTCAGCGTCTGTTCGAAGCCAGGGCAGGGCACCACCGTAACGGTAACCCTACCCCTGGACTGACCCGCTTACCGGGACAGTACTTACCGGGACAGCTTTTCCGGGTCCGGCACCAGATCGCCGATGTGGCCCGGTGCGTTTGCCGCCACCACTCGCTCCACGAAGGCGCCGTATTCCTCCATGTAGTGCCGCAGGAACTTGGCCGTGCCCTCATCCCGCACCTCGCCCTCGGCAGAGAAGGCTTCCGGATTGAAGTGGATGTAGACCTCCGGGGCGTTCAGCTGGGGCGCGTCCAGAAAGCTGAGCACGCTACGCATCGAGGACTGCATCACAGCCGTACCAATTCTGCCCGGCGAAGCTCCGATGATGCCGGTGGGTTTCCGCGCGAACGAGTTGGTGCCCCAGGGCCGCAACGCCCAGTCGATTGCGTTTTTGAGCGCCCCGGAATGGATCGGTTGTATTCGGGGGACACAAACAGGATGCCGTCCGAGGCCTCGATCGCGTCCTTGAGGGCGCGGCCTGCCGGCGGGAAATCGGCGTCGTAGTCGTAGCTGTAGAGGGGCAGGTCCTTAATAGGGATCTCGGTGAATTCAAGGTCCGCCGGGGCCAGCTTGATGAGGGCCTTGGCGAGCGTGCGGTTAATGGAGCCGGTTGCCAGTCTCCCCACGAAGTATCCGATTTCCTGCGTTGCCATGAGATTATTCCTTCCCGACAGCCGGTAGGACCGGCTGGGCGTAGAGCTTTTACAGGATGAAGCGGGGCACAGCGCTTCCCCAGTCCAGCACAGAACACGAGCCGCGGACAGAGGTTATTGACACCCCGCTCCGGGAGGCGCTGAATGATGATTGAGGCACATTCCACACACCACGGGAGCGGTTGACATGAAGGAAAAGCCAGTAGTGGCGCAGCGCATCCACAGCGAAGCTCCGGCCGAAGGGGACGAGTCCGCGGATCCCACCGACATCCGCGTGCACTCGCAGGAACCCGCCGAGGGCGCCGACACGGACGAAGACTAGCCGCCCTCCCCTCTGGCCCACGCGCCCCGACGGCGATACGGTAAGGCTACTGACTATATACAGCCCGTTCCAGTCGAAGGAGACGTTGTGAGCAGCAAAGTGGAGAAGCAGATTGTGGTCGATGTTCCCCTCAGTACGGCCTACAACCAGTGGACCCAGTTCGAGGATTTTCCGCAGTTCATGGGTGGCGTGGAGAGCGTGACCCAGCTCAGTGACGACCGCCTGAAGTGGGTGGCCCACATCGCCGGGGTCCGCCGGGAGTGGGAAGCCACCATCGTGGAGCAAGTCCCGGACCGCAGGATTGAGTGGGCGTCCACGGATGGGGCCACGAACTCAGGTGCCGTGGAATTCTCCGACGCCGGCGGCAACAAAACCCAGCTGTCCCTCACCCTGGAGTACCAGCCGGAAGGCATGGTGGAGAAGGTGGGCGACCTGCTCCACCTGGTGGCCCGCCAGGCGGAGCACGACCTGAAGCAGTTCAAGGAATTCATCGAACACGAGGGCCACGCCACCGGGGCGTGGCGGGAATCCGTCCCGACAGGCGAGCCGTCGGCGTACAACCGGTACACGCATCCGTTCGACCAGACCGGCGCCCTGGTGGATCTTGAGGGGGAGTCAGACGGAACAACCGACGGCGAGATCCGCAGCGCGGCTGAACGCAACGTCCACAAACCGGACGACGGCGGCACGATCCCGCCGCTCGGCGGCAACCTGGGCGACCGCTGACTGGCAGCGCCACCAACGGACGCGCGACCCCGCACGAGCGGCGCTGCCCCGCACCGCTCAAGCGGGGCAGCACCGTCCCTACGTAAGCTGCCTAATCGCGGGCCGGCACCAGCACCACTTCATGCGGACTGGCCGGCTGGCTAAACTGTGCATTCACGGCAGCCAGGGTGTTCCCGAATTGCGCAACCGTGGTGGGAACATCGAAGTGGGGACTGGTGATGGTGTCCTCGATCTCGCCGGAGGAGAGATCGTTGGAGAGGTCAATCCGGACGATCTGGTTCAAGAAGTTTTGCACCGCCCAGACGGTATGACCCCGGACCAGGATGCCGTCAACATTCGGCACCTCCACACCCTCAATCAAGGCGCTGTCGCCGGTCTCCGGATCCACGGTATAGAGGGCTCTGTTCGTCGAATGCGCGACGATGAGGACGCGGTCGCCCTTGGCAGCGGCAATGCCATTGAGGTTGAAGGGACCTGTCAACTCTCCCGCCGGTCCGTTCAGCTTCAGGGTCCGTACGTCGCCCAGCTTTCCGTGCCTGCCCACTGGCAGGAAGTACAGCTCACCGGCGGCGGAGTTCGTGAACCAGGCACCATCCCGGGTGAGCGTGACGTCGTTGACGAAGCCCGGAGCGAGGGTGAAGTCCGCAACGGGCTCGCCCGATTCCGTGTTGTACACAAAGGCCTTGCCGGTCCCGCCACCCGCTACAAACAGCAGGTCATTGCGGGTATCGGCCTTCATCCCGACGGCGGCCCTGGGCTGCGAATCAAAGTCCGATACGTCGATGAACAACCGCGCTTTGTCCTTCCGGATGTCGCCGCGGTAAATGTCTCCCAGTGCCAGGTCGCCGGCGTAGAAGGTGGTTCCACTGCCGGCGGCGATCCCCTCGGCGGAAGTGGCGCCCTTGAGCACAATGACTGAGTCATCCGGCGGCGACGCCGAGGCCGGGAGGACAGGCGCCAACAGCCCCATGAGTGCAATGAACCCAATGGCGGTACGGCGCTGTACTTTTACTGAATTCTGGGTTGTGCGGGCCATGATTCTTCCTTGAATTTAGGTGATCCGCACGGGCCAACCTGCGGCAGGCCCGCACGATTGTCCTGCCAGTCTATGCACCCTGGGAACCGGCCCGCCAGAGCCCGGAGCCCCTTCTCTGCCGGGTCATACTCCGCCCTCCGCAGCCCCCGGATCGGCAACCTGCCGTGGTCTCTGCTTACAATCGAAACCTCAATCAACTACTGAGGGACCCATGAAGAAACTCGCCACCGCCCTGATCGCTGCCGGCCTCGTGCTTTCCGCTTCTGCATGCACCACGCCCACCAAACTTTCCACCCCCGAAACCTGCGACCGCGTCAAGGCTGTCCTGGCGAACCCCGCGAACAACGTGGGCAAGACCGGCCTGGTGCGTCTCGCCAACCAGATCCGGCCCATCGAAGTTGTGGCATCGGATGACCTCAAGCCTGCGCTCGGATCCATCATCGAGTTCACCGACGAGTCCGCCAAGGAAGCCCCGGACGAGGCCAAGATCGCCGAGCTGGAGGCCAAGTACCAGGAAGCCGGCGCCGCCTTCACGAAGCACTGCAGCTAAGACGCCTGCTGCGCTGACGTTCGACGGCGGCCGGTTGGCCGCCGTCGTCGGCTTATCCTTGGCTCGTGGATCTCTATCAGTCTCTGTTCTCGTTCGGCCTTGTGGCCGGGCTCCTGGCACTGGTTCCGGGCATCGATACGGCACTGGTGCTCCGTTCGTCCCTCGCCAGAACGCGCGGTTTCGCCTTCGCCACGGCCCTGGGCATCTCCACCGGACTGATGGTCTGGGGAATCGCGGCAGCCGTGGGCGTTTCGGCGCTGCTGGCAGCATCGGGGCTGGCGTACCGGGCGCTCACCATCGCCGGCGCCGCGTACATGGTCTGGCTTGGCGCCTCCCTGCTGTGGACGAGCCGGACCAATGACGCGCCGTCCGCCTCGCCAGCTGCCGACGTTGAGGTCCCCGCTGCCTCCCGCCATCAGCTGTTCCAAGGCTGGCTGACCGGGACGGGCACTAATCTGCTCAATCCGAAGGTCGGCGTGTTCTACATCGCCACAATTCCCCAGTTCATCCCGCCGGGCACTCCACCGCTGCTGATGGGAATTTTGCTGGCCGGCGTCCACTGCGTCCTGGGCCTTGCGTGGCTGACCTTCCTGATTTTCGGAGCAGGTTTCGCCTCCAAATGGCTGAAAAGCGCCCGCAGCCTCCGGATCATCGACCGCATCACCGGCACCGTCCTGATCGGTTTCGGGCTGCGGCTCGCCCTCGAACCACAGCACTGACGCCACCGGTACGGGCCTCTGGTGCCGGCCGTGGTTCAAGGGCCTGCTGCCGGCCTTAGTTCAGGGCCAGGACCAGGTAGAGGGCTGTCAGGATCACCACTGTGGGTGTCATGACCAGGCGTTCCGGCTTGCTGCGGGAGATTCCGTTCAGCACGATGCCCAGCCCGAAATAGGCCGTCAGCACCCAACAGAAGACGCCCGTGAAACCCTGATTCACCAGCGGGGCCGCCATGCCGGCCTTGGCCAGCGCAACGTAGGCGAAGAGGACGTAGAGGATGATCGAGGTGGCGCTGCCGATCCGCAGCTTGGTGGGGAGGACGTTGTGCTGGCCGCCCCACGCGAACCTTCCCAGCGGTGCCCCCGCGATCAGGGCGGCCTGAAAAACCGCGAGCGCGGCCAAAAGTACGCACGCGGTATTCGCGGCAAACTGGGCTAGCTGCATCGAAGATCCCATTCCCCTTGGTGCGGTTGCCGGCCCGTTGCAGGCACCGCCCGGATGTCAGTTTATTGTGACCTCCGCCTCATGACGGGACGATCACGCTGTCCCTTCCGTTAAACCATTGGCGAAAGGAGGCCATGTGCTTATTGTCTTAACCGGAATCGACGGCTCGGGAAAATCCACGGCCGCCCGCGCCTTGGTGGATGCGGCCCAGGCTGACGGCGAAAACACCCTGCTGCTCAGCAACCACGCCGGCAGGCGGAGCATGTCCGTGCTGGCGGAACGGCTGGGCATCCGCTGGCCACGCCGCCTGGCCGACGCCGTGGAGACCACCCTCCGCGTGGCCAACGTGCTCATGTCGCATGCCCGGGCCAGCCGCTTCGACGGACTGGTGGTGATGGACCGGCACCTCCACTGCCAGCTGGCTCTTCGCACCGCCAAAGGTCTGTCGCGCGGCCGCCTGCTTCCCTGGCTGATTTCGTCACTACCGGAACCTGACGCGGTGGTGCACCTGGACGTTGAGCCTGCACTGGCGCTCGAGCGCATCGTGGCCCGCGGCACCGATTCGGAGACGCTGGCTGACCTGGTGGATCTGCGCGATGCCTACCGCTCCATGCCGGAATACCCGGGCTTCGTCCAGCTCGACGCGGACTGTACGCCGGAAGAGGTTGTGGCCAGGCTCAAGCGGATCGTGCGCGCGGAAACTCCCGTGGCTGTTTAGGCCCGGTTCCTGCCCCGACCGGCTCGGACTCAGACCGGCTCCAGCCCAGGCAAGCTCCGGCTCAAATCAGCGCGCTCAAATCAGCGCGTGGGATCCCCTGCTCCGCGGCCGGCCGAAGGACGCCGTACCCAGGAATTCAATAGCGACGAACGGCTCGGAGCCAACCACCCACTCATCGTGCCCGGGAGGCAACGCATAGGTGTCATGGGCGCGGATGGTGGACCTCACGCCGTCGGACGTTTGAATCTCAAGACTGCCGGAGACACAGTAACCGAGGTGGTTGTGCTCGCAGAAGTCCGTCAGTTCAGTGGGCTTGGCGGACTCGGACCAGCGCCAGCCGGGAGCGAGGATGAGGCGGGCCACTGAGTAGTCGTCAACGGTGACGAGATCGAACTCAGCTTTGTCCGGACACCGCTTCTTGTCCGGGATGTCAAAGGATTTAACAGCCAGTACTCTGATGAAATTTGCGGTCATGGGGAAACAGCCTTGGGATTATTTGCGGCGGGCGCTTAGGGCTGGGACCAAGCGGTTGTGCGTGGATGCCTGTTATGCGTGGATGCCGGCTAGCGCCTACGTAGTGCGGATCACGTACTGCGGAGACCAGTAATGTGTACCTCTAACCGTATCCATCCGGCGCCTCAAGTCAATGGATCGCCGGCCATTCGCGGGACCGAAATGGGTCCCCTGCACAGGTCCCTGCCCTGGACCAGCCGGAATACCTCAAATGACGCCGGAGTTGTTGTTTAAACTGGAAAGCCGATTCACTGGTTTCCTGTGTTTTGCCATCAGAGTCTCCCGAAGGAACGCCATGAGCCCCCAACTGACCATCAAACTTCAGCCAGGTACCCAGGCCCCCGATTTCACCCTGCAGGACGCCAAGGGCAGGGAAACCTCCCTGGCCAACTACCGCGGCAAGAACGTCGTCGTGTACTTCTACCCGGAGGCGGCAACCCCCGGCTGCACCACCGAGGCCTGCGATTTCCGCGACAGCCTCTCATCCCTGCAGGGCTCCGGCTATGAAGTCCTGGGCATCTCCCCCGACGCCCCGGTGAAGCTGGCCAACTTCACCGGCGACTTCAACCTGACCTTCCCGCTGCTTTCCGACGAGGACCACGCAGTAGCTCTCGCGTACGGCGCGTGGGGCGAAAAGCTGGTCGACGGCGAGATCGTCGAGGGCCTCGTCCGCTCCACCGTTGTGGTGGATCCGGCGGGCAACGTGGCGCTGGCGCAGTACCAGGTCAAGGCGCAGGGTCACGTCGCTGCCCTGCGGGAGTCCCTGGGGGTCTAGTCTGGCGGGGCACAGGTAGCCCACCAACCGGGAGTCAGGCATGGCGATCGAAGTCCGTCCGGGAACACTGTTCGAGGACGTCAAAACGCTGGGTGGCCCTAAGCGGCCCGATGCCAACGTGTGCTGGTGCCTGAGCTACCGCATTCCGTCCAAGCAGAACCTTGCGCTGCGCGGAACGGCCCGCGGCGACCTGGTGAAGGAGCTGGTGGCGCAGGATCCCCCACCAGGGGTTCTGGCGTACGACGGCGACGACGTAGTTGGGTGGGCAGCTGTCCACCCACGCGCCGACGCCAGTTTTGCCCGCAACCGCAGGATCCCGCACGTGGACGGCTTGGATGTTTGGGCTGTCTGGTGCATCCGGGTCCGGCCCGGTTACCGCGGCAAGGGAATCTCCCATCACCTGCTCAAAGGTGCCGTGGAGCTGGCCCGCAGCTACGGCGCGCCCGCCATTGAGGGCTACCCGGTGGATAACGGCAGCAGCAAAGTGGATCTCACCATGGCCTACGTGGGCACGCGCAGGCTCTTCGAGAAGGCCGGGTTCGTCAAGGCCGCTGATACGGATTCGGTACTCAACGGATTCCCGCGCGTCCTGATGCGCCTGGACCTGCGTCGATCAGGGCTTCTTCCACCAGCGATTGGGCCAGTCTGAGTCGATCGCCCACAGGACCAGCAGAAGCGTGTCCATGGTAATCAGCCCAGCTAAAAGGTAAGCCCACCCTGTGTACCAATGCACGGCAATCTCCTGACCTGGTATCCCCCAGCCACTTGATTGTCCTCAAGTTTGGCACGGAAAGGGTCAGCAGGGAACGGCTACCTTGCGAGCGCCGCCAGGCGGCCGTGAAGTTCGGTTTCGCGGTTGAGGAGGCGGGTGAGCTGTTCAACTTTTTCCGAAAGCTCCACGCCGACGGCCAGCCGGTCCCCCGGCCAGCTCGAGGCCTCCCAGGACTCCCCCAGGGCTTGGGCCAGCGAGCGGGACAGCGAGCGGAGCTTCCAGGAATGGCTCAGGTAGTGAACGGTGCTGCGCGGGCGGCGGCCCTGCTTCAAGAGCCGCCACGAGCGCGCCAGCCTGCCCGGCAGTCTGACGGATTCCGTTGGTTCCATAAGTCCTGCACCATCCTCCGGCAATCCGCACATTCCTTCAAAGCTGGTCCTTCGAGTGTGGCCAAGGAGCCTCAAGGTCCCATCAAGGGCGGGCAAGTATTCCGGCAAGACCGCTTCACACTGATGGCCGCCCTCCCCGGAATGCCCGGAGCTTCACCGACTACAACCGTCGTAGTCACGGCAAATGACATGCTTCACCGCCCTAATACGGTAGAAATAGAGTCATGCCTTCCATGCCCGACCCGCGCCGTGCCGTTGTGATTGAGGACGATCCGGACATCCGAGGCCTCCTTGTCCGGATCCTGGCCAAGCAGGGATTCGAGGTCACCCACGCCGAGGCCGGCCTGCCCGGCGTGGAGGAGGTCCGCCGCGCCAAACCGGATCTGATCACACTGGACCTGAACCTCCCTGACGTGGACGGGCTGGAAGTCTGCAAACTCCTCCGTGAATTCTCCGATGCCTTCATCGTGATGCTCACCGCCCGCGCCGACGAACTGGACAAGCTCACCGGCCTTGACAACGGCGCCGATGACTACATCAGCAAGCCGTTCAGCCCGCGCGAACTCCAGTCCAGGATCAACGCCCTGTTCCGCCGCCGGCAGCCGTCCGCCGCAGACACGGCCGCTGACACGGCCGCGGCGAGCGAGCTGGAACGCGCCACCGAGGTCCAGAAGAGCCTGCTGCCCCAGGAGGACGTCCGGGTGGACGGGTACGACGTCGCCGGCGTCTTCCGCCCCTCCCGCAGCGTGGGCGGGGACTTCTACGACTGGTACCGGACGCCCGAGGGCCTGCACCTGACGTTCGCCGATGCCATGGGCAAGGGCATGGGCGCGGCCCTCATCGCGGCCACCGTCCGGGCGGTCATGCGGTCCACGGGACAGCGCCAGGACCTGGACGCGGCCTTCGCCTCCGCCAGCACCACTATCGCGGCGGACCTGGATTCCTCCAACTCCTTTGTCACCCTCTTCCACGCCCGGCTGGACGCTGCATCCGGCGTCGTCAGCTATGTCGACGCCGGCCACGGACTTGCGCTGCACGTCACCGCCGACGGGTCGGCAGACCGTCTTCCCAGCGGCGGCCCGCCCGTGGGCGCCTGGGCTGGGTCCGCCTGGCCGCAGTCCGCCGTCGGCCTGGCCCCGGGGGACTCCCTGGTGGTGGTCAGCGACGGCGTGCTGGACGTTTTTGAGTCGGTGGAACAATTCACCGAGGCAGTGCTCGCCGCCGCCCACGGCCAGGTCTCCGCGCAATCCGCCAGCGACGCCATCATGGCCCTGGCCCCTGCCGAAACCGCCGAGGATGACGTCACAGTGGTGGTGGTCCGCCGCCTGCCTGAGCCAGCCCCGGCATGACGCGCTTCTGGACCCGCCTGGCGGTGGTCCTGACGGTCATCTTCGGCCTGAACTATGTGGGCTGGCGCTGGGCGTCGTCGCTGAACTGGGATGCCTGGTGGATCGCGGTGCCCCTGGTGCTGGCTGAGACCTACAGCCTGATCGACGTGATGCTGTTCGGGATGACCGTGTGGCAGCTCAAGATCCGCAAGGGAGCCCCCGCGCCGCCCCACGATGCCACCGTGGACGTCTTTATCACCACGTACAACGAAGACCTGGACATGGTGATGACCACTGCCCTGGCGGCCCAGAAGATCCGGCACCCGCACAGCACCTGGATTCTCGACGACGGCGCCCGCCCCGAGCTGAAGGCCCTCGCCGAAGAGCACGGGCTGGGTTATGTGACGCGGAGCGAGGACTGGACCAGCAACGTGCCGCGCCACGCCAAGGCCGGCAACCTGAACAACGCCCTGATGGTCACTCACGGCGAATTCCTGCTGATCCTGGACGCCGACCAGATCCCCGAGCCGGATATCCTGGAAAAAACCCTGGGTTATTTCAACGACCGCCGGGTGGCCCTGGTCCAGACGCCGCAGTACTTCAGCAACGTGCCCGCCCACGATCCCCTCGGCAGCCAGGCACCCCTGTTCTACGGGCCCATCCAGCAG
Source organism: Pseudarthrobacter cellobiosi (assembly GCF_023913815.1). Taxonomy (NCBI): domain Bacteria; kingdom Bacillati; phylum Actinomycetota; class Actinomycetes; order Micrococcales; family Micrococcaceae; genus Pseudarthrobacter; species Pseudarthrobacter cellobiosi. The sequence continues at coordinate 190,058 of NZ_JAMXBK010000026.1, forward strand.
GGCAAGGACGGCTGGAACGCGGCGTTCTTCTGCGGCTCCAACGCCATCCTGCGCCGTGAAGCACTGATGCAGCTGGGCCTGGTGGGCTACGTCAAGGAGACTGAAAAGAGCATCCGCCGGGCCCTCACGGCTTCCCGGTCCGCCATCCGCCAGGCGCGGAAATCCGCTGACATGGACACCCCGCTCGTAGCTGAAGTGCTGGACGCGGTGGAGGCCGCTACGCGCGAAGCCCAGGAGCAGCTGGCGGCCGGACAGCCGTTGAGCGAGATCACGTACCGGGTCCGCCGCCGCGTGGACGCGGCCGTGCAGACGCTGGTCCAGGCTGACATGTCCGCGCTGCAGGCCGACCTCGAAGAGATCGCCGCCATGGAACTCGCCTATGTGGGTGATGCCGGCGTCCCGGTGGTGGCCGACGACGCCGTCCAGCGCATGTCGGCCCGTGACTGGTCGCCGCTCGGCGCGCTGGAATCCGTGCAGGCTGTCCTGGATGCCCTGAACGTGGAGCGGAACGACGAAGCCCAGCCGGTCATGCCGCTGGCCACCATCTCCGTCACCGAGGACATGGCCACGGCCATGCGCATGCATGCCATGGGCTGGGAAAGTGTCTACCACCACGAGATCCTGGCTTACGGTCTGGCGCCCGAGGACCTCAAGACCATGCTCACCCAGCGCCTCCGCTGGGCGCAGGGGACCATGCAGGTGCTGCTCCGCGAGAACCCGCTGGTGCAGAAGGGCCTGAAGATCGGCCAGCGGCTGATGTACTTTGCCACGATGTGGACCTACCTGAGCGGTTATGCGGCGGTCGTCTACTTCGCCGCCCCCATCATCTACCTGCTGCTGGGCGTCCTGCCCGTGTCCAGCCTCAGCTGGGACTTCTTCCTGCGGTTCATCCCGTTTATGGTCGCGAACCAGCTGCTTTTCGCGGTGGCAGGCCGCGGAATACCCACCTGGCGCGGCCAGCAGTACAGCCTGGCACTGTTCCCCACCTGGATCAAAGCGTGTTCGACGGCGGCCCGGAACGTCTGGTTCGGCCGCCCCCTCGGGTTCGCCGTCACCCCCAAAGCCCGCCAGACCGGCGGCCCCAGCTGGAGCCTCATCCGGCCCCAGATTGTGGTGAGTGTGCTGCTGGCGGTGGCCGTCGTCGTCGGGATTATCCGGCTGGCCACGGGACTGGCCGAGCCGCTTGGCACGCTGGTGAACGTGGGTTGGGTTATTTTTGACCTGGTGGTCATGAGCATCCTGGTCCGAGCTGTTTTGTACAAGGGCTACGAACCCGCTGTGAACGTTGATGCTGGAGAGAGGAAAGCCGATGGAGTTTAGTTACGAGGTCAAGGATTCGTACGCGGAGGTCAAGGCTGACGGGCGGCTGAACATGGTGTCCGCGCCCAAGCTGCGCGAATTCGTCACCGATGTGATCGCCGGCGGTTCCTCGCGGATCGTGGTGAACCTGGAGAACACAGCGTTTATGGATTCCTCCGGCCTCGGCGCGCTGATCGGCTGCCTCAAGGCCGCCCGTCAGGCCGGCGGGGACCTCCGCATCGCCGCCGTCCAGCCGCAGGTCAAAATGGTGCTCGAGCTGACCAGCATGGACCGGGTGCTGACTGCCTACGCCTCCGCCGACGAGGCGTTCAGCAATGACTGAGATCCTGGCCCAGCGGAGCTTCCGGGGACTGTCCACGGCCGAGGCCATCGAAGCCGTCCACAACGAGCTGGACGGCCTCTGGGCGGACGCCCCGTTCGTCCAGGCCATGGACCAGATGACCTTCACCACGGCGGTGATCGAGTCCGCGTCCAACATCGTCCAGCACGCCCAGCCGGCCAAGGCAAAGAAACCGGTGGAGCTGGGAGTGGACATCAGCGTCCAGCCCAGGCTCCTGCAGGCCCGGGTCAGCGCATTCTTCGCCAATCCGCCGTTCGGCCCCCTGGAACCGGGAACCCCGGACGACGATTCCGAGTCCGGCCGCGGCCTGGCGCTCATCGAGGCGCTGGTCACCACCGTGACCTTCGAACGCCAGGACGGCACCAACACCTGGATCCTGTCCCGGACGTCACAGCCCTGACACCAATGATGAGTAGGCTAGAGGGCATGGCTTTTGAAGAAACCCCCGCTGAACGCCGCGAGGTCACCGTCCGCCGGGCACCGAAATATGTGCCGTTCCTCATCCTCGGCGCCCTGGTGGGCGCAGCGGCGGCTGCCGCCGTCGCATACGGGCTCCCCGGTGACGAATCCTTCGAACGCGGCTCGGTGTTCGGCTTCTTCCTGGTGATGTTCGGCGCCGGCGGCGCGGTGCTGGGCGCCGTGGTGGCCCTGCTGCTGGACCGGCGGAGCGTCAAGCGGCAGAAACGCGCCATCGTGGAAGCCGTCCCGGATTCAGAGCCCGACGACGGCGCGCAGCCCTAGGTTCCAACACCGTCGTCCGGCCTCCGTGCACAGTCACAATGCCGGCGGCGGAAAAGTCGTACCGCATCTCGTGAGATAATCGACCAGTGGCACGCGGCGATGGAAAACTTTCTCATGATCTTCTCCCTGGCGAAAAGGGACCTCAGGACGCTTGTGGCGTTTTCGGGGTCTGGGCACCAGGTGAAGAAGTAGCAAAACTAACCTATTACGGGCTGTATGCATTGCAGCACCGCGGTCAGGAGTCGGCTGGTATAGCTACCAGTGACGGCAAGCGGATCAACGTCTACAAGGACATGGGCCTCGTTTCCCAGGTCTTCGACGAGACCACGCTGAACACCCTGACCGGGCACCTGGCGGTGGGACACTGCCGCTACTCCACCACCGGAGCCAGCCACTGGGCCAACGCCCAGCCCACCCTCGGCGCCACCAGCACCGGCACGGTTGCCCTGGCGCACAACGGCAACCTGACCAACACGGCCGAGCTCAACGCCATGATCATGGAACGCAACGGCGGCCAGCTCAGCGGCGAAATGAAGCAGGGCAACACCTCGGACACGGCCCTGGTCACGGCGCTGCTCGAAGGCGAGGAGGGCAAGACCCTCGAACAGACCGCCATGGAGCTGCTGCCGAAGATCAAGGGCGGCTTCTGCTTCGTGTTTATGGACGAAGGCACCCTCTACGCAGCACGCGATACCTACGGCATCCGCCCGCTGGTCCTGGGCCGGCTGGAGCGCGGCTGGGTGGTTGCCTCCGAGCAGTCCGCCCTGGCCACCGTCGGCGCCAGCTTCATCCGTGAAATCGAACCGGGCGAATTCATCGCCATCGACGAGGACGGCGTGCGTTCCAAGCGCTTCGCGGAGGCGACGCCGGCTGGTTGCGTTTTCGAATACGTTTACCTCGCGCGTCCGGACGCCGCCATCGCGGGACGCTCCGTGTACGAGTCCCGTGTGGAGATGGGCCGCCAACTGGCCCGCGAAAACACCCAGGACGCGGACATCGTCATCCCGGTCCCGGAGTCCGGCACCCCCGCGGCCGTGGGTTACGCCGAGGAATCCGGCATTCCCTTCGCGCACGGCTTCGTCAAGAACTCCTACGTGGGCCGCACGTTCATCCAGCCCTCGCAGACCCTGCGCCAGCTGGGTATCCGGCTCAAGCTGAACGCCCTCGAGTCCGTGATCCGTGGCAAGCGTGTGGTGGTGGTGGATGACTCGATCGTCCGCGGCAACACCCAGCGCGCCATCGTCCGGATGCTCCGCGAGGCCGGCGCCGCGTCCGTCCACATCAAGATTTCCTCCCCGCCGGTCAAATGGCCGTGCTTCTATGGCATCGACTTCGCTTCCCGCGCGGAACTGATTGCCAACGGCGCCACCATCGAGGAAATCTCCCAGGCCATCGGCGCCGATTCCCTGGCGTACATTTCCGAAGACGGCATGATCAACGCCACCAGGCAGCCGCGCGAGCGCCTCTGCACCGCCTGCTTTACCGGCACGTACCCCATCGAGCTTCCGGGCGCGGACAAACTGGGCAAGAACCTGCTGGAGCGTACCGACCTCGGCGGCCTCACGCCGTCGCCCTCTGCCCTCCCCGGCGCAACGGCGGCCCTTGCGATCGACGCCGAGGAGGACCCGGCGGACAAGCCGGGCGCCACCGGCTGCGATCCGGGTCCGGACGCCGAGTTCGAGAACCTGCTCACCGAAGAGGACCACGTGCCCGCGATCCACCACGAAGCCACCACCCCCGGCGCTGAAAAGAAAGAGTCCGTATGACTTCCGCAACCCCCGCCGCCGGTAACAGCCCCCTGAGCCCCGCAGGCATCACGTACGCCTCCGCCGGTGTTGACGTTGAAGCCGGCGACCGCGCCGTGGAGCTGATGAAGGGTGCCGTGAAGGCCACCCACAATTCCTCCGTCATCGGCGGCGTGGGCGGCTTCGCCGGCCTGTACGACGTCTCCCGCCTGCTGACCTTCAAGCGCCCGCTGCTGGCCACGTCCACCGACGGCGTCGGCACCAAGGTCGCCATCGCCCAGGCCATGGACATCCACGACACCATCGGCTTTGACCTGGTGGGCATGGTGGTTGACGACATCGTCGTCGTGGGCGCCGAGCCGCTCTTTATGACCGACTACATTGCCTGCGGCAAGGTTGTCCCGGAGCGTATCGCGGACATCGTCCGTGGCATCGCCGCGGCCTGCTCCGTGGCCGGCACCGCCCTGGTGGGCGGCGAAACCGCCGAGCACCCCGGCCTGCTGGGCGAGAACGAATACGATGTTGCCGGTGCCGCCACCGGTGTTGTCGAGGCCTCCGACCTGCTGGGCCCGGACCGTGTCCGCGCCGGCGACGTTGTGATTGGTATGGCCTCCTCCGGCCTGCACTCCAACGGCTACTCCCTGGTCCGCCGCGTCATCAACCACGCCGGCTGGGCACTGGACCGCCAGGTCTCCGAACTCGGCCGCACGCTGGGCGAGGAACTACTGGAACCCACCCGCGTCTACGCTGCCGACTGCCTGGACCTTGCCCGCGCCTTCCCGGTGAACAGCGCCAACGCCGTGCACGGCTTCAGCCACGTCACCGGCGGCGGCCTGGCCGCCAACTTGGCCCGCGTCCTGCCGCAGGGCCTCGTGGCCACCGTGGACCGCGCCACCTGGGAACTTCCGGCCATCTTCAAGCTGGTCTCCGAGCTGGGCAACGTGCCGCTGGCCGACCTGGAGCGCACCCTGAACCTCGGTGTGGGTATGGTGGCCATCGTGTCCGCCGAAGCCGCCGACGCCGCCGTGGCCCGCCTCAACGACCGCGGCGTGCCGTCCTGGATCATGGGCACCGTCACCGCGGACTCGGATTCCATCCTCAAGACCGGTCCGGACTACGTCCAGGGTGCCAAGGGTGTGGACGGCGGCGCCGTCCGCTTGGTCAACGCCTACGCCTAAACCCTCGTCGAGCTCCGCAACCGCCCTTTTGAACGTTGAAAACGGCGGCTACGGAGCACTCGATGCGTTAAACCTCCAGCAGGCTGAAGACACCGCCCTGCGGGTCCTGGAGGGTAGCCGTGGCGCCGGGCGTATCGTCGTCATCCGGCTCCGGCGCGATCAGCACTTCCGCCCCCGCGGCCACGGCCTTCCGCACGGCCTCGGCCACGTCTGTGACGCCGAAGTAGATCTGCCACCTGGCAGGCGCCTCGGCCGCGACGATTCCGGCCACCTCCGCGCCGTTCACCATCAGCGTGCTGTACGTCCCGCCGTCGTCCTGGGGATACTCGGTCACCTCGTGGCCGAACAGCTGCTGGAAGAACCCGACGGCGGCCCGCGGCTCGGGTGTCAGCAGTTCCGTCCAGGACAGCGCACCGGCCTCGTTGTACCGGCCGGAGCCTGTGTGCGTCCCAGGCTGCCATACGCCGGTGGTCCCGCCGCCGGGAGGATCCACAAACACCATCACGCCGGTGTCCGCCACTTCCTCAGGGCCGAACTGCACTGCGCCGCCGGCGTGGGGAACTTCCTCGGCCAGCGCACCGGCGTCCTCGGCCGCGAAGTAGATGTTCCATTGGGCGTGCGTGCCGAGAGATTCCTGGTGCGGGTTCTGCGGCGCCACCATGGCCACCAGGTCCTCCCCCACGAACGCCTGGGCATAGCTGCGGCCATCGGGCGTGGGCAGGTCCTTGAAGGTCCATCCGAACACCGCTGCGTAGAAGGCCTTGGCTGCCTCCACGTCCCGGGTCTGGACGTCAGCCCAGCACGGTTCACCATGGCGGTAGCTGGGGGATGAGGAGGTTCCTGGCATGGGAGGTCCTTTCGCGGGCGGCACAGCGCATCAACGCCTCCAGTCAACACCAAAAAGCCCGCCGCCGGCACCGGGTTCCGGCGCAGGCAACGGGCCTGATAACTGAGGCCAGCACCGGGGGTCCGCTGGGATCCGGGGTGCTGAAAAGAAGCGCTGTACTAACGAACGGCGTCCGAACGTACTGCAGCGTCGCGGGGCCGGGCGCCTTGCGGCGGGACCGGCGTGCAACAACTAGCCGATCCGACGGGTGTGTACCTCGTCGTCGTCTTCTTCCAAATCGTCCGCGTACTTATCCACATAAGCCGAATAGTCCGGTTCAACCGGGTCATTCGCGAAATGGCTCGTGGCACGACCTTCAGGACCTTTGAGCTCTCGCTGAAGGGCCGAATAGTCAGTGTTCGGGGAATAGTACTTAATATCCCGAGCCTGCTTGGTAGCTTTTGCCTTTTGACGGCCGCGCCCCATGGCGTGACCCCCTTTTGTACTCGGACCGGAGGTGGTCACCTTGGCTATCGGTGAGGCCCCGGAATGTTTGGTCAATTTGTCGTAACACCTAGATTACATGCTTTCCGCGCACGGTGCGCCCCGGCCCGTGCGCGCGGACGCCATGTCGGGTACCCTTTCCGCCGCGACGCGCACGGTTCCCGGCTTTTTTGTTGGATAGAGTCTCTTCATCAGCTGCCGATCCGGGTGCCCGGAGAATCCAGCATCCCGAGGCGACACCCAGGAGGGGTATCCGGATGGACAACCAGGAACCGCGCCCCGTCCCGCCCAAACCTGCCGCTCCGCCCACCGCCGGATTGCCGCACGTGGCTGTTCCGGCAACTGCCGTGGAACCCCCGGCACGGAAGCCGCGGCGGGTCGCATCTACGCTCCTGAAGACTGTCTTCGTGGTGGTTCTGCTCGGTGTGGTGGGAGGCCTGGTGTGGCTCGCCGCGTGGCTGGATTCCGGGGCACCGGAAACGACCGGCGACGGCGGCTCCGTGGTCGTGGAAACCACACCCACTCCCCTGGCCACCCCGCTCCCCCTCCCCCGTGAGGGTGTGGAGCCGCCGGACTACCGGCTGGGCGACTGCTTCAAGGATTTTGACCCGAAGGCTTTGCGGTCAACGGTGGTGGCCTGCGATACCGGCCACTCAGCCCAGCTTGTGGCCGTCTTCCGCTACCCCGCCGTCGGCTCCTATCCTGGCCGGGAGGCCCTGGCCGCCAAGGCCCTGGAGGCCTGCCAGGCGGCGAAGCTGGCACCGGCAGCGAACGAGTACACGCTGAACTTCCAGCGGGCCTACCCCAGCAGCACCAGTTGGGAATCAGGCGACCGGCGCGTGGACTGCTACGTCACGGCCGACGGCGGGAACGTCATCAACGCCAGCGCGCTGCCCTAAACAACCCACAAAACACGCCGGTCCGGATCGGTTGGTACCGATCCGGACCAGCGGGCGTCAGTTGATGTCTGACGGGTGCTTCGCCAGCGGCGTGACCGAAATGTCCATGTACGGGAACAGCGGCAGGCCCGAGAGCATGTTGTGCAGCTCGTCGTTGCTTTCAGCATCAAAGACCGAGTAGTTGGAGTACTCGCCCACAACGCGCCAGATGTGGCGCCACTTGCCCTGCTGCTGCAGGTCCTGGGAGTAGGCCTTTTCCACTGCTTTGATGGCGGCCGCCTCCTCAGAAGGCATGTCAGCGGGAAGGTTGACGTCCATGCGTACCAGGAACAGCATTGGTTCTCTTTTCTTGTTGGAAGGGCTTTAGCCCAGGTAGCCCCAGAGCAGGATGGCAGCGATGTAGATGATGCCAACCCAGAACATCATGATCACGGTGTAACCCATAATGTCCTTGAGCTTGAGTTTTGACAGGGCCAGGGCGGGCAGGATCCAGAAGGGCTGGACCAGGCCGATTTCGTCCGTACTGCGTCCACGGCCACCGCCCTTCTCGGGGAGGATGCCTTCCGCGAATACCTCCGGGAGGGCAGAACTCTGACGACCCAAGAGACCGATTCCCTGGTGAAGGAACTGCAGGAACCGCCGCCGCCAGGATCATTGGCAGGATCCCCCGGTTCGCCGGGCATTCGCCTGACGCCACGCGAATCCCAGGTGCTCCACCTCATTGCCGGAGGAGAGACCAACCAATCCATCGCATCGGAGTTGGGGCTCAGCGTGCGGACAGTCGAGCGGCACGCGGCCAACCTCTACCTTAAGATCGGCGTTGAGGGCCCGGCAGCTCGCGCGGCTGCCGCCAACTACGCGTTCCGGCACGCTCTGGGGCCCGAGCAGGACACCTTGGCGGTCCTCCACCAAAACCCTCCGCGGCGTCGCTGATTCCCCCTCCCAACTACGTGCGTACACGGAGTTGGGCTGTGCCGCATGATCCTAATCTGTGCTTATCCGGAGCTTCCCGGATAAGCATCGAAAGGGAAAGTCCAATGACTACTGACCAGAACAAGGAAGTGGTACGCAGGTTCTTCCGGGCCTTTGAGGACCAAGACGAGGCCGAGCTCACCCGGGTACTGTCGCCCAAACTCCAAGCGTTCGTGCACGGAAACACTGAACCAGTGGACCGGGACACAATGCTGACGGCCATCAAGGGCTGGAACATCACGTTCAGCGGGACCAGCTTCACCCTGGCGGACCAAATCGCCGAAGGAGATATGGTCGCGTGCCGAGTGACCATGCATGCAGTGCATAGCGGCGGCGAATTCCAAGGGATCGCCCCGACCGGAGCCCCCATTACCAGCGAGAGCCTGACCCTGGAGCGGGTGGTGGATGGACTCATAGTGGAACGCCGTGTGGCGACGAACTGGGAGGACATCAAACAGCAACTCACCGCTGTGCCCTCCCAGGCACAAACCGCAGGCTAACCCACCGGGTGCCTATTCCTTCGGCCGCACCACCAGGCCCGTGCCGGCCGGAGCACCGCCGTCGGGCCCTGCCAGAGCCTCCAGTCCTTCGATGGTGAGTTCGTCGACGTCGGCCGCTGCATCCACCAGCACGGTGTCCCCGTCAGCGATCCCACCGGACAGGATGGCCTTGGCCAGGCGGTCGCCGATCTCGCGTTGCACCAGCCGGCGCAGCGGCCGGGCACCGTAGGCGGGATCAAAGCCGGACATGGCCAGCCAGGCGCGGGCGCCCTCGGACACTTCCAGGGTAAGCCGCCGGCCGGTCAGCCTCCTGCCGAGTTCGGCCACCTGCAGTTCCACAATGCGTGCCAGCTCGTCCACGGACAGGGCGTCGAACAGCACCACCTCGTCCAGCCGGTTCAGGAACTCCGGCTTGAAGGACGCATTCACCGTGGCCATCACGGCGTTGCGCTTGGCCTGCGGGTCCAGAGACTGGTCCACCAGGAACTGGCTGCCCAGGTTGGATGTCAGCACCAGGATCGCGTTGCGGAAGTCCACGGTGCGGCCCTGCCCATCGGTGAGGCGGCCGTCGTCGAGCACCTGCAGGAGGATGTCGAAGACTTCGGGGTGGGCCTTCTCCACCTCGTCCAGCAGGATCACCGAGTACGGCCGACGGCGGACAGCTTCAGTCAGCTGGCCGCCTTCCTCGTAGCCCACGTAGCCGGGAGGGGCACCCACGAGCCGGGCCACCGAGTGCTTCTCGCCGTACTCTGACATGTCGATCCGCACCATGGCGCGTTCGTCGTCGAACAGGAAACCCGCGAGCGCCTTGGCCAGCTCAGTCTTCCCCACGCCCGTGGGCCCCAGGAACAGGAACGAACCCGTGGGCCGGTTGGGGTCGCTGATGCCGGCCCGCGCACGACGGACGGCGTCGGCAACCGCCGTGACAGCCTTCGCCTGGCCGATGAGCCGCTTGCCGAGCTCTTCTTCCATGTGCAGCAGCTTCTGGCTTTCGCCCTGCAGCATGCGCCCGGCCGGGATCCCGGTCCAGGCGGAGATGACTTCTGCGATGTCGTCCGCGGTGACCTGTTCGGCCACCATCTGGCCCGACTTGTCCGTGTTCGCTTCCTCAGCGGCCGCTGCGGCGTTGAGTTCGCGTTCCAAGGCCGGGATCTCGCCGTACAGCACCCGCGACGCGGTTTCCAGGTCGCCTTCGCGCTGGGCTTTGTCCGCGGTGGACCGGAGTTCATCCAGCTTCGCCTTCAGGTCACCCACCCGGTTGAGCCCGGCCTTCTCGGCTGCCCAGCGGGCGTTGAGTCCATCCAGCTCTTCGCTCTTGTCCGCCTTGTCGGCGCGGAGGGCCGCGAGGCGCTCCACCGAGGCGGCGTCCTTCTCGTTCGCGAGGGCCAGTTCCTCCATGGTGAGCCGGTCCACGACGCGGCGCAGCTGATCGATCTCCTCCGGCGCGGAGTCGATCTCCATCCGCAGCCGGGAGGCGGCCTCATCCATCAGGTCGATGGCCTTGTCCGGCAGCTGGCGGCCCGAGATGTAGCGGTTGGACAGCGTAGCCGCGGCTACCAGCGCTGAGTCGGCGATTGTCACCTTGTGGTGGGCCTCGTAGCGTTCCTTGAGGCCGCGGAGGATCCCGATGGTGTCCTCCACGCTGGGCTCACCCACGTACACCTGCTGGAACCGGCGCTCCAGGGCCGGGTCCTTCTCGATGTTCTCGCGGTACTCGTCCAGCGTGGTGGCACCGATCAGCCGCAGCTCGCCACGGGCCAGCATGGGCTTGAGCATGTTGCCGGCATCCATCGAGGACTCGCCCGTGGCACCGGCACCCACCACGGTGTGGATCTCGTCAATGAACGTGACAATCTGCCCGTCCGAATTCTTGATCTCCTCTAGGACGGCCTTGAGCCGCTCTTCGAACTCGCCGCGGTATTTCGCCCCGGCCACCATGGAGGCGAGGTCCAGGGCGATCAGGGTCTTGCCCCGCAGGCTTTCCGGGACGTCCCCGGCCACGATCCGCTGGGCCAGCCCTTCAACCACCGCGGTCTTGCCCACCCCCGGCTCGCCGATAATGACGGGGTTGTTCTTTGTACGGCGGCTCAGCACCTGGATGATGCGTCGGATCTCGGTATCGCGGCCGATCACCGGGTCCAGCTTGCCCGCACGCGCCATCGCGGTGAGGTCCGTGCCGAACTTCTCCAGCGACTGGAACGTGTTTTCCGGGTCCGGCGTGGTGACCTTACGGTCGCCGCGGACGCCCGGCAGGGCGGCGAGCAACGCTTCATGGGAGGCTCCGGCGTCGCGCATTAACCGCCCGACGGCGTCACTGCCGGCAGAGAGCCCCAGCAGCAGGACCTCGGTGGAGACATAGGTATCGCCGAGTCTGTCGGCCTCGTTTTTGGCGTTCTGGATGGCCTGCAGCGCGGGCCGGGACAGCTGGGCCTGCTGCGTGGAGCCGCCCGACGTTGCCGGCAGCGCCTTGATGGCACTGCTCGCCTGCACACTGATGGCATCCGGGTCTGCGCCGGTGGCGCGGAGAAGCGCGACGGCGACGCCCTCCCGCTGATCCATCAGCGCCTTAAGCAGATGGGCAGGTTCCACCTGGGGATTTCCTGCCGTGGAGGCGTTCATGGCTGCTGCCGAAAGAGCCTCCTGGCTCTTGGTGGTGAATTTGACGTCCAAAGAGAGCTCCTTCCGGGCTGTGCATTTTTCGCTAAGTTGAGCCTATATCGCTCAACTTTGAGGATACTCCCTCCATGGCCATGTTTGCCGACGGCGAACTGCCTGTCCAGAGCCACGCGCTGCCGAGCGGAAATCCGCTCCCGGCACCACTGCCGCAGCAGCCCGCAAAGTCCTAGGATCATGCTGTGACCTCAGGGACTCATCCAGGCCGAGGATCTGGACGCCGCCGTTGCCTTGATGGAAGGCCACCCGCACTTCATGTCCGGCGAAGGCGCCACCATCCATATCCACGAAACCCTCGATGTCCCGGGAATGTAGGGCGCCGGGCTTAGAGCATCCCGGGCGGGTGGCTCCCCCAAGGAGCCACCCGCCCGGTGGTCTGTTTAGGCCGATCAGATCAGGAGCCGGCAACCCCCGAGACGCTGGTGATCCAGGCCAGGTTGCCGGCGATCGAGGCGTGGTCGTTGTAGTAACGCGTGTAGTCGGACGGGTTCTGCGGCGGCAGGATGCTGGAGGTGGAGAGCACTCCCACCAGCTTGCCGTTCACGATCAGCGGGCCGCCGGAGTCGCCGCCCAGAGTGTGGCCGGACTGTGACTGCGTTCGAACGGAAGGCCCTCCGTAGGTGTCCACCCCCTGTCCGGCAACCGTGACATTGGCCGTTTTGAGGTAGTAGGACATGGTGCCCGCACCTTCGGTCTGGTCACCCCAGCCGTAGACCTTGGCCGAGGCGCCCGTAGCCGGGAACGAACTGGAGAGCCCCACAAACGAGCCGTAGTGCGGGGTTGAAAGCTTCAGGAGCAGGACATCGCCGGTGCTGGAGGCATAGCGGGCGGCCACGGTTTTCACGGTTCCGCCGGTTTCCAGGTACGTTGTGCCCAGCCTGACGGACTTCAGCGATGTTGAGTTGCAGTGCTTGGCCGTGACGACCCAGCTCGCGGAGATCTGGCTGCCGGTGCAGCCCACGTTGGTCCCGGTGGAATCGAAGGAAATCTGGGCGGCGTAAGGGGCTGCGGAAATCGTGGTGGTGGTGCCTCCGGCGATGTCCGGGCTGGCCGAATCACCGCCGGTTGCGGGTGCAGCGTGGGCGGTCAAGGGAGTCAGCAGGGCAGCGGTCGCTGCGGCCGCTGCGGCCGCGGCCAGGATTCGGGCGATCTTCAAAGCGGGTAGCTCCTTCGCGAGTGGACCCGCAGCCATCAGCGGTCAGCCGTCAGCCGGGTCAGTTCCAGTGGATGGACCGGCCATCGGTGCGGGCGATCCACAGGCGACATTACTGCCAGATGTGAAGTCTGTCACGTTAAATGACAAAATCAGTCAACTACATTTCAGGAGCGGACCACCCGGACTCAGGGATAGCCGGCAGCGGGCTTCGTTTCGATGTAGTTGATGACCAGGAACTCCCCCGCCGGGACGAGTTCCACATACCAGCGCGTCGGCTTGTCCAGGTCCTCCCAGCTGCCTTGCCCGGCAACGGTGGGGCGGTAGACGGCGTCGAACTTCAGGAACGTGCCGCTGTCCGTGGCGCTCGAATCGACCTCCTGCAGCAGCGCAAATGTGCCCCGCCCGCCCGTACCTGCCTCGGCAATGCGGACCGCTGCCAGGTTCTGCTGGTTCATCACCTTGACCGACGCGAAGTATTCCTGCCACGCGACGTCGCTGTGGGTGGTGAACAGGGTTCTCGAATAGGCCTCCGCGTTTTTCGCCGCGAGATCGGCGACGCAGTTTTCCGACACAGCCTTGCCCGGTCTCCACGCCGTGACCAGCTCGGAGCCGGCGTTGAGCCAGCCGCTGTAGGCGTTCAGGACGCTGCCGATGGTTTCGCGCGGAGTGCCCTTGGGGATCCGGACCGGCGACACGTCGTCCCGGCCCACAAAGGGGCACTCCGGCGGAAGCATGGACGCGGGCGTTGCCGGGGCGATGTCCGGCAGCGGCGTCGGCGACGGGAACAGGCTGCATCCGGACAGGCCCGCCAGCAGCGCAATGGCGGCAGCCGCCGTCGTAATTTTCTTCATGGTTCTCCCCCAATACCGCCGCCACGTCCGGACGACGCTGACCAGCCTACCCGCGGATTCCCACCCCTTCAGCCCGGGTAGATGGCCACGGCGCCGGCCTTGATCACGAAGTACACCTGCATGCCCGGCGCCAACCCGAGATCGACAGACGCCGCCGGCGTGATGTCCGCGCTCAGCTGACCGCCGTCCCCGGCGCGGACCCGGATCCCGTCCCCGTGCGGCTCAAGGTCGGTGATGGTCACGGCGAAGGAGTTCCGCGGGCTGCCATGCGCCTCGGTGAGGAAAACGGAAACGGCCGACGGCGGGAAGACCGCCACGCCCGGCTGTCCGGTGGGGAGCGGGCCGGCTACGTCGTGGTGGCCATAGAGGTTGAGGGCGCCTGCCCGCAGACCGTGTTCGGTGATGTGGCCCGCCACAAAGTTGAGCCCGGCGAGGCCGGCCGCGAACCGGCTGCGCGGGCGCTGGAGGACTCCGCGGGTTGGGCCTTCCTCGCTGATCCGGCCGTTCTCGAGGATGACCACACGGTCGGCCAGCATCAGGGCATCGAGGACGTCGTGCGTGATGATGATGGCGCGGCGGCCGGCCAGCACGCGCTTGAGCAGGCGCCGGAGCAGCGGCGCGGCATGGATATCCAGCGCGGCCATCGGTTCATCCAGGAGCAGGAGGCCGGGGTCGGCTGCGAGCGCCCGCGCCACGGCTACGCGCTGCGCCTGGCCGCCGGAGAGCTCGGCCGGGCGGCGGGACTGCAGTTCCGTCGCCTCGACTTCCGCGAGCCACTTCAGGGCGGACTCCTGGGCAGTCTGTTTTGACGCGCCTGCACTCCGGGGCCCGAAGGCCACGTTCTCCAACACGCTCAGGTGCGGGAAAAGCAGCGGTTCCTGGGCCAGGAGGGCCGTGCCGCGCCGGTGCGGAGCCGTCCATTCGCCTCGCCCCGCGCTGAGGTGGAACAGGGTCCTGCCGTCCAGTTCGGCCGTGCCCGAGTCCGGGTGCAGCAGGCCCGCGATGACGTTCAGCAGGGTGGATTTGCCCGCGCCGTTGGCTCCCATAACGGCAACTGTTTCGGCCGGGCCCACCGCGAGGGAGACCTCGAACCCGCGGCCAGCCACGGCGGCCTGAACCGAGAAAGTCACCGGGCTTCACCGCCCGGGGCGCGCGCCGTCGTCGTACGTTGGCCGCTCAGGGTGGGGGCCCGTTCGGCGGCGCGGGGACTGCGGTACGCGAGTGCCACCACAACCACTGCCACCGCCACGAGGACCAGGGAAAGCGCGACGGCGGAATCGGCGTCTGTTTCCCGCTGCAGGTAGATTTCCAGCGGCAGGGTCCGGGTCACCCCCTGGAGGCTGCCCGCGAAGGTGAGGGTGGCGCCGAATTCGCCCAGGCTGCGGGCGAAGGACAGCACCGCGCCGGACGCGAGTCCCGGCAGCACGAGCGGGAGAGTGACCCGGCGGAGCACCGTTGTGGGACCCGCGCCGAGCGTCGCGGCCACCGCCTCGTACCGGTTCCCGGCGGTCCGCAAGGCGCCTTCGAGGCTGACCACCAGGAACGGAAGGGCCACAAACGTCTGGGCCAGGATGACCGCCGTCGTCGAAAAGGCGATCTGCAGGCCTGCCACTTCCAGCGTCCGGCCCAGCATCCCCTGCCGCCCGAACGTGTAGAGCAGCGCGATGCCGCCCACCACCGGCGGAAGGACCAGCGGGAGCAGGACCAGTGAGCGGAGGACGCGCTGGCCGGGGAAGCTACCGCGGGCCAGGACCAGGGCGAGCGGCACACCCAGCACGATGCACAGGACGGTGCTGGCCGCGGACGTGCGCAGGCTCAGTCCAAGGGCTTGCAGCGACGCTTCCGACGTGATCAGCGGGATGAACTGGGCCCAGTTGACCTTGGCCACCATGGCCGCCAGCGGCAGCACCACGAACAGGCCGCCGGCAGCCGCAAGGATGTAAATCCAGCGGGGGACGCCGCCGTATCCGCCGTTCCTGGCCTGTTTCATGGTCTCCTTGGGGGCGGGTTGCCTACGGTGCCGGGTTGCCTGTGGGGCGGGTTGCTACGGGGCGCCGAAGCCAGCCTCACCGAGGGTTTTCTGCCCGTCGGCACCGGTCACCATGGCGATGAAGGCTGCGGCCAGTTCCTTGTTCCGGCTCGAGCCTACTGTGGCGATGGGATAGGTATTGACCGCCTTGCCGGATTCGGCGAACGGGATTCCCTTGACCTTGTCTCCGGCGCCTTTGACGTCGGTGACGTAGACCAGGCCGGCGTCGGCCTCGCCCGAGGTGACCTTGCCCAGGACGTCCGTCACCGATGATTCCTCGCTGACCGGCGAGAGGGTCACACCCGCAGCCTTTGCCACAGTATCCGCGGCGGCCCCGCACGGAACCTGGCTGGCACAGACAACCACCTTGACGCCGGGTTTGGCCAGGTCGGAGAAGGACGCGAGCGACGCCGGATTGGACGGCGGGACGGCGATCTCCAGGACGTTGGTGGCGAAGTTCTTCGCGGTCCCGTCCAGGAGCTTGGCATCGGCCAGTTTGGTCATGTTCTTGGTGTCGGCGGAGGCAAAGACATCCGCCGGTGCGCCCTGGGTGATCTGGGTGACCAGGTCCGAGGAACCGGCGAAGCTCAGCATGACTTTGGTGCCCGGGTTCTTCGCCTCGAAGTCGGTGGCCAGCTGGGTGAACGTGGCCTTGAGCGACGCGGCCGCGAAGACCGTGATGGTCCCGGAGACCTGCCCGGCGGCGTCCGGGGACTGCGACGCGGCGGGCTGTGAGGCCGTGGGCGTCGTGGAAGCGGGTGCGCACGCGGCGAGGCCCAGCATAAGGGCGGCTGAGATGACGGCGGCTGCGCAGTGTTTGCGGGTGCTCAAATGATGCTCTTTCCATGCGGGGTTTCGATGATGACTGTGGTTGCTTTGACCACCGCGGTGGCCACGGAGCCGAGTTCCAGGCCCAGGTCACGGACGGCTTCGCTGCTCATCAGCGACACCACCCGGAACGGCCCGCATTGGAGTTCCACCTGGGCCATGACCTTGTCCGCAGTGATGCCCGTGACGAGGCCAACGAACCTGTTGCGCGCCGAACTCCCTGAACGGTGCGGGTCCTCGGGAAGCTGCGCGAGCTTCTGGGCGTGCCGGGCAAGTTCGAGCCCGTCGACTGCCAGCCGGCCGGCGTCGTCCTTTACCGGGGTGAGGCTGCCGTTCTCTGTCCAGCGCCGGACGGTGTCGTCACTGACGCCGAGGAACCGGGCGGCTTCGGATACGCGAATAGTGGGCATTTCATGATCCTAGTCCGCATTTGCGGGTTTTCTTAGTAGTTTTCGCCGCGTATCCGAAGATGACGCCAATGCTGGTTTCGCTCCCGCTCGAGGGTTCACCTGGGCTGCCTATGGAACGTCCCGGGCCGAAGTCCTACGCTATGTGGAGGGGAGGGGCCGCAGTCGCTGAGGAGCGTTTGTGATGAAGTGGATCAGGCCTGACAGCCCCGACTATGACCCGGCCCGGAAGGTCTTCAACGCCAGCATTGACCGGCGGCCGGCGGTGATTGCCCAGTGTTCAAATGACGCGGACGTGGCCGAAGCCCTGCGCTATGGACGGGCAAATTCCCTCGCCATTGCTGTCCGTGCCGGCGGCCACTCAGTGGCCGGAATGTCCATGAACAACGACGGCCTGGTGATCGATGTCCGGCCCATGAAGTCGATCGACGTGGACCCGGAATCCGGCATCGTCACCGCCGGGGCAGGCGTCACCTGGGGCGAGTTCGACCGCGCCACCCAGGAGCATGCCCTGGCCGTCACCGGCGGGCGGGCCTCCACCACCGGCGTCGCCGGCTTCACCCTGGGCGGCGGATCCGGGTGGCTGGAGCGCTCCTTCGGGTTCGCGTGCGACAGTCTCGTCTCGGTGGACCTGGTGACGGCCGACGGCGAGCGCGTCACCGCGAGCGCCCGGGAAAACCCCGAACTCTTCTGGGCACTCCATGGCGGTGGCGGCAATTTCGGAGTGGCCACGTCCTTCACGTTCCAGGCGCACCGGCTCGGCCCCGTGGTCCACGCCGGGATATGGCTGTGGCCTGGGGAGGCAGCCTCTGATGTTTCCCGGGCGTTCCGGGACCTGGCCCTCGCAGCCCCCGATGGCGTCGGGGTGGGGCTGCTGTACATGACCGCGCCGCCGGAGCCGTTTGTGCCTGAGCATCTGGTGGGAAAAATGGCCGTCGCCATTGGCTACGTCTACGCGGGTGACCCCGAGGAAGGCTCCGAACATGCCCGGCCGTTCCGCGAACTCGGACCGGCCGTCAACCTGGTGGGTGACACAGGCTATGCAGAGTTCAACAGCTCCCTGGATGATCCGCCGGACCACTACAACTACTGGAGCGCGGACTACCACAACGAACTTCCCGATGCGGCTCTGGATCTTTTTGTGGAATCGGCGCGGAACCTTCCCGATGCCACGTCGCAGCAGCTCATCGCCCGCTGGGGCGGCGCCGTGGGCGGGAACGCGGGGGCGGCCACGCCCTTGATCAACCGGAACGCGGCCTGGGTAAGCCACCCGTACGGCATCTCCCCCACGCCCGAGGAAGGCGAGCTGGCCAAGGCGTGGGTGAAGGACTTCCGCGGCAAGATTGCGCCCTATGCCTCGGGCGGGGTGTGGCTCAATTTCATCGGCAACGAAGGCCAGGAGCGCATCCGTGCCGCGTTCGGCAACGGGAACTACGCGCGGCTGGCCAGGGTCAAGCGGGACTTCGATCCACGGAACGTCTTCCAGGGGAACCAGAACATCCTGCCGGCCGGCTCCTGAGCGGCCCTGCGGAGAGCCGCACTAGACTTCCCCCATGGCGATTTACCTGGATCCGCCCGTGTGGCCAGCCCACGGCACGCACTTTTCGCACCTCATCTCGGACATGTCGCTGGCGGAACTGCACGCGTTCGCCGCCGCGGCCGGCGTCCCGGACCGGGCGTTCGACGGCGACCACTACGACGTCGCCGAGCGCCGGTTCGACGACCTCGTAGCTGCGGGCGCCATTCCGGTGGAAGGCCGGATCCTGGTCCGCAAGCTCATCGCCAGCGGGCTGCGCATACCGGCCCGGCAGCGCAACAAGTCCCTCAAGGTCCCGCTGCTGAACCGCTGGCAAACCATCATGCCCGGCCACGACGCCCTCTTCCTGGACCTGCTGGACCGCTGGAGCGAGGACCACCGGCGGTATCACGGCTGCACGCACCTGCTGGCAGTTCTTGAGGCTTTGGACCTGCTCGCGGACCCGGCCGATCCGCCGCGGACCGTGCTGCTCGCAGCCTGGTTCCACGATGCCGTGTACCGCGGGGTCGCCGGCCAGGACGAGGAGGAATCGGCCCGCCTCGCCGAGGAGCGCCTCCCGGACGCGGGGCTCCCGGCCGCCGATGTCGAGGAGGTGGCGCGGCTGGTCAGGCTGACGTCGGACCACCGCCCGGAACCAGGGGACCACGACGGCGCCCTCCTCTGCGATGCGGACCTGTCAGTCCTCGGCGGCGAACCGGAGCCGTACGCCAGGTATGTGGCCGCCGTCCGGGAAGACTATGCGCACATCGGCGACGCCGACTTCGCGGCCGGTCGCGCCGCCGTCGTCCGTCACCTGCTGGAACTGGAACCCTTGTTCCACAGCGACCGCGCCCGGGAACTGTGGCTCGACGCCGCCCGCCGGAACCTGCAGGGCGAGCTGGCCTGACTCTTCGCGCAACCGCCCGAAGCCTTTACGGGCGCCCCGGCCGGTGCAAGACTGCTCGGATGAACCTGCGCATCCAAGCCGTCAGCGTCGACTCCACTGACCCCAAAGTGCCCGCCGACTTCTGGGAGAAGGCCCTGGGGTGGCGCCGCACCTACGAGGTGGAAGACGAAATCGTACTGGAGCCGCCCGCAGGCAGCCCGGCCGACGGCGTCAGCCCGGACCTGCTGTTCGTGAAGGTTCCCGAGGGGAAAGAGCTCAAGAACAGGCTGCACCTGGACCTGCGTCCGGATGACCAGGCCGAGGAGGTGCAGCGGCTGGAAGCCCTCGGCGCGTCGCGCATTTCTGTCGGGCAGGGGCCGGAGGTCACGTGGGCGGTCATGGCCGACCCGGACGGCAACGAATTCTGTGTTCTGCGGGCGCTCCGGTCAGAAGAACTCGAAGCCCAAGGACTGGTCCCCGGGTTCAGCGAAGCCCCTGGGAATGCCGCCGGCTAACGGTACGCGGTAACGAACGGGCTGTTGGTGGGAACAATCTGCTTGCCGAGCGGCATCAGGCTGACCGGGATGAGTTTGAGGTTGGCGATGGCCAGCGGGATGCCGATGATGGTGACCGCCATGGCAATGGCCGTCAGCACGTGGCCGATTGCGATCCAGATGCCCGCCACCACCAGCCAGATGACATTCCCCAGGAGCGGGAACCCGCCCGTCCCGCCCGGCTTGTCCACCACCATGCGCCCGAACGGCCAGAGCGTGTACGCCGCAATCCGGAACGACGCGATGCCCCACGGGATGGTGACGATCAGCAGGCAGCAGATGATCCCAGCCAGGAAATAGCCCAAGGCAAGCCAGAGTCCGCCGAATACCAGCCAGATGATGTTGAGCAGTGTCTTCATCTGTCCATTGTGCCCCGCGGGGTCTGACAAAAACGTAGGGGTCTGCCCTGATTGGCCCCTGATCTTAGGCCCTGGAACTTGGACCGGGCCTCAGCCCTTGGCGGCCTTAACAAACGCGCGGATTTTGTCCAGGTCCTTCACACCACGGGAAACCTCGACGCCGGAGGAGACGTCCACGCCCCACGCGCCTGAGGCTGCAGTGGCGTGCGCCACGGTGTCCGTATCCAGCCCGCCGGCCAGCAGCCACTTGCGGTCCTGGAGCGCCGTCACGTCCACCATGGAGGCATAGTCCCAGGCTTCTCCGGAGCCGGGCACGGCGGCATCAATCAGCAGGATTTCCTCGCCCCAGTCGGCGAACGCGTCCGCAGTGGCTGCCATGGTGACCGCCCTGATCAGCTTCATGCCGGCGTCGTGCACTGTTGTGACGTCTTCCGGCGTGAGGTCCCCGTGGAGTTGGACCCATTTGAGTCCGGCGGAACGGGCAATGGCAATGGCATCGGCAACAGGTTCATGCCGGAAAACGCCGACGGCAACCACGCCTTCCGGCACATCGGCCAGAAGAGTGGAAACCTGCGACGGCGAGACCACCCGCGGGCTGGCCGTCAGGACAAACCCGACGGCGTCCGCCCCAGCCTCCACGGCGGCACTGACTGATTCGGGCGTACTGAGACCACAGACTTTGACGAACATTTTCGGCTCCTTCAGGCTCTGTCTTCGTGACGTCCCCCGGGAGGAGAGTAACAGGGAAGTGCCCCCTGCGCCGATGTGGGTCGGTTCCATTTCAGGCGCCGGACAACACGCGCTCCACCATGGCGCGGCCCGTCTGTTCAAACGCCGTGTCGCCCACCTGGTTGGCCCACACCACCGTGCCGATGGCCTGGTTCAGGTTCTCCAGCCGCCACAGGTCAGCCTCCGCCGGTGCCACCATCTTGTCCAGGCCGGAATGGAACGCGTCCGCCAGGTCGGGCCTGCCAACGAACCGCTGGTGACTGAGGCGCACCAGATCGTGCACCCACGGACGCGGTTCAGCGCGGCCAAAGTCGATGACTTTGATCTGCCCGTTGTCCTGCAGCCAGTTCCTTGGCTGGTAATCGCCGTGAGTTGCCACGAGCTGCGCCACGCCCGGCCGTAGGGCATCCAGTTCCTGTTCAAAGCTTTCCAGTTGCGATTCCGGCAGCAGCCCGTGGGCGCGGTCCATCCACGCCCGGGTCTTTGCCGCGAGGGCTGTTGCGTACGTGCACGAGTCCCCGGCCGGCCGGTGAATCCTCGCCAGCAGCTCCCCCGCCTGGCGGTACGTTTCCGGATCATCCTCGGCCGGAGTCCCTTCGACCAGGACTCCCGGCAGGAACTCCGTAACCAGGATCCGGGCTTCCACGGAGGCATGCCGTAACGCCGGGACGCGTCCGCGGAGCCCTTCGAACCCGCCGGCATGGGCGGCGATCTCGCGGCGGATATGGTGACTTGTGGTGCTCGCCTTGACGATGAACCCTTCGCCCGACGACGTGACAACGTGGAGGACGTTCGTGTCATGCAGGGGCCACGAACAATCCTGCACCACGCTGAATTCCCCAAGCCAGGATGTCAGCAGCCGGCTCTGTTCCTCGGTGATCCCCTGGCGCATTTGCCCAGCATGCCACGCGTGGCCGGGACGCCCAAACAAACTAGGCTGGTCCGATGGAGATCATCCGCTTCGCAGAACTCAGGTCCGAACCGTGGCGCAACGGCGGCGGGGTGACCCGGGAGCTTGCCAGCCACCCGAAGGCCGCCTCGGCGCAGGACGGCGCCTGGGACTGGCGCGTCAGCATCGCCGACGTCAGCAAGGCCGGGGATTTCTCGGCGTTCCCGGGCATGGAACGTGTGCTGACCGTGATCGACGGCGAGCTGCTCCTTCTCACCGTGGACGGCGACGAACACCCGCTGGAGAAGTACCGGCCCTTCAGGTTCTCCGGCGAAGCCGCTGCGCACGGGGACCTGCCCACCGGGGACATCCGCGACCTGAATGTCATCACCCGGACGGGTTCCTTCAAGGGCTTCACGTCCATCATCGAGCTCTCCAAAAAGCGCGCGCACCCGGTCTTTGAGGGCCAGCTCGCTGTACTTCTGCAGGGCCAGGCCGCCGTCAGCACGGGCAACCTCAGCGTCACCCCGGAAGCCGCGGACGCCACCGCGGGCACCGCGGAATCTGCAACCGCCGCGGAAGCCGACGCCGACGAAGCTGCCCCCAGCCCCACGGAACCCGAGGCACTCAACCGGTATGACGCCGTCGTTGGCTCCGATACCGGGACCCCCGAGATTCTGGGCCGCGGCTTCCTGGCCGTGGTGTCGATCGACCGCGTGACTGCCTGATCCAGCGCTGCAGGCTAGCCTCGCCTTCGTTATCTGAGCCTTTCCACACTGGTCAGCGGCACGCGGCGCTCCTAGACTCTGGCTATGACCTCCACACCCTTTAATGCGCTCCTGTCCACCCAGATCGGCAACGAATTCGCGGCCTCGCAGCAGTACATTGCCGTGGCCACCTGGTTCGCCAACCAGGACCTCCCGCAGCTGGCCCGCTACTTCTACCGGCAGTCGGTGGAAGAGCGGAACCACGCCATGATGATGGTGCAGTACATGCTGGACCGCGACATTGAATTCACCATCCCGGGCGTCCCCACCGTGCGCAACGAATTCTCCTCCGTGACCGAGCCGCTGGCCCTGGCGCTGGAGCAGGAGAAGGAAGTGACGTCCGCGATCGAGGCCCTGTTCCGCGCCGCCCGCACCGAGGACGATGCTCTGGGCGAGCAGTTCATGCTCTGGTTCCTCAAGGAGCAGGTGGAGGAGGTCGCCGCCATGACCACCCTCCTGAACATCGCCGAGCGCGCGGACAACCTGTTCGACATCGAGAACTTCATCGCCCGCGAAACCGTGGGCAACGGGGGCCGCGACTCTTCCGCGCCGGAAGCTGCCGGCGGCGCGCTCTAAGGTTCCGCCCCGCCCGGCGGTGAGGTTGGCCACCAACCCGGCCACCCGCCGTCGGGCGTTGCTATGCTGGGAACAAGGCTCCGCACAGGACCCTCCGGACGACGGTTCAGTACCCGGCACGCGACAAGACTGGCCAAAGGATCTGTCATGTCGTGGTTAATTCTCATTCTTTCCGGAGCGCTGGAAGCCGTCTGGGCCGCAGCCCTGCACCGGACATTCCAAGCCTCCGGCCGACGCTGGCTCGCGCCCGCCCTCCTCTTCCTGGTCTCCGTCCTCGCCAGCATGGCCGGCCTCGCCATCGCCATGCAGTCCATCCCCACCGGCACCGCGTACGCCGTGTGGGTGGGCGTGGGCGTGGTGCTGACCTCCGCCTACGCGATCATCACCAAGGCGGAACGTCCGACGACGGCGCGCCTGCTACTGCTCACCGGCATCGCCGCGTGCGTGGTTGGCCTGAAGGTGGTGGCGTAATGAACAAGCGTTCCGCTGCGTGGCTGATGCTGCTGGCCTCCGCCGTGCTGGAAGCCGTCTGGGCCACCGCCCTGGGCCAGTCCGACGGTTTCACCCGGCCCCTGCCCACTCTTGTTTTCGGCGTAACCGCCACCCTGAGCATGATCGGCCTCGGCCTAGCCATCCGCAGCATCCCGCTCGGCACTGCCTACGCCGTCTGGGTGGGGATCGGGGCTGCCCTGACGGTGGGCTGGGCGATGGCCACCGGCGTCGAACCCTTCAGCTTGTTGAAGGTGCTGTTCATCGCGGGGATTGTGGCCTGCGCGGCGGGA
Organism: Pseudarthrobacter cellobiosi; assembly: GCF_023913815.1. Taxonomy (NCBI): domain Bacteria; kingdom Bacillati; phylum Actinomycetota; class Actinomycetes; order Micrococcales; family Micrococcaceae; genus Pseudarthrobacter; species Pseudarthrobacter cellobiosi. The sequence continues at coordinate 214,085 of NZ_JAMXBK010000026.1, forward strand.
TTGAAGGCACTGCCGGCGGGCAAGAACACTGAGCCAGCCACCGAGGACACGCCGGCGTCGGGACCCGTGCCCGTCAGGCCAGAGCGCCTCTGATCAGCAGGCTCACCCCGGCAACCAGGCACAGGCTGAGGGCCGCGGGACGGATGGCGGCGGCGGAAATCCGCTTCACCACCCGCCGCGATGCCAGCGCCCCGAGGGCAACGCCCGGTAACAGCCAGCCGGTGAGCAGCAGCTCCTCCATGCCGAAGGAACCGGCGCCCGCCAGGGCAAGCAGCGAGACCAACGACGAGACCAGAAAAAACAGGGAGAGGTTGGCACGGTAGCGGGCCGCGTCCTCGCTCCGGTAAACCACCACAAGCGGCGGCCCTGAGGTGGAGGCAACCGTACCCAGGACTCCGCCGAGCAGGCCGGCCGCGAACAGGGAGAAGCGGTTTTGCGGGATGCGGAACCCCTTGAGTCCGGTGAGAACGCTGGCCACCACCAGGCCGCCGACGATCATTCCGGTCCATTTGCCGTTCAACAGGGGCAATACACATAGTCCGGCAACGGCGCCGGGCACGCACCCGGCAATGGCCACCTTGAGATCCACGTGCCGTAGGCCCCTCCGGTTCTGCCAGCTCACGAACAGCATGACCACCACCGAAACGAGAAGCAGCGGGCCGGGCACCAGCTGCGGGCTGATCATCAGCAGCAGCGGCGAGGAGACGATGCCGAATCCGGACCCGGTGCCGGCCTGTGCCACCACGGCGACGGCAACTATGAGAGCCGCGATGATGAGTTCCGAGGTGGTCATGATGTCCGTTCCTAGATGAATTGCACTCCCACGTAGGCGAGTACTCCGATGAGACCCCAGGAGAGCATGGCGACGACGATCGCCCTGCCGCTGGTGTGAAGAATTGACCGTATTTGCACGGACGCTCCCAGCCCGAACAGCGCCGCAGCGAGCAGAAGGTCCTGGGCGAGCGCAGCACCTTCCAGGACCGCATGCGGCAGGATTCCCAGCGTCCGCAACACGATCATCGCCATGAACCCGGCCACGAACAGCGGGATCAAGGGTGGGAATTTGAGCTTGCCTTCTTCGATGCCGGCGGCCGCCTCGCTGTGCTGGGAACGATTGCGCCGGGAACGATTGCGGCAGCGCTGCACCAAAGCGGCAGCGGTGACCATCGGGGCGAGCATCAGGACACGGGTGAGCTTGATGACCAGGGCCCCGGCCAGGGCCGCGGTGCCTGCCGTCTGCGCCGTCGCGACAACCTGCCCCACGTCATGGACACTGGCCCCCACCCAATGCCCGAACTGCACCTCGTCCAAGCCGAGAGGACCCTTGAGGGCCGGTAGCACGGCGATGGCAAGCGTCCCGCACAGGGTCACGAGCGCGATGGGCACCACGGTGCCGCGGTGATCCGTTCTGGTCACTCCGCTCATGGCCCCGATGGCGGACGCGCCGCAGATGGAAAAGCCTGCGGCCAGGAGCAAGGGCTGGTCCCCCGGAAGCCTGAACGCCTTGCCCAGCAGCAAGGTGCCCACGAAGGTCAGCAGCACGATGCCCACCACGATCCCCAGCGTCGCCCAGCCGAGGGCCGCGACGTCTATGAGGCTCAGCTTCAGTCCGAGCAGCACGATTCCGAGCCTCATGAACCTCTTGGCGGCCAGCACCAGCCCAGGCTGCATGACTCCTTCGACTGCCGGGCCGATCCCGGGCAGGTTGGCGGAAAGGATGCCCAGGATGACGGCCACCGTGAGGAAGGGGAGCACCGGGACGGCCGCGTGGATAAGCCACGCGACGGCCACGGCAGCGGCCGCCAGTGCGAGCCCGGGCAGCCGCCTGTCCCGCAGGCCTCGCGGGAGAAATCCACGCTGTTTGCCGCTTTCTTCCGGCTTGTCGCGTCCTACGGGCGTGGCAACGTCTTGTGTCATGGTCGTCTACGATCCTCCCGGAGCGGGCTTGCGCCGTGCTCAGGCCGGATCTCCTTTCTGTCGAGTACGGAGAGCGACTGCATGGCGCTCAACAGGCCAACGGACGCGATGTCCCCGGCGCTGCAACCACGGGACAGATCGTTCAGGGGCGCCGCCAGCCCCTGCAGGATCGGGCCCACGGCCACGGCTCCCCCGAGCCGTTCGGTGATCTTGTAGCCGATGTTTCCGGCGTCCAGGCTGGGGAACACCAGCACATTTGCCTGACCCGCCACCTCCGAGCCGGGCGCTTTCGCCGCCCCTATGGCGGGGACCAGCGCGGCATCCAACTGCAGCTCGCCATCCACGTGCAGCAGCGGGTGGCGGGTCCGCAGGATTTCCATCGCGGACCTGACCTTGTCCACGTGTGAGTGGATAGCGCTGCCCCGGGTGCTGAAGGACAGCATGGCCACCTTCGGCGACTGCCCCGTCAGCGCCTGGTGCATGGCGGCTGCCGAGGCGGCGATGTCCGCCAGCTGTTCGGCGGAAGGATCGGGAACGACGGCGCAATCGCCGAACGTCAGTTCCCTTCCGTCGGGCAGCAGCATCAGGAACGAGCTGCTCAGGGTGGTGCAGCCGGGGTCCAGGCCCACCACGCGCAGCGCGGCCCGGAGCACCAGCGCCGTGGGCGTCCCGGCACCGGCAACACAGGCGTCCAGATACCCGGCCCGCAACGCGGCCGCGGCAATATGGACCGGTTCCTGACTGGCATGGGTCAACTGCTCGGGCTTGCGGGAGTAAGCCTCCCCGATCAGAGCGGCGATGCTGCTGTCGCCGGCCAGCCCGCCGACGTCGAGGATGGCGTCGCCGGGCAGCACACAGTCCAGTTCGGCCGCCAGCCGCCGGATTTCCTTGGCTCTGCCGATGAGGCGGGGACTGATAATTCCTTCCGCTGACAACGCACTGGCAGCGCGGACGGCACGCTCGTCCTCGCCGTCGGCGAATCCGACCACCCGGCCGCGGCCGGACAGCTCCTGGCGCCAGCGCTCAAACAGTGCACTTCCCGCGGGCGACGCTGCCTGCGGGAGGCGCTTCTCAACAATCGCCGTCGCCATGGTTGTACCTCTCATCTCGAACCTGCGGAGGCCACATCAGGCGAAGAACCGGATGCGGTGGTTTAGGGCTGGATGGCCTTCTCGATGTCGGTGAGCATGCCGTCCACGCCGTGCAGCAGCGCTGACAGGACCTCAGCGTCGGCTACCAGGGGCGGGGAGATCATGATCATGGTGGCGCCGCGGTCGTCGCCGCGCAGGATCACCTTGGTGCGTTTGAAGGACTCGGGGAGCACCTCGCGCAGGACCTTCAGCGACTCTGCTTGGGTCAGTTCGCGGCCGCTGAAGCTGTCCGCCATGAGTTCGATCGCGTAGAAGAAGCCCGTGCCCCGCACTGCCTTGACGCAGCGGTGCGAGTTCTTGAGGGATTCCAGGGCCTCCATGATCCTGGGGCCCTGTTCCTGGACGTTGCCCAGGACGTTTTCGTCGCGCATGGCGGTGATATTGGCGACCGCGACGGCGGTGGACACCGGGTGCCCGCCCCAGGTGGCGCCGTGGGTGAAGACGCCGCCCGTGGAGGAATTGAACAGCTCTTGGACCAGCTGCTCGCGGACGATCAGGCCGCCCAGCGGGGCGTAGCCGGAGGTGGAGCCCTTCGCGAAGGTGACCATGTCCGGGACCACGCCGGTGACGCCGTGGCCGAAGAAGTGGCCCAGCCGGCCGAAGGAGCAGATCACCTCGTCGGAGACCAGCAGGATCCCGTACTTGTCGCACAGTGCGCGCAGTGCCGGCCAGTAACCGTCCGGCGCCACGAGGGCTCCGCGGCCGTTCTGGACCGGCTCGACAAAGATGGCCGCAACGGTTTCCGGGCCCTCTTCGAGGACCACCCGCTCAATGGCGCGGAAGCAGTCGAGCTCCGTGACCGGGCCGCAGTCGCCGGTGAATCCGAGGGTGTTCGGGACGCTGCGGATGCCCGGCAGGAGCTCGCCGAACGGCTCCTTGATCTTGGGCAGCTGCGTAATGGACAGGGCCCCCATGGTGGTGCCGTGGTATGCCATGTCACGGCTGATGACTTTGGTCCGCTGCGGCTGGCCCTGGCTGCGGAAGTACTGGCGGGTAAACTTCAGGGCCGTCTCCACGGCCTCGGAGCCGGAGTTGACGAAGAACGTCGTGCCCAGGTCGCCGGGGGCCAGGTCCGCGATGAGCGCGGCGGCCTCGATGGCCGGCGGGTGCGCCGAGCCCCAGTTGGAGGCGTAGGCCAGGGTGCTGATCTGCTCGCTGGCGGCCTTGGCAATGTCCTGGCGGCCGTGGCCCATGTTCACGCAGAAGAGACCGGCGAGGCCGTCCAGATAACGGTCCCCCTCGGTGTCAATGAGGTAGCTTCCTTCGCCGCGGACAAAAATCGGGAACTCGCTGTCCCAGGTGTCCTTGCGTGTGAAATGGGGTCCGAGGTGGCGCCGGGCCTGGGCCCGGAGTGTTGAGGCGTCCAAGACTATCTCCTTCTTGTCGAGGTGAGTAGCGATGATCGAAGCCTAGGCTGGGGGCCACCCCGGGCATCAGGGCCACATGGTGCCCGTCTGACGGGTCCAGTCTGGTCCCGTCAGTCGACGCGCATCTGGTGCTTCTGGTCCCATCCTGGACCGGACCATACTTCGATAATGCTGCGCAGCCCGCGCAGCGGACTTACTTGCAGCGCAACCCATCAACAACCCGGAGGTCACAATGAAGATCGGCATCCCGAAGGAAATCAAGTCCCACGAATACCGAGTAGCCGTCACGCCGGCCGGCGTCCACGAGCTCGTTGCCCACGGCCACGAGGTGTTCATCGAGGCCGGCGCCGGAGAGGGCTCGTCCATCTCCGATGATGCGTACACGGTAGCGGGAGCCACCATCCTTCAGACGGCCGACGAGGTCTGGGCCGCCGCCGATCTGCTGCTTAAGGTCAAGGAGCCGATCGCCGAGGAATACCACCGCATGCGTCCGGACCTGACGATCTTCACGTACCTGCACCTGGCCGCCGACGAGGCCTGCACCCGGGCCCTGCTCGACGCCGGCAGCACATCCATTGCCTACGAGACGGTCCAGCTCGAAGACGGCTCGCTGCCGCTGCTGTTCCCCATGAGCGAGGTGGCCGGCCGGCTGGCTCCCCTGGTGGGCGCACAGTGCCTGACCCGCCCCGAGGGCGGACGCGGCGTACTGATCGGCGGCGTCTCCGGCGTGGCACCTGCCCGCGTGGTCATCATCGGCGCCGGCGTGTCCGGCATGAACGCCGTTGCCGTGGCCGCCGGCATGTGGGCGGACGTGGTCCTCTTCGACAAGAACGTGGACAAGCTGCGCGCCGCGGACCGCATGTACCAGGGCCGGGTCCGCACCCTGGCTGCCAACCAGCTCGCCATCGAGCAGGAGGTCATCCAGGCCGACCTGGTCATCGGCGCCGTTCTGGTCCCCGGGGCCAAGGCACCCAAGATCATCTCCAACGCGCTGGTCTCCCGTATGAAGCCCGGCAGCGTACTGGTGGACATCGCCATTGACCAGGGCGGTTGCTTCGAGGATTCGCACCCCACCACGCATCAGGAACCCACCTTCCGCGTCCACGGCTCCGTCTTCTACTGCGTGGCCAACATGCCGGGCGCCGTCCCCCATACCTCCACCTACGCGCTGACCAACGTCACGCTTCCGTACGTTCTGCAGATCGCCGACAAGGGCGTGGAGCGGGCCGTGGCCGAGAATCCTGCACTGCGCGCAGGCCTGAGCACCCTGGGCGGCCGCCTGACCAACACCGCGGTCGGCGCGGCGCATGGCATCGACGTCGTTGATTCACTGGAATCTTTGGCCCGTAGCTAAAGTACAAAGAGAAATTCTTGGCGGGGGAGTTCATACTGAACTCCCCCGCTTCTTTCGGTCCTGATACTTCATCGCGCTGCTTGGGAGGCGAATCGTGCCACGGACACTCATAGAGATTGACCGCAGTTCCAGCGAACCCCTGTACCGGCAGGTCCGCCGCGTCATCGAGCACGGCATCGCCGTCGGTATCTTCGATTCACGCCGCAGGCTCCCCAGCTCCCGCGAGCTGGCCGCCGAGCTCAAGGTTGCCCGCAACACCATCAACCTGGCCTACCAGGAGCTGCTCACCGAGGGCCTGGTGATCAGCCATGAGCGCAGCGGGATCTTCGTCAACCCGGAAATGCTGGCCGCGGCCGAGGCCGAGGTGCCCGCCACGGATTCGATGATCGATTGGTCCTCCCGGATGCGGCGCTACGCCGACGAAGACATCCCGGAGGTGGAAAAGACCCCGGACTGGTACACCTACCCATACCCGTTCGTCGCCGGCCAGGTGGATGTCAACAGCTTCCCTGCCACCGCCTGGGTGCGGAGCCTGCGCGAAGCCCTGTACCAGCCCCACCGCTTCGCCAGCCTCCAGGACAGCGTAGGCGCGGACGACCCCATGCTCATCGAGATGATCCGCCGCCAGATCCTTCCCGCACGCGGCATTGAGGCCGGGCCGGATGAAGTCCTCATCACGGTGGGCTCCCAGCAGGGTCTGGACCTGCTGGCCAGGACGCTGCTCGGCCCCCACCAGCGCGTGGGCATCGAGAACCCCGGCTATCTTGACGCCCGCCACATCTTCCTGCGCACCGGCGCCCAGGTCTACGGCATCGACGTCGACGGGGACGGACTCTGCCTCCCCGGGACCCTTAGCGGCACCGCCCTCCTGTATGTCACCCCCAGCCACCACCACCCGACCAACGTCACGCTGAGCATGGAGCGCCGCCGTCGTCTGCTCAAGCTCGCCGCCACTTCCGGAACGGTGCTCATCGAGGATGACTACGACAGCGAATTCCGCTATGAAGGCAGCCCCAGCCCCGCGCTGAAGGCGCTGGACTCCACCGGCGACGTGCTGTACCTGGGCACATTCTCCAAGTTCCTCTCCCCCGGGCTGCGGCTCGGGTTCCTGGTAGGGCCCGCGGAACTGATCACCGAATTGCGCCGCGTGCGGCGGTACCAGGTGCGCCACCCTCCCGGGCACATGCAGCGCGCCCTCGCCCTGATGATCGACAGCGGCGACTACCACCGCGCCCTCCGCCGCCACCGCCGGCAGCTGAAGACGCGCTGGGAGACGGTCACCGAGATCTCCGCGCAGTGCCTGCCGTGGGAGCAGGGCCCCTACCCGCCCGGCGGCGTCAGTCTTTGGGTGGAGGGGCCACCCGGGCTGGATGCCTTGGAGTTGGTCCGCGCCGTAGAAAAGCGCGGAGTGCTCATTGAACGTGGCGATATTTATTTCATCCAACCGGACGCACCGCGGAATTGCTTCAGGATTGGTTTTGGCGCCATTCCCTCGCGCTCAATTGCGGAGGGTTTGGCAGTGGTCGGCGAGGAAGCAAAGATCCTGATTGCCGGGAGAGACGGCAGACCCAAAATCGCCGCTGGATAGCGGCCTGACGGGGCCCATCAGACACCAGAACGGCTGATGCCCCGCTGCGGGCGCTGTTGTGGTCCGGCAGGCATGCGGCGGAGAACATTGCCGCCAGACATCCCGGTATGCCGTGGGGCACCAGCTTCTGGTAGCCCCACGGCAGCAGCCGGCCGCGCCTTAGCCTGGGCTTAGACGCGGGGAATAGCCATGTACTTGGTCTCGAGGAATTCCTCGATTCCGACCCGGCCACCCTCGCGGCCCAGGCCGGAGGCCTTGATGCCGCCGAAGGGCGCCGCAGGGTTGGAGACAATTCCAGTGTTGAGCCCAACCATGCCAACTTCAAGGGCGTCGCCCATGCGGAAGCCCCGGTCCACGTCCTGTGTGAAGAGATAGCCCACCAGCCCCCACGGGGTGTCGTTGGCCAGCCGGGTGACTTCCTCTTCGGTGTCGAAGGGAACCACAGGAGCCACGGGCCCGAAGATCTCCTGGCTCATCAGGTCGGAATCCGGGCTGACGCCGGACAAAACAGTAGGAGTGTAGAAGTAGCCGGGGCGGTCCGGGCGGGAGCCACCGCACACCACCGTGGCGCCCTTGGACACAGCGTCGTCCACCAGTTCCTGCATTTTAGTGAGTGCCTTCTCTTCGACGAGGGGCCCGACGTCGGTGCCGGAGTCGGCTCCGTCGCCCACCGAAAGGGCACTGAGGCGGGCGGCCAGCCGTCGGGCGAATTCGTCCGCGATGGGGCGCTGCACAAAGAGCCGGTTGGCTGCCGTGCAGGCCTCGCCCATGTTGCGCATCTTCGCGGCGACGGCGCCATCCACGGCGCGGTCCAGGTCAGCGTCCTCGAACACGATGAACGGGGCGTTCCCGCCCAGTTCCATCGAGGAGCGCATGACGTGCTGCGATGCCTGCTGGAGCAGGCGCACGCCGACTTCGGTGGAGCCCGTGAAGCTGACCTTGCGGGCGATGCCGCTGGCCATCCAAGGCGACACCACCTCCGCAGCCTTGGTGGTGCAGACAACGTTGAGCACACCCCTGGGCAGGCCGGCCTCGATCAGGATGTCCACGAGCGCCAGGGAAGACAGCGGGGCGAGGTTGGCGGGCTTGAACACCATGGTGCAGCCGGCCGCGATGGCCGGGCCGATCTTCCGGGTGCCCATGGCCAGGGGGAAGTTCCACGGCGTGACCAGCACGCAGGGGCCCACGGGCTCCTTGGAGACGAGGATGCGGTTCTTGCCGTCGCCGGTGGTGGTCAGGTCGCCGCCGATCCGCACGGCCTCCTCGGAGAACCAGCGGAAGAACTCCGCGGCGTAGGCCACTTCGCCCTTGGCCTCCGGGAACGGCTTGCCCATCTCGGAGGTCATGATGAGAGCGAGCTCATCCTGGCGGGCCGTGATCAGGTCGTAGGCACGGCGGAGAATCTCGCTCCGCTCGCGCGGCGAGGTCTTGGCCCATTCCTTCTGTACGCGGCCGGCGGTTTCGATGGCCCGGCGGGCGTCTTCGGGACCGCCGTCAGCTATCGTGGCGATGACCTCTTCAGTGGCGGGATTTACGACGTCGAAACGGGCCCCGGACGCCGCTTCGGCCCATTCGCCGTCGATGAACAGGCCGGTGCTGACCGTGGCGATGGCGTCAAGCGCCTGCTGCGAGGTCCGGGAGTTGGTCGTTGACTGGATACTCATGAGCGTCCTTTTCTATGGGGTCGGGCCGAGAAATCTGGCCCTGTCGCGGCCGGGCCCTGGAAGACTGAGCTGCTGGACCAGCACCGTGCAGGAGGAGCCGTAAGTCAGGACCACGGCGTCCGCCTCCGTCTTGCTGCAACTCCAGAAGCAGGCCTGTGGAGGCCTCCACACGGAAGACCTCCACAGGCAAGGCTGGACTGACCTGAGGATTTACACGTAGTCCTTGTACTTCTCGAGCGTACGGACCGGCTTCGCGAGGGCATCGCGGCGGAAGGGGTCTCCCAGTTCGCGGGTGCACATAATCTCGATGACCGTGGTCTTGCCCTCTTCCATCTGGGCGGCGAGCGCACGCTTGAGAGCGGGGCCCACCTCGTCGAGCTGGTCGACCACGATGCCTTCGGCTCCCATGGTCTGGGCCATGGCGGCGAAGCTTTCGCCGTTGTCCAGTTCGCCGGCAATGAAGCGGCGGTTGTAGAACTCCACCTGGTTCTTTTTCTCCGCACCCCACTGGCGGTTGCGGAAGACGACGGCGGTAACCGGGATGTCGTGCCGCACGGCGGTGAGGACTTCGCCCATGCTCATGGCCCAGGCGCCGTCGCCGGCGTAGGCCACGGCGGGACGGTCCATGGCCGCGGCCTTGGCGCCGATCATGGTCGGCAGGGCGTAGCCGCAGTTGCCGAAGCTCATCGGGGCGAAGAAGCTGCGCGGTTTCTCGAAGCGCAGGTAGCTGTGGGCCACGGAGTTGATATTGCCGATGTCCGTGGAGATCATGACGTTCTCCGGCATGGCCTTCTCGAGCTCGCGGAGGACCTGGCGCGGGGACAGCCAGTTGCCGTCCTCGTTCTTGTGCTCCTCGAGCATGTCGAGGCTGTACTCATCCTTTTCGTGCGTCCACGCGGTGAGTTCCTCTTCCCAGCTTTCCTTCTCAGCCTTGATGGTGGCGGCACGCTCGGCCTTCGTGGCGTCGCAGGCGAGGGTGAGCTGGTCCAGGCGCTTGCCCAGTTCAAGTGCCACGGCCTTGGCATCGCCACAGATGCCCACGCTGATCTTCTTGACCAGGCCCAGCATGGTGTGGTCGGCGTCGATCTGGATGATCTTCGCTTCGGTGGGCCAGTACGCCTGGCCGTACTGCGGCAGGGTGCCGAACGGGCCCAGGCGGGTGCCGAGGGCGATCACGACGTCGGCCTGGGAGATGAGCTTCATTCCCGCCTTGGATCCCTGGTAGCCCAGCGGTCCGGCCCAGAGCGGGTGGCTGGCCGGGAACGAGTCGTTGTGCTGGTAGCTGTTGACCACCGGGGCGCCCAGGCGCTCGGCCAAGGCCTTGCATTCCTCGACGCCGTCGGCCATGACGACGCCGCCGCCGGAGACGATCACAGGGAACTTGGCCGTGGCGAGCAGGGCCGCTGCCTCGTCCAGGCTCTTGGTGCCGCCGGCGCCGCGGTCCACGCGGCGCGGCTGCGGGATCTCCACAGTGATCTCGCCGTAGAAGTAGTCACGCGGGATGTTCAGCTGGGTGGGGCCGTTTTCAGACATGGCGCGGTCGAAGCAGCGGCCGGTGAATTCGGCCATGCGGGCCGGGTGGGTCACGTGCCCCTGGTATTTGGTGAATTCCTGGAACATGGGCAGCTGCTTGGCCTCCTGGAAGCCGCCGAGACCGATGCCCGTGGTGCCGGCTTCCGGCGTCACGATGACCACGGGGCTGTGCGCCCAGAATGCCGCGGCGATGCCGGTGACGCAGTTGCTGATGCCCGGGCCGTTCTGGCCGATGACAACGCCGTGGCGGCCGCTGGCACGGGCATAGCCGTCAGCCATGTGGGCCGCGCCCTGCTCGTGGACCACCGGAACCAGGCGGATGCCTGCGGGGGCGAAGATGTCCATGGCGTCCATGAAAGCTGAACCCATGATGCCGAAAATATCAGTGACGTCGTTGGCGACCATGGTCTCCACGAAGGCCTCCGAGGGTGTCATTTTCTGCACGCCCTTGGCGACTTCGCGGGCGGTCTTGGCCGGCGATGCCTGGGCCGGGGCGCCTTTGCCCTGCCCCTCGGATGAGTCGGTGACGAGCGCTTCTGCCGTGCCGTCGTCGGCAACGGATGAGAGTTCGACGGTGTCTTGGCTCATGATGATTGCTCCTCCTCCAGGATTTCGCCTAGATACGTTTGATTATAAAAAATGGAACGTAGCGTTCCTGTTTTGGTGATGATGCCGAGATTATGGCAAAAGAACAACAACGTCAACGGGTATTTCAAATATTCGGAACGATGCGTACGATATTCTTGAACTAGACGCCAATTTCGGTGCGGCTTGACCACGTGGAGGACAACAAAATGGCTGAGATTCACAGGCTGGGCGAGCCCGCCCTGCAGGCGCCGACGGAGCTGGCCGGGGACACACCCACCATGCGGCTGTTCTCCCTGCTGGAACTGATCGCCACCAAGGACCAGCTCTTCACGCTCCAGGGCCTGGTGGAGGAAACGGGCACACCCAAGCCCACGCTGCACCGCATGCTGCAGCAACTGGAGAGCTCCGGCCTTCTGATCCGGGAGAACAACGGCCGGCACTACGGCACGGGGGTGCGGCTGCGGCGCATGGCGGAGAACCTGCTGATCAATGACATGCACCACGGCGCCCGCCACGCGGTGCTGCGCAACCTGGTCGCGGAACTGGGCGAGAGCTGCAACGTGACGGCGGTGTCCGGCAGCGAAGTGGTCTACCTGGACCGCATCGAAACGTCCGAACCGCTGCGGATCACCCTCCAGCCCGGCTCGCGGGTGCCGGTGCACTGCTCGGCCAGCGGGAAGATGATCCTCTCCCAGCTCAGCCCGGCACAGCGCAGGCGCCTCATTGCCGCTGCGCCGCTGGAACGCTACACGAACAAGACCGTGACGGACCCCGAGGTGATCGAGGAGGAACTCCAGCGCGTCCGCCGGGACGGCTACGCGATCGACGACGAGGAATTCCTCCCCGGCATGGTGTGCGTGGCCGTGCTGGTTCCCACAACGAACACCGTGTCCAACCTCTGCGTCGCGGTCCAGGCGCCGGTCATGCGGCTCACCCCCGAGAAGGGACTGAAGCTGCTCCCGGCCCTGCAGCGTGCTGCGGCGGCGATCGGTCTGATCGAGGCCGAGGCCGGTTCCGGCACCGCGGAAGGAACCGTCGACGGCGGCAGCACCACCGGGGGCAGCCAGGCCGGGGCGGCCGGCCTCGACGCGGGCCGCACTGACGGCGTGGAGGACGAGCTGTGGACCAGCTGAGCTGCCTGATGCCGGACGAGGTGGTTTCAGTCCGCGAGGTGTTCAATCTCGATTCCGACCTCAAGGTGGCGGCCTTCCGGGAAGCCGACGAGCACGTCCCAGAGGTGGACCCCGCCTACCGTTTCAACCACGACGTCACCCTGGCCATTCTGGCCGCCTTCACCCGGAACCGGCGGATGCTGCTCCAGGGCCTGCACGGCACAGGCAAGTCCACGCACATCGAGCAGGTGGCCGCGCGGCTGAACTGGCCCTGTGTGCGGGTGAACCTTGACGGCCACATCAGCCGCCTTGACCTGGTGGGCCGCGACACCGTGGTGCTGAAGGACGGCAAGCAAGTCACCGAGTTCCAGGAAGGGATTGTCCCCTGGGCCATCCAACGGCCCGTGGCCCTGATCCTGGACGAGTACGACGCCGGCCGCCCGGACGTGATGTTCGTGATCCAGCGGCTCCTGGAACGCGACGGCAAGCTGACCCTGCTGGACCAGAACAGGGTCCTAGACGTGCACCCCGGGTTCCGGCTCTTTGCCACAGCCAACACCGTGGGACTGGGAAACCTCAACGGCATGTACCACGGCGTCCAGCGGCTCAACCATGCCCAGATCGACCGCTGGAACATCGTCGCCGCCCTGAACCATCCCCCGGCGGAGGACGAGATCGGGATCGTACTGGCGAGGGTCCCTGAACTGGACGACGCAGCCGGCCGGAAACTGGTGGCGTCCATGGTGGCCGTGGCCAAGCTGACGCGGGACGGTTTCCGGGTGGGCGATCTGTCCACCCTGATGTCCCCGCGCACCGTCATCACCTGGGCCGAGAACATCGGGATCTTCGGCGACCCCGGCAAGGCGTTCCAGCTGTCCTTCGTCAACAAGTGCGATGAAGCCGAGCAGCCGCTCATTGCCGAATTCTTCCAGCGATGCTTTGACCGTGAGCTGGAAGCACCACGGACCTCGGGGTACCTGCCCGCCGAGGTCCTGCCAACCCACGCCTTCGCTGCCGCCGCGGCCGGCTAGGGCCGCGCATGGCCTCCCTTGTGGAACAGACGGAGCAGGCGGAGAGGGAACGGGCGGAGACCGCCTCCCGGCAGCTCGCAGCCACCTCGCTGCGCCGCCGCAAGCAGACCCTTGAACTGTGCGCCGCAGCCATGCGCGGGCTCAGCGGGCAGGGCGGCCTGCACTTCCGCGGCCCCGCGCTGTACCGGGAGAGCACCCCGGTGGCCATGCCCGCGCCCCATCTCCACCCGGGAACGGACGCCGTTACGTTGGACGCCTTCCGCGGCGCGGCGGACGGCATGGCGCTGCGGCTGCAGCACAGCGATGCCGCTCTGCATGCGGAGTTCTGCCCCGCAACGCCGGCACGAATGCTGGTGTTTGAGATGCTCGAACAGTTCCGTACCGAGTCGCTGGCCGACGCCGCCATGCCGGGGGTCCGGGCCAACCTGAACCGCCGCTTCCAGCAATGGTCCCGGGCGTTCGAGGCGTCCACGCTGGCGGACACGGACCTGGGACTCATTCTCTTTACCGTGGCCCAGGTCTGCCGGGCGAGGATCACCGCGGAGCCGATGTCCCCGGACTTCGAGGACCGGATTGAATCCACCCGGGCCGAGCTTGCCCCGCACGTCGGCACGCATCTGGCCGCCCTGCGGCGGGAACGGTTCTCCCAGCCGGGCTTCGGCCGCCATGCCCTCGCCATCGCGGAGACCGTCGCTGCCATCAGCGAGCACCTGGAAGCCCGGGAAGCGCGGCCCTCCCGTTCCGGCGGCCGCGTGCCGCAGTTCCAGCTGCTCTTCGATCAGGACAGCAACGACGACGCCGTCCCCACCGCCGGGTATGGGCGCAGCGATGCGCTGGAAGCCGGAGGGGACGGCTACCGAAAGTTCACCACGGCCTATGACCGCGAGCTCCACGCCACGGACGTGGTCCGCGCCGAACTGCTGCGCGGTTATCGGCAGCAGCTGGACGACGACATTGCCAGGCAGGGCATCAACGTGCCCCGGCTGGGCCGTGCCCTGGGCGCGGTCCTGTCCACGGCCGTCCACGACGGCTGGGACGGCGACGCCATTGAGGGCCGGCTCGACGGCAGCAGGCTCGCCCGGCTGGTCACGGCATCCGGGGACCGCAGGGTGTTCAGGACCGAACGGATCGAACCCCGGACCGACGCCGCGGTGACGTTCCTGGTGGACTGCTCCGGTTCCATGAAGGAGCACAGCGCCGCCGTGGCCGCGCTGGTGGACGTCTACGCGCGCGCCCTGGAACTGGCTGGGGCGCGTTGCGAAGTCCTCGGCTTCACCACAGCCGCCTGGAACGGCGGCCGCGCCGGGAAGGACTGGATCCGTACCGGCAGGCCCCCGCATCCGGGGCGGCTCAACGAGGTGCGGCACCTGGTCTTCAAGGACGCAGACACCCCGTGGCGGCGGGCCCGCCCGGCCATTGCCGGGCTCATGAAGAAGGACCTGTTCCGTGAAGGAGTCGACGGCGAGGCCGTGGACTGGGCCTGCGCTCGGCTCAGGGGCGGCCCTGGGAACGGCGGCACGGGGAGCAACGGCTCCGAACGGCGGATCCTGCTGGTGTTGTCCGACGGCAGCCCGATGGACGGCGCCACCGCACTGGCCAACGACGGCCACTACCTGGAACAGCATCTACGGGATGTCGTGGCGGCGCACGAAGCCGCCGGCAACGCGGAGATCTTCGGACTGGGCGTGGGGCTGGATCTCTCGCCGTACTACCGCAGGAACATCGCACTGGACCTCTCGCGCGGAAGCAGTGCCGCCGTCGTCGGGCAGGTCCTGGCCATGCTTGCCGGACGCCGCTGACGCTACCTCCGTGCGTCGAAGCCGCTCAACGCAAAAGCCCGCCGCGGGGACGTGCCTCCATTGGCACTTCCCCGCGGCGGGCTTTACGGACCGGACGGACATCCGGCCTGAAGATCAGGGGCGGGCCGCTACCGGCTGCTTGTCGGGCTCCTCCTCGAGCCCTTCAGCCGAGGGGTCCAAGGACGGATCCGCCGGAAGGTCGGCGACGTCGTTGCCGGCCTCTTCTCCTGGCTTGCGGCCGTAGCGCCGGCGTAGCTCGTAGCTGAGGAGGATGATCACGAGCGTCACGCCGCTCATCACGAACTGGGTCTGGGTGCTGGGCAGCAGGGCCATGGCGGCGATGACCAAGAGCATGAGCGCGATGGTTGCGTAGCTCAGCCATGGAAACAGCCACATCTTAAGCTTCAGCGCCCCGGGGTCGTCGCGGTCCAGTCTCTTGCGCAGCACCACCTGTGACAGTGCGATCGCCAGGTAGACGAAGAGCGCCACGGCACCGTAGGAGTTCACCAGGAAGGCGAACACCACATCGCCCCACACGTAGACACAGACCACCGAAACGTAGCCCACGGTGGTGCCCAGCAGGATGGCACGGCGTGGAACGCCGCTCCGTGACAGCTTGGTGAAGAACTTGGGCGCATCGCCGTTGCGGGTGAGCGCAAACAGCATGCGCGATGTGGTGTACAGGGCTGAGTTCAGGCACGAGAGCACTGCCGTGAGGACAATGAAGTTCATGATGGTGGACACCGCCGGGATACCCAGGACGTCCAGCACCGCCGCGTAGGGGCTCACGCCGACGCTCTCGGCATCCCACCTCTGGATCGCCACCACCACGAAGATCGAGCCGACGTAGAAGGTCACCACCCGGGCCACGATGGAGCGCATGGCCTTCTTGACGGAACGCTCGGGGTCTTCGGACTCGGCGGCCGCAATGGTGATGATTTCCGCGCCGGTGTAGAAGGCCACACAGGGAACGACGGCGGCCAGCACGGCACCCCAGCCCAGCGGCGTGAAACCGCCGTGGTCAAAGAGGTTGCCGATCCCCGGCGTCGACTCGGGCCATAGGCCGGTGATCCACAGTACGCCCAGCCCTAGGAACAGGACGATGGCCACAACTTTGATGGAGCTGAACCAGTACTCGAACTCGCCGAAGGAGCGGGCCGAAGCCATGTTCGTGGCGCTCAGTACCACCATCAGGCCCAGGCTGAGCATCCACAACGGAACCATGGGGAACCACAGCTGGATGATCCGGCCACCGGCAATCGCCTCGACTGCCACCACAATCACAAAGAAGTACCAGTACATCCAGCCGGTGGCGAAACCGGCCCGCTGTCCCAGCGCCTGGCGTGCGTAGACATAAAAAGAGCCCACCACCGGACGCGCTACGGCCATTTCGGCCAGCATCCGCATGAGGAGCAAGGTGATGACTCCTGCGATCGCAAACGAGACGATGGCCGCCGGGCCGGTGCTGCTGATCACCACGCCACTGCCGACGAACAACCCGGCACCAATGACGCCCCCAATGGCGATCAAATTCATGTGTCTGTTCTTGAGGCCCTTGCTAAGGCCGGCATTGCCGGCCTGCCGGGGTTCGGCTTGATACACGTTTCCTCCAAGATGCTCTGACGAAACCCGTTGAAGTGCACTTCGGTGCCCGCGCCACGAAGCGCGAAGCCAGGTCCACCGGAGGTTCGGACCGTACTGCAATCACTGGGTGATTCAGATCACTCCTCCTGGTGTAGCCATAAACCTACGGAGCCGACGTAGGGGGTGCACAGGGCCAGATCAAGCGGAAAAGAGGGAGCCAGCGGTGAAAGCGTGGGTCCACGAAGTCTCTCATGGCTGCAGTCCGGTACGAAGGTGACTGCACCCACACCGCCGTGACCTCCTCGTTCCGATAGTGGAAACCGGGGAGAACCAGCGGCCGGTTTAGGCTTTTGCCATGGACTCCCCCGAAGTACAGCAGGCACTCGACGCCCTGCGGCACAGGCTCGATAGCGGCCGGCGCACACTCCTGGGCATCACGGGTGCGCCCGGCTCCGGAAAGTCCACGTTCGCGGCCCGGCTGCAGCGGGAGTTCGGCCCGGAACTCGCCGTAGTAGTGCCCATGGATGGCTTCCATCTGGGCAACGCGATCATCGAGGGCACACCGCTGCGGCAGCGCAAGGGCGCAATGGACACGTTCGACGTCGGCGGGTACCTGTCGCTGTTGCAGCGGCTCGTGCGCCGGGACGAGGCAGTGGTGTACGCACCGGAGTTCCGGCGGACTTTGGACGAGCCGGTGGCCGCGTCCATCGCAGTCCCCGCGTCCGTGCCGCTGGTGATCACCGAGGGAAACTATCTGCTGGCGGAGACGCCTCAGTGGAAGGACGTCAGGGCGCAGCTGGATGAGGTCTGGTTCATGGACAGCCCTCCCGCGCTGCGGCTGGCCCGGCTGGTGGACCGGCACGTGGAGTTCGGCATGGAGCGGGCCGCAGCGGAGGCGTGGGCGGCGGGACCGGATGAGGCCAACGCGGTGATGATCGAGGCAACGCGGCAGGGCGCCGACCGGATCATCCCGTGGGGCCAGGACATCGGCTAGGAATACCGGGGCAAGGACCGGGGTTCTTGGCTGGGACGAGAGTCCACAAACGAATGGAGAGCGCTCATGACTGCACCATTGGTACACCTCGGCGACGGCCTTAACGTCAGCCCCCTGGGTTTCGGCGGCATGGCCCTCACCCCGGTCTACGGCGAAGTTGACCCGCACGATGCCCTCAAAACCCTGCATCATGCCGTGGATGCCGGCGTCAGCTTCATCGACACCGCGGACATCTACGGCGGAGGCAGCAACGAGCAACTCATCGCGCAGCTGCTCAAGCAGCGCCGGAGTGAAGTACAGCTCGCCACCAAGTTTTCCCTGGTGGGCTCGCCGGCTGATGGCTACACGGATGTCCGGGGAGATACCGCCTACGTCCGGCAGGCCGTCGACGCCAGCCTGAAACGGCTCGGCACGGACGTGATCGACCTCTACTACATGCACCGCCGTGACCTCCGCGTTCCGATTGTGGAAACCGTGGAGGCCATGGCGGGGCTGGTGCAGCAGGGCAAGGTCAAACACCTTGGCCTGTCAGAGGTGACCGCGCAGGAGCTGGCCGAAGCCCACTCCGTGCACCCCATCGCCGCGGTCCAAAGCGAATGGTCCATCTGGAGCCGTGACGTGGAACGCAACGTAGTTCCGGCCGCGGCCAGCCTGGGAGTGGGCTTTGTGCCGTATTCGCCACTGGGCCGGGGATTCCTCACCGGCACGGTGGACGCTTCCAGCCTGGGAGCCAACGACTTCCGACGCCGGATCCCGCGGTTCGCTGCGGACGCCTTTGACGCGAACCAGGGAGTCGTGGCGGCCGTGCGATCGGTCGCGGCCGAGCTGTCCGCTACGCCCGCCCAGGTTGCACTCGTGTGGCTGCTGGAGCAGGGCAAACGGCGGGGACTGGCCGTGGTCCCCATCCCCGGCACGCGCAAAACTCACCGGATCGACGAAAACCTGGGCGCACTGTCCCTGGACCTGACCCCGGCGCAACTGGAGGCGCTTGACCAGGCTGCGGACGCCGTCGTCGGCTCCCGCTCGGCGGACCCCAAGTGGGTGTCCCAGGGCCGTGAATAGACTGAAGCCCATGGACACGCTCATTCACGACCTACGCGACATCACCATCCGCAGCATCTCCGTCAGCGAGATGAACAACAACGTGTACCTGCTGACCGCGAAGGCCAGCGGCGCACAGCTGCTCATTGATGCCGCGGACGATCTTCCGGCCATCCAGGCGTTGCTGGCGGACGCCGCTGCGGATACCGCTGCCACGCCCAAACTGGTGCAGATTGCAACGACGCACCAGCATTGGGACCACGTCCGGGCACTGCCGGCGTTGGTGGAAGCGACCGGCGCCCCAACCGTTGCCGGAAAGGACGACGCCGAGGCGCTGCCAGTGCCCGTGGACCGGATCCTGGAGCATGGGGACACCTGCGCCGTGGACGGATTCGAGCTCACCGCCGTGCACCTGCGCGGCCATACCCCGGGATCGATCGCGTTTGTGTACCAGGACCCGGAAGGGGCTGCCCACATCTTCAGCGGGGATTCATTGTTCCCGGGCGGCGTGGGCAATACCCAGAATGATCCTGAGCGGTTCACGTCGCTGCTGGACGATGTCACCGCGCGATTGTTTGAGGCCTACCCGGATGACACCCTGGTGCACCCGGGTCACGGCAGCCCCACCACCCTGGGTGCGGAACGCCCGCACCTGGAGGAGTGGCGCGCCCGCGGATGGTAGGGCTTAACTCATCGAGTGCTCCGTAACTGCCGTTATGAACCTTCTAAACGGCGGTTACGGAGCACTCGATGGTAGTTAAGGGACTTTAGCGGCTGCGGCGTTCGTTCGAGGCCGGGGCCGACGCGCGGCGGGGACCGCTGCGTGCCGGACGGCCATTGCCGCCACCGTTGCCGGCGTACGAGCCGCCGGACGTGCCGCCGGTGTTGGAGGACCAAACAGCCTTGTTCCCGGCATTGCCGCCGTTGCCCGAGTTACCTGTGGAGGCTCCGGCGCGCTGGCCGGATCCACCCGCGCGGGCACCTGCACCGGCGCCGGCGGTGCGGGCCCCGGCTGCGCGCTGGCCCGTTGCCGGACGTCCGCCGCGCTGTCCGCCGGTGGTAGCCGGGCGGCCCGTGCCGCCACGGGGAGCATCGCTGCGGGTCACGCGTGAATCCGAACGGCCGTCTGAACCGCGGCCGGCCGCTGCACGGCCACCTGCTGCGGGGACGTCGTTGCGGTGCGTGGAGCCTGTGGCGCCGTGGCCGCGGGAATTGCGGCGAGCAGCAGCTGCTGCAATGGCGCGGTCCTCGTTCTGCTCAGCTACCCGGTCAAATGCTGCCCGCGCCTCGGTGCGGCCTTCATAGGCAACAGCGCGGCGCTCGGCGCGGGGAAGATCGGTGCGGGTCGGCTCAGTGGAGACGCGTCCACGTCCACCACGGCCGCCACGGCCACCGGCGGTGGGGCCTTCCTGGCTGCGGCGGGCGCGCTTGCGCTCGGCGTTGGCACCCGTGGAGGTGCCGCCGCCCTGCGCGGACTTCTTGGCCAGCAGAGCGGCGCGGGTGCGCGGATCGATCTTGTCGG
The DNA here is from genome assembly GCF_023913815.1 of Pseudarthrobacter cellobiosi. Lineage (NCBI taxonomy): Bacteria > Bacillati > Actinomycetota > Actinomycetes > Micrococcales > Micrococcaceae > Pseudarthrobacter > Pseudarthrobacter cellobiosi. The sequence goes on from NZ_JAMXBK010000026.1 coordinate 234,330, forward strand.
CCATTTCGCCCACGAGCTCAGCGACCAGCGGGGAGTTGGCGGTGACGCGCTCGAAGTTAACCTCGACGCCCGCAGCCTTCATCAGCTTCTTGACGTCGGACTGCTGCTCCGGGAGGGTCAGCGTGACAACGGTGCCATCCGAACCTGCGCGGGCCGTACGGCCTGAGCGGTGGAGATATGCCTTGTGCTCTGTGGGCGGATCCACGTGGATCACCAGTTCGACGTCATCCACGTGGACGCCGCGGGCTGCGACGTCGGTGGCCACCAGTACGCGGACGTCACCGGAGGAAAACTCGGCCAGGTTGCGGTCACGGGCGTTCTGCGAGAGGTTGCCATGCAGATCGACGGCGGGGATCCCGGCGTCGGTCAGGGTCTTGGCCAGCTTGCGGGCGTGGTGCTTGGTCCGCATAAAGAGTACGCGGCGGCCAGCGCCCGAGGCGAGCTCCACGATCAGCTGCTTCTTGACGGTCTGGTCGTTGACCACCAGGACGTGGTGCTCCATGGTGGTCACCGCGGCCTGTGATTCGTCCACGGCGTGGGTCAGCGGGTTGGACAGGTAGCGCTGGACGATCTTGTCCACGCCGTTATCCAGGGTTGCGGAGAACAGCAGGCGCTGGCCCTGGCTGGGGGTCATGTCCATGAGCTTCTTGACCACCGGGAGGAAGCCGAGGTCGGCCATGTGGTCGGCCTCGTCCAGTACGGTGATCTCGACGCCTTCGAGGGTCAGGATGCGCTGGCGGATCAGGTCCTCCAGGCGGCCCGGGCAGGCGATGACAATGTCGACGCCGGCGCGCAGTGCCTTTTCCTGGCGTGCCTGGGAGATGCCGCCGTAGATCACGGTGGTGGTCAGGCCCATGGCCTTGGCCATCGGCTCGATGGTGGCGTTGATCTGGGTGGCCAGTTCACGGGTCGGTGCGAGGACCAGGCCCATGGGGCGGCCGGGCTTGCGGAAGTGCTTGGCTTCCCGCTCAGCGAGTCGTGCTACAAGCGGGATGGCGAAAGCGATGGTCTTGCCGGAGCCGGTGCGGCCGCGGCCCAGGACGTCGCGTCCGGCCAGGGTGTCCGGGAGGGTCTTGACCTGGATTGGGAACGGCTCAACAATTCCCTGTGCGGTGAGGGTGTCGGCGAGTGCTTTGGGCGTGCCGAGGGCAGCAAAAGTAGTCATATATTTCATGGTCTTTCAGGCGGTATCCGTGCGGATATCGGCCCCCGATGCCGGTTGGCTCAAGGGTTTCGCCGAAGAAAAGTCAGGTGATCAACCGTGCTGCCGCCCAATTCAGGGCGGCGGCTGGGACCAAATGGAACGCGTTCATCGACGCAGGATGTGCCTCTCACATGAAAAAACCCGCTTCCCAAATCAAGGGACGAGCGGGCATCACTGCACATCAAGTCCCATAAGCGTACCATCCCCGCGCCTGGGCCTCTTTCAAGTACGTGGTGCAGGGGGTGCTGGCGTTGCCTTTGGGTGCCTGGCAGGCGCAGGCTTGAGGCATGACTCAACAGGGTGCGAACCACCACGACACAACGGACGACGGCGACACCCGGCTTGGGGATGCACCCCAACCCAGTGCCGCGGAGGCGTGGGACGAAAGGTACCGGAGCAAGCCGAAATTCTGGAGCGGGAAGCCCAACCCGCAACTGGTCCGCGAAGGCGCGGGACTGCGGCCGGGCAAGGCATTGGACTTGGGCTGCGGCGAAGGTGCCGACGCCATCTGGCTCGCCCAGCAGGGCTGGACCGTCACCGCCGTCGACGTTTCCGCCATCGCGCTGGAACGGGCAGCCACCCACGAAAAGTCGGCTCTGGACCGCGAGAGTGTGCATGCCGAGGGCGCGGGTGAAATTCCCAGCCGCATCCACTGGGAGCAGTGTGATCTGGAGGAGTGGCAGCCCACGGCAACCTTCGATCTGGTGTCCTCCCAGTTCCTGCATTCCCCGCATCTGGCGTGGCAGGGCTCGCTGCGGACGGCGGCTGCGGCGGTCAAGCCGGGTGGCACGCTGCTGATCGTGGGCCATCATCCGGACCACCTGCCGCCGTGGGGAAACCACACCAGACCGGAGATGTTCTACACCCCGGCGCAGCTCGTGGCGGAGCTCGGCCTGGACTCGCCGGACTGGCAGCTGGAGGTCAACACCACGCGGGAGCGGACGGCTTCGGGTCCGGACGGCGAGGAAGCCATCATCGGCGATACCGTACTCCGCGCCACCCGGCTGGCTTGAGTTTTGTGGTTAGCGGGAAACCCGCGGCGCCACCGCAACCGCGCCGACGGCCACCACCGCCGTCAGCGCGAAGACCCCCGCGAACGATTCCGCCGTCGTCGTAAATCCCGCGAACACGATGCCCGTGGCGGCGAGCGCCAGCGCGCCGCCCAGCGAGTCCGAGATGGACATCGCCGAGCTGTTGAATCCTTCGTTATCCTTGGTGGACATGGCGAGCGTCATCACGCTGAGCCGCGGATACAGCAGCCCCATGCCGCCGCCGGCGAAGAGCCAGCCGGCAATCGCGACGGCGGCAGGCCAGTGAAGGGCCGACGTCGCCAACGTGAGGAGAATGGCTCCCAGCACCAGCGCTGAGCCGATGCGCACCGCCGCCCGGTGCTGCAGCCGGGTGCCGAGGCGGCCCTGGATGGCGGCAGCGGCTGCCCACGACAACGCGCCTCCGGTGAGTGCCAGGCCAGCGAACGTCGGCGGGAACTGGTACTCCTCGATCAGCAGGTACGGCAGGTAGACCTCGGCACCGAAGAATGCGGCAGACGCCAGACCGCGGGTCAGGATCACGCTGGGCAGGCCGCGGCGGGCGAGCAGTGTTCCGCGCGGTACCAGCGGCCGCACGGCTACGAGGGCAATCACGACGGCGGCCGCGGCCAGGAGTGCCGGGGCTGCGGGAATGCCGGCGATAGTGACTCCGGCGGAGAGGTTCAGCCCCAGCACAGCGAGCGCGGCGAGAGCCGCCCAGGCCAGGCGGCCCAGCGCCCAGGGCGGGACCGTGCCCTGCTCAGAAGGCCGGTCGATGCCGCGGAGCACCGGAACAATCATCACGAGGGCGGGCACCACCAGCCCCACCACGCCCAGGAACACCCAATGCCAGCTCAGGACCTCCGCCACGATGCCGGCAGCGAACGGGCCCACCAGGGACGGGATCACCCACGCGGCCGAGAAGGCGGCAAAGATCCCCGGGTGCAGGACGGCCGGGTAGACGCGGGCCACCACCACGTAGAGCGCAACCGTCAGAGCGCCGCCGCCAAGTCCCTGCACCAGGCGGCCGGCAACCAGCATGGGCATGGACACGGCCGTGCCCGCGATGATCAGGCCCAGCACGAACAACGCCACGGAGGCGTACAGCGGGACTGTTGGGCCGCGGCGGTCCGACCAGTTTCCGGCCGCCACCATCCCGATCACGCCGGTGGCCAGCGGACCGGCGAAGGCCAGCGCATACAGGCTGGCGCCGTCGAGCTCGCGGCTGACGACAGGCATGATGGTGGTCACGGCGAGCGATTCGAAGGCCGCGAGGAACACCAGGGCACATGCGCCGATGGTCACCCACAGGTACGGTCGCTGCAGGATCCCGGCTGTGGTGGCGGAATGCGTGGCCGGCAGGGCGGAATCGGGCACGCTAATGGCCCGATCGGCTGGAGTCGCCGATGTAGCGGTTCCGGCCCGCGCGGTAACCGAACACCGCGGCCAGCGAACCGACCACCAAGAACAGCACCCCGGCGGCCGTGAACGATCCCGTGGCCTGGTGCAGCTGGCCCACCATCAGCGTGCCGGTGGAACCCAGCCCGTAGCCCACGCCCTGCATCATCCCGGACAGGTGCGCGGCCGTGTGCCCGTCGCGGGTCCGCAGCATGATCATGGTCAGGGCAACCGCGGTGAGGCTTCCCTGCCCCAGGCCGAGCAGCCCGGTCCACACCCAGATGAGTTCCGGGGGTCCGAAGATGCTCAGCGCGAACCCGCCGCCGGTCATGAGCGCCACCACCACGTTGATGGCCCGCTGGTCACGGCACCGCGCCGCCAGTGCAGGGGCAAACAGTGAACCCGTCATCTGGAGCACGATTGAAACAGAGACCATCAGGCCGGCCGTGCCGCCGTCCACGCCGCGTTCGCGCAGGATCGGCGCCAGCCAGGCAAAGACGCTGAAGGACATCATGGCCTGCAGCACCATAAAGATGGTCACCTGCCATGCCACCGCCGAACGCCACACGTTGACGCCGAGGTTGGCGGCCTGGTGCCGGACGGGGTGCTGGCGCAGCGCCACCGGAAGGAACAGCAAAAGTACGACGGCGGCAGGAACGGCCCAGAACCACAGCGCCGAGGTCCACTCCCCCGTCGCCGTGAAGACCGGGTAGGTAAAGCCGGCTCCGAGGGCGGCCGACGCGCAGATCGCCGTGGTGTACAGGCCGCCCATGAGGCCCAGCCGGTGCGGGAAATCGCGCTTCACCAGCCCCGGCAGCAACACGTTGCACAGGGCGATGGCGGCACCGCAGGCAGCAGTTCCCGCCAGCAATGTAGGGAGGTGGCCGGCACCGGGCACCAGGCCGCCGATGTCCGCGGGCCGCAGCAGCAGCCCCGCCGTGAGTACTGTCATGGCACCAAGCAGCACGCGTTCGGCGCCGAACCGGCGGGCCAGGACAGGGGCCAGCGGTGCGAAGGCACCCAGGAGCGTCACGGGCACGGTAGTGAGCACCACCACGGCCCAGCCCGGCAGGCCGGCGTCGGACGTGATCTCCGGAAGAACCGCGGCGAAACTGGAGAAAACCGTGCGGAGGTTCAGCCCGATGAGCACCAGACAGAGGCCCAGGTACACGAGCGCGCGTCGGCTGCCCTGAGGGCTTTCGGGACCGCCTCCCGACTGGCCCGGAAGGCGCGTCGGGGCCGCTGGGGGGATGTCGTCGATTTCGGCGTCGATCAGAAGTCCAGGCACGTCAACGTTGTCAGCACGGGTCACGGGACCCATTCTGTCAGGCTTCGTTGCCACGCGGAGTTATCCACATAGACCAGAAAAGGGCTGGTTGCCCACCTGGAGCGACCCTACCGTGGGATCAGCATGCGGTACCCAGCCATAACATTCGGGAGAAGCCATGAGCCTCGCACCATTGCACGATCTGTCCATTGCGTCCGCCCCGGCCTCGCCGAAGGCCCATGGCAGTGGCGAGGGCACAGCCAGCCTCGCTTTCAGCCTCATCGCCCCGGCGAGCATGTTTCTGACTGTGCCCTTCAGCCTATTGGCGGAGTTCTTTACGAGGCCTTCGGAGGGGCCTGGCCGGCTGGACTGGGTCGCACCGTTGGTGCTGTGGAGCTATCCGGCGCTGTTTGGCCTGCTCGCAGTGACGCTCGGCATTGTTTCGCTCCGCGTATTTGTGCGTCGGTCAAACGGTTGGCGGGCTGGCGTGGCTGCGTTGTGGATATCGGCGGCCGAGGTTGCCGTGGGCCTGGTGCTCGTGCTCAGGGACGGGGACTTTATGATCCTCTTCTGAGATTTCATTTCCTTCCGACCTCGCAGGGCGACCATTTTCGCGTTCCATCGCGTTCCGTTCGTGGCTCAGGTGAGTGCCCAAGCCGTGGGCGGGGGCCCCGGGTATTCTGGAAGGGATGAGCGAATCCCCAGAATCCCCCCAGCCTCCGCATGTCCCGCGCCCGGTGACGCCCGGAACCCAGGCGTCGTTCGGCACTTACGGCGGCAGGCCGGTGAGCTTTGTACGCCGCGGAACCCGACTCCAGGGGCGCCGCCAGACGGCCTGGGAAGAGCACTCGGACCGGTGGGCGCTGGACGTCCCCCGGCACATTGCGAACACGTCGGTCCACCCGGACTACACGTTCGACGCCGAAGCCGAGTTTGGCCGCAAGGCACCGCTGGTTGTGGAAATCGGTTCGGGGCTGGGCGATGCCATCTGCTACGCGGCCGAGGAAAACCCGGACACGGACTTCCTGGCGGTTGAGGTTTATACCCCGGGGCTGGCCAACACCATCATCAAGATCAATAGCCGCGGGCTGAACAACGTCCGGGTGGTGGAAGCCAACGCGCCCGAGGTCCTCGCCACCATGCTGCCGGCAGGTTCCGTCAGCGAGCTGTGGGTGTTCTTCCCCGATCCCTGGCACAAGTCACGGCACCACAAACGCCGCCTCATCCAGCCGGAGTTTGCCGAACTGGCGGCACGGGCACTCACCAAGGGCGGACTGTGGCGGGTCGCCACGGACTGGTCCAACTACGCTGTCCACGTGCGCGACGTACTGGCTGGATCGCCGGACTTCGAAAATCTCCACACCGGCGAGCGCCACGGCCCGGAAAGTCCGCTCACCCAAGTGTGGCAATCCGGCGTCGAAACCCTGGTGGGCGGCGCGCCCGTCCGCGAAGGCCGGGCGCCGGTGAGCACCGCGCACACCGGCCCCAACGAGGGCGTGGATGAAACTGGCGGCTGGGCGCCACGCTTTGAAGGCCGGATCCGCACGAGTTTCGAGGCGAAGGCCCACGAGGCCGGCCGGCTGATCTTCGACCTCTGCTACCGTCGGCGCTGAGCCTTGAAATGTAAGTAGCGCCAACTGCCGTTTTGAAGGCTCAAAACGGCAGTTGGCGCTACTTAGTTGAGGTCAGTTCACGCTGATGGAGGCGACGATCTCCTGGAGCATCCCCAGCCGCGGCTCGATCTCCGGGTTCACGTACGGCCAGATCACCACTACACCGATGAAGCGGTTGTTCTCCCAAACACCCACAGTGGCCGCGACCCTCGCCTCGCCTGCCGGATCCGTGTATCCAACCACGACGGCGTACGAGGACTTACCGGGTGCGTTCAGTTCGCCTTCGGTGAGGATGGTCCCGGCCCGGTCTTCAAGGTAGAAGCCTGACATCAGGTGTGCCCAGCCGTTGGCCTGCGCGGCGCCGGTCACGGAGGTGTCGTCCTTGATGACCGTCACCAGGACACCGCCCAGCAGGCCATACTGCTCGGTGTTTGGCCCGGCGGCGGAGTCCTCCAGAACCTGGGTGTGCTCGGGGAAGTCTGCCGTGAATCCCAGCGGGGACTCGATATGAACTGACATGGTTGCTCCTTAGCGGTAAGTCTTGGCTGGGCTGGCTGGCACATGCGGATCCGGCACGGGACGTCAGAGCTTCTCGAGCTTGGTGTCGTTCGGGACCTTATAGTACGTGGACACGTTGGTGGTTGCCTTGTTCTCGGTTTTGACCTCCACCTCACCGGCCTTGAGGTCAACGCCGAACTCGTTGGATGCTGTCACCACACTGTTCACCTGGACCGTGGCGGAACCTGCCGCGTAGAGCTTGGCGGCGTCGTGGCCGGCCGCAACCGTGTCTCCCAACGCCATATTGCGCATGTAGCTATCGATCACAGGCGCGTTCTCCGGCGAGTACTCAACATTGATCTTCACGGTGCCCTGAGTGCCCACTGTCACGCTGGACTCAGCCTTTGTGCCCTGGAGGTCGGCACCCGTGCTGGCGCCCGCGGCAACCGTGCCCTCCATGGATACGGCGACCGATTCCATGTTGCCGTTCTTATCCAGGTTCACTTCCAGGCCGCCCTTGCCCGAGGCCTCGAACACCCTGCCGTCAAGGTCCAGCTTGCCCTGGGCCGACACCTCGGCGCTGGCGGTGGCCGTGCCGTCCGTCAGGTTCCGCTCGTAGGCAAGATCCAGCTTCGCCGAGCCCGAAGCCGGGCCGGATTCACCTTTGGCTTCGAGGGAGAGCGTTCCCTTGGCTTTGTCGTCGTGGCCGGTGGAGCCGTTGTCGTCCGCAGCATCGCTGATGGTGTCCAGAATGTAGCCGGGCGGGTTGCCTGCCACATCCTTGATCTCACCGACGCTGTCCGGCGGGAGATCCGTATAAATCTGGTTGCGGGCGGCCATAGCCTCCTCCAGGCTGCCGAATTTGTACTCGCGCGAGGCCTCCCCGTTCAACGTGACGCCGGCGGTGCCGGTGGTGTCGTTCACTCCTACGCCCACGTTCCCGTAGACCTTCATGGTGGCCGAACCGTCTGCATTCTCTACGACGACGGTGCCCACCTCCGCGCCGGCGTGGAACCAGGCAACCCGGGCATCAAGGGAGGCCTTGCCGGACTCCGTGTATACGGGGGTTTCTGTCTTGGCGAGTTCCCGGAGGTGGGCACTCGCCTGATCCTGGGCGGACTGGGGAACCCCGCCGTCCATCCTCATGAGGTCCTCGGCGAACGGGCCGTTCTCGTCTTCGCCTTCGATCAGGTATTTCCGGTCCTCCTCGGACAGGCTGGCCCACCACTTGGCTTGCTCTTCCGGGCTGGCCTTGAGCATGCCATCCATGTCCCCCTTCAGCTCCTGGCGGTGGGCCTCAGCCGCTGCCGCCTTCGCTACCTGTTCCTCCAGCCAGTTCTGCGCGCGGCTGCCCAGGTCCTTGAGTCTGTCCAGCACACTGGTCCCGCCACCGCCACCGCCGCCGCCGGTCGCGGCAGAGGACTGTTCCTGTTCGTTTGCGTGCTGCAGGAGCAGCTTGGAGTTGTGGCGGAGGCTGGATGCCACCCGCTCCAGGCTGGGGCGGTGGTTGCCGGACCAGTCCTGCCGGAACAGCTCGCCGTCGGTGCCCTTCCATGGCGCGGACTGGATCTGGCCCTGCAGGGAGCTGGCCCGGCTGCTGAGCAGCGCGGCCGCCTTGTCCACGGCCTTCGCCAGCTCCCGCAGCTGGCTGACGTCCGCGCCGTAAAAAGTCATGGTGTCTCCCCCGGAGAGTATTAAGAGTTAGATCTATCGCTGGACATATCGTCGCATGGTGGCAATTCTCCCGCGATGGGGAACACTCCCCATCGCCGGGCACACCAGCGGACACGCAGTTATTGTCGGTCCGCGGTGCGCAAAAGTTGGTACTATTCGCGGCCGGTTTCGCGTGGCACGATGGGGTTGTGCGGGGGGCACGCAAATCTGCGCCCCCGCGGCGCTGGCCCGAAGGAAGCGCCATCAAAAGAGAACTCAAAGACGCCGCAGACGCGGCGGAGGACGTCACCAACTCACGCGCACTGGAGTTGCTGGCGAGGGTGGGTTTCGCGGTAAGCGGCCTACTGCACTTCCTGGTGGGCGCCATAGCCATCCGCCTCGCCATGGGCGGTTCGGGGAATGCTGACTTCAGCGGTGCTGTTTCCGAACTGGCCAGCCAGCCCGCCGGGCCGTTCCTCCTGTGGGCAAGCTTTGCCGCCTGCGCCGCCCTTGCCGTCTGGCAGGCCAGCGACGCCGTCTTCGATTACAACCGGCTGCCCACCAAGGACAAAGTCGGTAAGAAGGCCAAAGCGGCAGCGCAGACCGTGGTGTTTGCCGGGCTCGCCGTGACCCTGGCCAGCTTCGCCATGGGCACAGGGTCCGGAGGCGACAACCAGCAATCAGCGAGCGACCTCACCGTCGCCGTCATGAAAGCCCCCGGCGGCATAGCACTGCTTGTCCTCGTGGGGCTCGGCATGGCCATCACCGGGATCATCTACGGCATCCGCGGAATCAAGAAGACCTTCGAGAAACAGCTGACGATGCCCGTCTCTCCCTCCGCCCGGACAGCCGTCACAGTACTGGGCGTCACCGGCTACATCGCCAAGGGCATCGTCCTGCTGCTGACCGGGATGCTCATCACCATCGCCACCCTGGGCGCCCATCCGGATGAATCCACGGGCCTGGACGGCGGACTCAGGGCCCTCCGCGACCAGCCCTTCGGCGTGTACCTGCTGGCCGCCGTGGGCGCCGGCCTCATCTGCTACGGCGTGTTCATGGTGGTGCGGGCTCGCCTGGCCAAAATGTAGGGTGGGGCGCCATCTCCGGGGCCCCGGTCTACCCGCCCACCCGGCCCACCCGGCCTCCGGTTAGGGTGGGTCCATGCCCCAGGTACGCGCCGAACGCCTCATCCGCCTCGATCCGGAGACAGTCTTTGCCCTCTCCCAGACCACGGGTGCGTTCCGGCTCCAGTGGGACCCGTTCATCTCTGCCCAAGGTTTCCTGGACGGCGCAACGTCCGCCGGAAAGGGCGTCCGGACTCGGACCGTGTCCCGCCTGGGCCTGGTGATGGTGAGCGAGTACGTTTCCTATGCGCCACCCAGGAACGTGGGTATGACCATGGTGTCCGGACCGTGGTTCTTCACGAATTTCGGCGGCGGCTGGCGTTTCACCGCGGACGACGGCGGCACGCGCGCCGTCTGGAAGTACACCTTTTCGTGCCGCCCGGCATGGTTGCGGCCGGTGGCTGAACGGATGGGCGCCTGGCTCCTGGGCCGTGAGATCACTAAGAGGATCGACGCGTTTGCCCGCGCCTGCGAAAACCCAGCTCTGGTGGCCGAGTTACGCGCCCTCCAAACGCCGTGATCACAGCGCCGTGAACACCGGACCGTGTTCGCCGGCACAGGGATCAGGGCACCGTAATCACAGCAACGGCGCGCTGGGTTTCGTCCCGCAGTTCCAGGCTGGCGATGCTGGCCAGCTGTAGGGGCGTGGCGCCCATGACCTTCACTCTCCCGCTGGGCGTGGCGGTCCAGGCGCACGCCCGGTCTTCGCCGCCGTCGCGGTCCCGGATCCAGAGCGAGAGGGTCCCGTCCAGCGGCAGTTTGCTGCCGTTCACGGCCAGCTCGGTGCCCCAGGTTTTCCGGGCAAGGTCAATGCTGAACTGCAGGCCATTGCCGGACTGAACCGAGTAGCTGGCGTCCGGCTCCGGCGGCCGGCTCAGCAGCGGGGCCGCGGCCACCCCCAAGGCGAGGGACGCCGCGGCGACGGCACCCACCACGGCCGCCCACCGCCGTCGTAGTTTACGACGCCGGGTGGCCAGTTCATCGAGGACCCTGCGCGGCACGGAGCTGGCTGGCTCGGGGGCCACCGCGGGGCGGGCGCTCCCGGTGAGCGCCACCGCGTCCGGGACGGGAAGCGCGTCGAGCAGGGCCGGCAGGCTTTCAAGCTCGGCGAGTTCGGTCCGGCAGTCCGCGCAGTCCTCGAGGTGGGCTTCGAAACGTTGCGAATCCGCGGGGTCAAGCCCGCCGAGCACGTAGGCGCCCAGCAGCTGGTGCAGCTCAGAGGCGTTCACCGCTCCACCCCCATCTCGTCCAGGATGGTCCGCAGCGCCCGGACTGCGTAAAAGGCGCGGGACTTCACGGTTCCGCTGGGGATGTTCAGCTGCACGGCGGCCTCGTTGACGGTGAAACGGCGGTAGTGGAGCGCGACGAGGACATCGCGGTGTTCGGTACTGAGCCGCAGCAGCGCCTCTTCCATCAGCACACGGTTCAGGAGTTCATCCACGCGTTCCACGGCCTCGGAGGGATCGGCGAGTTCGCGTTCCATCACTTCGGCCGGGCGCCTTTGGGCTTTGCGGTAGTTGTCGATCATGATGTTCCGCGCGGTCCGGAACAGGTAGCTGCGGAGGCTTCCGGTGATGTCCGGGGCCTGCTGCCAGACCCGCAGCACGGTCTCCTGGACCACGTCCTCTGCCAGCTGCGGGTCGCGGGAGGCGCTGAGCACAAAACGGCGCAGGGCGGAGCCGTGTTCGCGGTAGATCGCGGCCACCACGTCCTCGTCCAGCGGCATGCCGCCCTCCTGTCCCTGATCCGGTCTGCGGTTACAAATGCGGGCACACAGCTGTTCGTCCACACGATTACGTGCATCCACAGCGACGCTGCAGCTCCGCGTACATGCGATATAACGTCGGCGGACGGAAAACGGTTCACTTTGAACCATTCTTCACCCTGGTGCGTCGTACCGGTTAGCGTCCGGCGATCCGACGCCGGGCCCCAGCCGAGGAGGATCCCCATGAAACAGCATTTGGGCACAGGACTTGCCGCAGCGGCTCTCATAGCCGCACTTGCAGGCTGCGGCGGCAGCCCGGGAACCACCACCACAACCGCCGCTCCCACCACTCCGGCGGCCACCAGCCCGGCCGCCACGTCCGCCGCCACTCCATCAGCCACCTCAGCCGCCGTCGACCTCAAGACAGCATCCTCCAGCGCTGGCAACATCGTGGTGGATTCCGCGGGCATGAGCGTCTATTTCTTCACCAAGGACGTGAAGGATTCCGGCACCAGCGCCTGCACGGGAGCGTGCCTGACCGCGTGGCCACCGCTCCTCACCACCGCGGCCAAGCCTGCCGCAGAAGGCGTCACCGGCACGCTCGGGACAATCACGACGCCGGACGGGGCCAAGCAGGTGACCCTGAATGGACTGCCGCTGTACTACTTCGCGAAGGACAAGAATCCCGGCGACGTCCTGGGGCAGGGCGTCAACGACGTCTGGTACCTGGCCACGCCGGCCGGGGAAATCCGGACAGCGGCGTCAGGCTACTGACAGTTCAGGCACTCACTGACGAACCGCCTACGGATGGATGCCGGGCAGCGGGACTGGAGGCGTGGGCGGCGGGGGCAGAGCCGGGGGCTGTCCCTCGCCGTTCAGCGGCGCCCCCGGTACACCCGGCGTGACGTTTTCAGTTAGCGGAAGGTCTGGCAGGGGCACTGCCGGCGCTGAAACCGATGGAGCCTGAGCGGGCTGCGTGGCTTGGCTGGAACCGGATCCCGGAGCGGCCGGAACCGGCACAGTGTCAGCCGGCCCGGCGGGTCCTACGGCAGGGACGGCGGGCTGGCCCGGTCCCGGAGCCGGGGTCTCCACCGGCGCGGGGGCAGACCCGCCGCCAACGGTGGACACGAAGGATGTTACTGCGTGGTTGACCTGGCCGATGGAATCCCGGATCCCCTGGTCGGAGGCCACGGCAACGGCGCCGCCGGCCGCCAGCGAAACGGCCACGGACAGCGTGGTGAGGGTGATCCTGCGCTTGGCACGACGGCGGGCGGCAAGCTCGTCGGTGGCCGCTGTGAGCTGGCCGGTTGCCTCGGCGAGGGCTGCGGCGGGCTCTGACTGAGGGGAAGCCGCCACCGCCAGGTAACGGGTCGCTGCCGCGTGGCTCGGTGCAGGCGTCGGGACAACAGTCTGTGTCACGGCAGGAGTCTGTGTCACGGCAGGCCTCATAAGCGCGGCAACCGCATCGGAAGGTACCGGCCGCTCGGCTGCGAGCGCCTGGAGCTCCAGCAGAACGGGGTGGAGGACGCCGTCGTCGTCCAGCCCTGCCTCCAGCAGCAGCCGGTCAACAGACGCGTCGTCGCGGAAACCTTTGCGTGAGCCTGCGGTGTCACTCATGATCTGCCTGGTTTCTTCTAAGAGTCTGGTCCTTGAGGTTTTGCAGCGCCCTGCGTTGGAGCTGCTTGATGGCACCCTGGGACTTGCCCATGATGCCGGCCACCTGTTCGATGGATAAGTCCGCCACCACCCGCAGGGCCAGAACCTCGCGGTGTTCATCGGCGAGGCCTTCAAGCAGGGCAGCCGCGCCGCCGCTGTGGCCCAAGGCGTGGTCCTCCGCGGACGCCGTGCTCCGCCCGTCCTGCAGAGGGTCGTACGGAGTGAAGTCCGGCCGGCGTTCAACCCGCCGGTAGTAGTCCACCATCCGGGCGTGGGCGATGGAAAACACCAACGACTTGGCGCCCTGAAGGCCGCCGGTCAGCTCACCAATCTTGGGGAAAAACGCCAGGAACACATCCTGGGTGACAGCTTCGGGATCATCCACGCCACGGGCCTTGAGATAACCCAGGACCGCTCCGGACAAGGTTCGATAGACAGCGCCAAAGAGCACAGCCGGATCAGCACCGGCCGTGTCTGCAAATGTATCTATGTCTTCTTCGGCCAAAGTGTCTAGCACCAGTGGCTCCTCCATCCCGGGCAGCGTAGTCGCTCATCCCGGTATTTGGCGCGGCGTGCTCCGCTGCTGTCGGTCAGCTGCGGTCGGTCAGCTATCTGGCTGCCATGTGGACTGCGGGAATCCGGTCCGTCCGTAGCCGGTTCCCGCAGTCCACACTAGCTGAGCAGGTCCTAGTGGCCCGAAACGGCCGGAACGTCTACAACCTCGCCCGGCACGGCGGGAACAGCAGGAACGGCGGGAACGGAAGGCTCGCCGTCGACACCCGGAACTGCCGGCACGGCAGGAACAGCGGGCAGCTCGGGGCGCTCAGCCTTGGCGGCGGCAGAACCCTCGCCAGCAGCGTCGGCGTCGGCCGAGGCGGCACCCTGTGCAACGACGTCCGTGCAGAAAGCGTCAACGTTGCCTTCGCCCTCGGCGGCAATGACCAGCGACGAGAAGCCCTCGGAGGCTTCGTTCAGTCCACCGTTGGCGAAGGCGGTGCAGAGGCCAAAGGCTGCGGCACCTGCAGCGTCCACTGCGGTGCCGGCGGCGGCGGAGGCGTTGGCCTCGGCTGCGACCTCATCGTCGGAGACGGCTGCTTCGCCGGTTACTGCTGCATCACCGGAGGCGCTTGCGGAGGCTGACTCAGCAGAGTCAGCGGCCAGCTTCGGGGCCGGGGCGCCGAGCAGTTCGTGGGCGGTCTGCTGTGCGTCGGCCGGGAGGGCGCCGGAAGCAGCTGCGACGCCGGTTCCACCGACGGCCAGGGTGCCCGCGGCGAGTACTCCGGCGGCGATTTTGCTGGTGGCGAGAACAGTGAACAACGACATATGACACTCCAAAACCTAGAGAACAATTCAGATCCGGCTCCGTGAGGAGCCCTTCACCCCCTACATCGCTGGCCGGACCGGGAAAGTTACGGCGCCTCCCAATCTTCTTTCGTGGCCCGGCTGCGGACCCATGGACCGCACTAGCATCGAGGCATGGCGATCACTCCGGAATCCGGAATTCATGCTGCGCCACGCCGACGAGCTTATCGATGGCCAGTACATCAACCACCCGGAGCTGCGGCCCATCGCGATGCGCTCCTGGCGTGGGCGGCGGCCCCCGAGGGCGTGGAGATCCAGATGCGGAAGGGCTACGTCTCGCTGCACAGCCCGCGCCGGAAGTTCGCCCAGGTCACCCGGACCACCAACACCGCCGTGGACGTCGCGCTCCGCCTCGACGCAGCCGCCGGAGGGCGTTTGGAAGCCTTGAAGGCCCGGACCGATGATCGCTTCGACCGCCGCGTCCGGCTCACGTCTGTGGACCAGGTGGATGAGGAACTGCTGGAAGTCCTCGCCAGGGCGCTGGACCAGAACACCTGACAGTTGGAACGACGGCGGGCCGGGTCGCCGGAAAACTTCCGACGAACCCGGCCCGGGACCGTGGTGAGGGTCCTACGCGTCGATCATCTCGTCGTCGTCCGCTTCCTCGAACTCAACGGCGGCGACGATTTCCTGGGTCTCCGGGTTGATCATGAACGCCTCTTCGTCGTCCTCCACCATGATGAAGTCGCCGTGGTCCGTGGTGAAGTGCCAGGCCAGCGTCTTCTCGCCGTCGTGCATGTAGTTGGGGTCACCCATGGTGATTTTCTGCAGCGTGTAGCCGGCGATGTCGCACAGTTCGCGGATGATGACCTCGAAATCCGGGGCGTCCTCCAGTGCTTCCTCATCGGCCGCGGCCTGGCGCTCCTCGAGGTTGGGGATGAGCGCAACCTGACGCTCGATGTAGGCGTCGAGCTCCTCGTCGTCGAGCACCAGCAGGCCCTCCTGGGACAGTAGCCAGGCGGCGTTGAGGGCCGTGATGTTTTCGGTTTCGAACAGCTCCTCGAACTCGCCGTCGAGCTCTTCAATGGTGCGCACGGCGTCGGTGGACTCTTCCTCGGTGTCCAGGTCGCCGTCGAGGTAGCGCTCTTCGTCTTCCTCGGACAAGGCATCAAACGCCGCAACGGTCCGGTTGAAGAGCTCCAGGTGGGCGGTTGCGCCCATCCCGGCGAGGCCCTCGCGGATGAGCGGGTCCACTTCGTCCCGGTCCGCGGTGAACACGTACTGGGCGAAACCGCCCTCCAAGGACTGCGTGACGTAGAAGTCAACGTAGTAGCTGCCGAGCGCCGCGGGCGCGATCTCGCCGGCGTCGAGCAGTTTCCCGTACATGGCGTTCACCACGTGAACGTTGGCATCTACAACCTCCTCGCTGCCTGCATCGATGCTGGCCTTCGTCAGGACGACGGGGTTCTGGCTCATGGTCATGGGATTCCTCACTGCTGAATGCCGGGTGCTGCTAGGGACACTTTCACGCTACGTCGGCGGGGGCGGCGCCGTGTTGAGGCGGAAGTGAACGTCAGGCGAAGTTTCAGGCTCCCGCCGGGCGAACTAAGATGAAGCAGATAACCTCCGATCGGACACGGCACCCCCGTGGCCAGCTGAAAGTAGCGCGCACCATGCCATCCCAACCGGACGAGAGTGCGGCACTGGCAATACAGACCCCCGCCATTAACGACCGCTCCCTCGCGGCCGGGTTGGCGTATGCCATGGGCAGCCGGGTTGCCGGAATGTCGTTCGACGCCGCCACCGGGCTGATGCTGGGCAAGGTCCGGGGAGGTGCCGATGTCCCCTACTCCACCACGGCCAAGCTGGTGCGGAAATCGGGCGGCTGGAGCTGCACCGTGGGTGTCTGCAGCTGCCCCGTCCGCAAGGACTGCAAGCACGTGGCCGCGCTGCTGTTCGCCGCCGAGGACAACCCGGCCATCCGCGTCCAGCTCCTTGCCCCGGCTGAAGTTTCCCGGCTTTCCCGCCAACCCGCCAACCTGGACCTGGCCGACTGGGAGCAGGCCCTCAGCCCGCTCATTTCGCAGCCGGGCATCACCCAGTCCATCAGCGGCATCCCGCTGGCCCTCCAGTTCGAGATCGAGGAACCGGCGCCGCACTTCTCCTACACAGGCCGCCGCGACCCGCTCCGCAGCGTCCGCCAGCTCAAGGCCCGGCCCGTGATTATGGGCGCCAAGGGCAAGTGGATCCGCGGCGACGTCTCCTGGAACACCCTGAGCTACCTGAACTTCCGCCGCGAATGCAACGAGGCGCACATCGAGTGGATGCAGGCATTCCTGGCCGCACACACCGCCGCCGCCAACCGGGTTCATAACTCCTCCGCGCTGTGGCTGGGCCTGAACACGTTCGCCGGGAAGAACATGTGGGGCCTGCTCGTCGACGCCAAAAAGATCGGCCTCGCCTTGGTTCACAGCCGCGGCACTGAGCCCGTGCGGCTCGCGGAGTCTCCCGCCGCCGTCGGGCTTAATTTGAGCCGATACGGCTCGCCTTCCAGTGACGCCGGCAATCCCGCCACTGCCACCCCGGAGGTCGCTCCCGGCACAGTAGCTCCCGGCACAGGGGCCGACGACGGCGGGCTGGAGCTCGCGCCCACCATCACCGTTGAGGGGGAAGACGTTGATCCAGCGTCGGTGGGGACCATTGGCCGCCCCGCGCACGGCATTTTCCTGACCACGGGCGGGGAGGCTTTGCCCGGGGTTTCCGCGGAGAATGTGATCACGCTGGCCCCGCTGGAAAGCGGTCTGAGCGAGGAGCTGCTGACCTTCGTCACGGCTGGCAGCACGCTGCACATTCCGGCGAAGGACGAGACGCGCTTCCTCACCGGCTTCTACCCGAAGCTCAAGCAGGCAGCCCGGGTCACGGCGACGGACGAGTCGGTGGCTCTGCCCGCCCTGGCCCTCCCGACCCTTTCCCTGCTGGCCAACTACGGCGCGGACCACCGGGTCCGGCTGCACTGGGAATGGCACTACAAGTCCGGAAACCTGGTCACGGCCCAACCGCTGTGGCGTCACCCCGGCGACCACGGCTACCGCGACGACACCGCCGAGGCCCGCATCCTGGAGGGCATCGGCCAGCCGTGGAACGTTGTTCCGGCCCTGGGCGAATCGGCCACCGGCGGCTGGGGCACGCCACGCCTGTCCGCGTCCGCCGAACTGAGTGGCCTGGACACGCTGGCCTTCACCGAAGACGTCCTGCCCGAACTCCGGAACGCGCCAGACGTATCAGTGGATACTGCCGGGGACATCGCCGACTACCGCGAGGCCGAGGAAGCGCCGGTCGTTTCCATCTCCACCAAGGCCACGGAACAGCGCGACTGGTTCGACCTTGGCATCCAGATTTCGCTCGAGGGCCAGCCGGTGTCCTTCGCCGCCGTGTTCTCCGCATTGGCCGCGGGCCAGACCAAGATGCTCCTGCCCAGCGGCGCCTACTTCTCGCTGGACCTGCCGGAACTGCACCAGCTGCGCGCCCTGATCGAGGAGGCCCGCTCGCTGCAGGACAACAAGGATGCCCCGCTGCAGATCAGCCGTTTCCAGGCCGGGCTCTGGGACGAGCTCGCGCAGCTGGGCATCGTGGACGAGCAGGCAGCAGCCTGGCGTGAGGCCGTGGGCGGGCTGCTTGAAGGCGGGATCAACGGGCTGCCGCTGCCTGCCTCGCTCAATGCGGAGCTCCGGCCGTACCAGCTGGAAGGCTACAACTGGCTCAGCTTCCTGTATCGGCACAGCCTGGGCGGGATCCTCGCCGACGACATGGGCCTGGGCAAGACCGTGCAGGCACTCGCCCTGATGTGCGCCGCGAAGGAACAGGCTGCTGAGCTTGCGGCGGCTGGCACGGCTCCGGGTTCAGCAGCGGGCGCGCCGGCTCAAGTAGCAGCGTCCGACGTTCCGGCGTCCGACGGCGGGACTCCCTTTTTGGTGGTTGCCCCCACCAGCGTGGTGGGCAACTGGGCGGCGGAAGCCGCACGCTTCGCTCCCGGCCTCACGGTCCGCATCGTGAGCGAAACCTTTGCCAAGAACGGCCAGGATGCGGCCGTTGAACTCGGCGGCGCGGACATCGTGATCACGTCCTACGCACTGTTCCGGATCGACTACGACTCCTATGCCTCCAAGACCTGGGCGGGTCTGGTGCTCGACGAAGCCCAGTTTGTAAAGAACCACCAGTCCAAGGCCTACCAATGCGCGCGGAAGCTGCCCGCGGCGTTCAAGCTGGCCATCACGGGCACGCCGTTGGAGAACAACCTCATGGAGTTCTGGGCGCTGACCTCCATCGTGGCGCCGGGCCTGTTTTCAAGCCCCAAGCGGTTCGCTGAGTACTACCAGAAGCCGGTGGAAAAGAACGGCGACAAGGGGCAGCTGGACAAGCTCCGCCGTCGGGTCCGCCCGCTGATGATGCGCCGCACCAAGGACCAGGTCATCAAGGACCTGCCGCCCAAGCAGGAGCAGATCCTGGAGGTGGTGCTGAACCCGCGCCACCAGAAGGTCTACCAGACGCATCTGCAGAGGGAACGGCAGAAGATCCTGGGCCTGATCGAGGACGTGAACAAGAACCGGTTCACCATCTTCCAGTCCCTGACCCTGCTCCGCCAGCTCAGCCTGGACGCGTCGCTGGTGGATCCGTCGCTGTCCGGCGTCCGCTCCAGCAAACTGGACGTGCTGTTCGAGCAGCTGGAGGACCTGGTGGCCGAGGGCCACCGGGCGCTGATCTTCAGCCAGTTCACCGGGTTCCTGGGCAAGGTCCGCGAGCGGCTTGTGGAGGAGAAGATCGAGTTCTGCTATCTCGACGGCGGCACCCGGAACCGAACCGACGTCGTCAACGAATTCAAGAACGGCAGCGCGCCGGTGTTCCTGATTTCTTTGAAGGCCGGCGGATTTGGGCTCAACCTGACCGAGGCCGACTACGTTTTCCTACTCGATCCCTGGTGGAACCCCGCGTCCGAGGCGCAGGCCGTGGACCGGACGCACCGGATCGGGCAAGCTCGGAATGTCATGGTCTACCGGCTGGTGGCCAAGGACACGATCGAGGAAAAGGTCATGGCGCTGAAGGCCCGGAAGTCGCAGCTGTTCGCGGATGTGATGGAGGGCGACGCCCTGTCCAGCGGGTCGATCACGGCCGAGGACCTCGCGGGGCTGTTCAAGGACTGAGCGCGATCAAGGCCTAACTGCAGGCTGTCAGGATACCGGCGATCGCGTCCCGCTCGGCCTGGGTGACCCACAGGCTGTAGTTGGCCTTCACGGCGGTCTGCCGGGCTACGTATTCGCACCGGAACGCCTTGTTTGGCGGGAGCCAGGTGGCCGCATCCTTGTCGCCCTTGGCGCTGTTGGTTGCCCCGTTGGCAGCCAGGAGGTTCAGGGGATCGTTGGCCAGCTGCCTGCGCTGTTCGGCGCTGAGCTGCTGGGCGCCCTTTTGCCAGGCGTCGCTGAGGGCGATGAGGTGGTCGATCTGGACGGCGGAGCTGGTGGTGTTGCCGCGGACGAAGTTGATGGTTGTGCCGGTGTACTTGTCGGCCAGCGTACCGGTGGCAACGACGCAGTTCTGTGTACCGGGCTTGAACGTCTCGCCGTCGAGGTCCCTGGCGAGGATGTCGTTTCGGGTATCGCAGCCGTTCCGGTCGACGTCCGCCCACGGGGGGCCGAATTCCTCGCGGGTGTAGCCGGTCTTGGGTGCGCGCCCCTTCACCGGGATAGTCTCCAGCTGGGCGAGGGCCGTTGCCACGTCGGCTGGGCTCACAGATAATTCGCCGGCGTTGCCCGACGGCGGTGCTTCCCTGACAGCTTCGGCCACCTTGTTTGCGGCCTGGGCTGCGGCGTCACAACCGGTGAGGGCGCTGGCGAGAAGCAGCATGGTGAACAGCGTCAGGGCTTTGGTGGCGGCGGAGCGGTTGATCGTTATGTCCTTCAGGAGTGCGGCGGAGGTGAACAGGCTACTAGCGCCGGCCGCCCTGATCCGTCATGCCCAAGAGTGGAGTCCGTCACGTCAGAACGCCTGAGACTCGGGAAAGCGCCTATTGGGAACCGCCCATCTGGCCACCAACCCTGACCGTTTCTAAATCGGTTCCTGAGCCAGACCCCGAGGTTCACCGACTCGCGGCTCCACGACTGTGGGCCGAACCGCGGAACTATAAGCCAGCGGGTGCTGGCACCGGTCCGCGGTTCGGCCCTCGGCCGGACTCGTTATTTATTGTTTGAAGGTATTGCTGCCTTCGGGTACGCCTCCTTCAGGCCCTGCGATCCAAACCGACTGTCACAGGGGCGCCCGCTATCAGGCCCGGTGCGGAGAGCCAAGTTCCACAGGATCTTCGTCCGTCAGGTAGGCAAGCTCCGAGTGCGCGGCGATGTCGATACCGCGCATTTCGTCCTCGGGCTTGATCCGCAGACCGATCGTCTTGTCCAGGATCTTCGCCAGGATCCACGTGATCCCGAATGAGTAGGCGAGCACTGTGACCGTAGCCAGGGCCTGGACACCCAGCAGTTCAACCCCGCCGCCGTAGAAGAGGCCGCTCACGCCGTTCGGGGCCGCGTCGGTGGCGAACAGGCCGATAAGCAGGGTGCCGAGGATGCCTCCCACGAGGTGGACGCCTACGACGTCGAGTGAATCGTCATAGCCGAGGCGGAACTTCAGTTCGATGGCCAGGGAGCAGACGGCACCGGCGATCGCGCCGATGGCCAGTGCACCAAGCGGGCTGACAGCGCCACAGGCGGGGGTGATGGCAACCAGGGCCGAGATGAGGCCGGACGCTGCGCCCATGCTGGTGGCCGCGCCGTGACGGAGTCGCTCAATCAACGCCCAGGCGAGGAGCCCGCCAGAAGCCGCCACTGCAGTGTTCAGAAAAACCACTGAAGCGGACTGGCCGGCGGACAGCGCGGACCCCGCGTTGAAACCGAACCAGCCTACCCAGAGCAGTCCTGCACCAACGAGCACGAGCGGCCTGCTGTGCGGCTTGGTGTGTTCCATCTTGGGCCAGCCGGAGCTCTTGCCCAGGACGAGTGCCAGGGCCAGGGCCGCGGCGCCGGCGTTCATGTGCACAGCGGTTCCACCGGCGAAGTCGATTGCCTTGATGCCGCTCGCGATCCAGCCGCCGGTAACGCTGCCGTCAGCAGAGGAGAAGGCGAACACCCAGTGTGCGATGGGGAAGTAGACAATGGTGGCCCAGATCCCGGCAAACAGCATCCACGCGCCGAACTTCATGCGTCCGGCTGCCGCTCCCGCAACCAGGGCCGTGGTGACACACGCGAAGAACAGCTGGAATGCAGCGAAGAGTATGACCGGAATCGATGCTGCCTCATCTGCCGCGAGCAACTGCCCCATGCCCGGGAATTCGGTGACGTCACCGATCAGTCCCAGGCCGCCCACGGAATTGCCGAAGGCCATCGAGTAGCCGAAGAGTGCCCAGAGCACAGCCACCAGGCTGGCGCCGCCGAAGCACATCATCATCATGTTAAGAATGCGACGAGACCCCACCATGCCCCCGTAAAACAGGGCCAGGGCCGGGATCATCATGCAGACCAGCGCCGAGCTGGCCAGAATCCAAGCGACATTTCCCGAATCCATAGGAACCCCTTTCGTGATGCGAAGAGAGAACGGAAATTGCCCGGAGAGCCGCTCCGGAGGAGGGACGCGGAGTCAGTACCACGTTCATCGGAGGGCAGCGATTGCCGTCTGATTCCAACTGTATGGCCGCTAAAGGCCGGTGGGTTTCCGGCTGGTTAAATCAACGTTTCAGTCACGGGCATGTGAGTTTCACACGTCCCGCAAGTGCAGTTCGGCCTTGAGTAACGGCACGACGGTTGTGCAGGATTACAGGACGGTCGTGCAGGATTACTTGGCGGAGACAGCCAGAAACCGGATGGGCAGGTCCAGCAGCTCCAGCGGCCCGTGCGGCCCTTCGCCGTCGAGCAGGAGTGAGTCCCCCGCCTCCATCGCGTATTCGTAGGCGCCGTGCCCATAGACCATTTTTCCGGCCAGCATGTAGATGAACTCCGTTCCCGGGTGCTGGAACAGCGGAAAGACGTCGGAAGCGTCGGTGAGGGTGACCAGGGTGGGTTCCAAGGCGTCGGTGCGGCCCTTGAGTGTGCCCAGCACGCGGTATTCGTGGCCGTGCTGCGTGCCGCTGCGCACTGTCAGGCTGCCCTGGCCGCTTCTGGTGAACGTGGCATCGCGGTCCGTTTCCGCGCCCCGGAAGAGGGCAGTGACGGGGATCTTCAGGCCGTCGGCAAGGCGCTGCAGGGTGGTCAGTGAACACGATGTGGTGGCCGTTTCGATCCTGGAGATCATGGCTTTGGACAGCCCCGTCCTCGCTGCAAGCTCCGCTGAGGACAGGCGGTTGGAGGTGCGGTAGTGCCGGACCTGGGTGGCAATGACCTGCTCGAGTTTCCCGGCAAAAGCGCCCATGTTGGCGGCGGCCTCCCCGCCGGGCGTAGGAGTAGTCGCGGCGGATTCTTCCCGGGCGTCATTGGTCATAAGAGCCATCATAGGTGGCTCCGCCTGCACTGCCAGGCGAAGAACCTGCGGAACTGCCAAGCTTGCCGAACCCTGCCCGAACGCTGCGGATAACGGCCGGAATCCTTGATGCTCGGAAGTCAATATTGAACCAAGAGCACACCGATCCAACCAGACCACGTGGGCGAACACTCAGCAGGGACCGCAAGGAAGCAGGGAAAGCCGTGAGTCAAGCAGCAGCTCTGGACGAACGTACCGTCGGCGGCGCCATCACGGATGACCACACCGTTGAATTCCACACCCGGGGACTGGCCGGCTGCATCGACAAACTGACCATTCCGCTGCGCCAGGGCGGGGTCTCGGTCCGCTGGGAGACCCCTCACCACGGCGTCGAAATACCGATGGCCTGCGCCGCGCTGCTCTACCAGTCCGCGCAGGAAACACTCACCAACGTGTTCAAGTACTCACAGGCCACAGAGGTGACCGTCCGACTGGCAGCCGTTTTCCACGGCATCCGACTGACCGTCACGGACAAGGGCGTCGGCTTCAGCTCTGAGGGCCAAGCCCTCAACTGCAGGAAGCATGGCTACGGCCTGTGCCTGATGACCATGGCCGTGCACGAAGCCCATGGCACCATCGCCATTGACTCCGCTCCGGGCCAAGGCGCCCAAATAACCATCACTCTTCCCCTGGATTAGCGCCGGAACCAGCCAAGCTATTCGCCCCCAGTTCGCGCCCAGGCTGTGCCAGGGAGCGCCCGGGCAGCACTACCCGATGACGCGCGTCTCACCCAGGAGCCCCGCCAGCGAGTCCGCGAGCGCTGCGGCACCCGCCTCGGCGTCCGAGTCCTCCACGAGTTCGTCGGGCGAATGCGAGACGCCGGTGGGATTGCGGACGAACAGCATCGCGGTGGGGATCTGCGAACTGAGGACACCGGCGTCGTGCCCCGCCCCAGTGTCCAGGACGGGCGCAGCCGGAAGCAGCCCCTTCAACTTGTCCCGCAGCCCCGCGTCGAAGTGCACGGTGGGGCTGAGGGACTCCATGGTGAGGCTGGCGGTGCAGCCTTCCTCGGCGGCCAGGACCTGGGCGTTGAGCCCGATGGATTCCACCAGCGCTGCGGTGACGGAATCGTCCGGATGCCTGACGTCGATCCACAGGTCCACCCGGGAGGCGATCACGTTTGTCCCGCCGGGGACGGGCTGGAGCCGGCCGACGGTGGCCCGGGCGTCCCGGTATTTCCGGGCCGTGTCGCGGATGCCCACCATGACCTTGGCGGCGGCAATCATGGGGTCCTTCCGCTCTTTCATGAGCGTCGTTCCGGCGTGGTTTCCCTGCCCCAGAATACTGAGCTTCCACCGGCCGTGGCCAAGGATGGACGAGCCGATGGCCACCGGCTGGTTCAGGTCGATCAGGCCCCGGCCCTGTTCGACGTGCAGCTCCACAAACACGCCCAACTGCTGGAGGGTTTTGTAGTCGGCGCCGATGATCCGGGGATCCTGGCCGTTGGCCGCGGCGACATCCGCGTAGGTGTTGCCTTCCGGATCCTTGAGCCGGCGTACCTTGTCCGGATCCAGTTCGCCGGTGAGGAGCCGCGAGCCCAGGCAGGCCACGCC
Organism: Pseudarthrobacter cellobiosi; assembly: GCF_023913815.1. Lineage (NCBI taxonomy): Bacteria > Bacillati > Actinomycetota > Actinomycetes > Micrococcales > Micrococcaceae > Pseudarthrobacter > Pseudarthrobacter cellobiosi. The sequence continues at coordinate 258,884 of NZ_JAMXBK010000026.1, forward strand.
GAAACGCGACCCTTCCTCTTCCGGGAAGACGGCTATGGCCAGTGGCCGCCGTGGCCGTAGGCCCCGTGCCTTCAGAACATCGACGGCGACCAGCGCCGACGCGACCCCCAGCGGTCCGTCGTACTCACCGCCGCCGGGCACGGAATCGAGATGGCTGCCCGTGACCACGGCGTTCCGGCGTGTGCCGGCGGCGGTGTCCCACCACGCCCAGATGATTCCGTTGTGGTCAGTGTTGACGTCCAGCCCGCGCCGCCGGGCCTGCTCCATGAACCAGCTCCGCAGCTCGGTTTCCGCGCTGGAGAACACAGGCCGTGAATAGCCTCCGCGGGTCCTGTCGCGTCCGACGGCGGCAATATCCCTCAAGAGGCCGCTCACCGTGGCTGCGGGCGGCTGCGTTGTGGACGGCCGGGCCGCGGACGCCTGAGTCGGGCGGGTTGCGGAAGTCAGGGGAGCGGTCACGGGGGTCCGTTTCTCGAGGTGCGGGCGGTGGGTGGTGATGGGTGACACTCAGCGGCTGCTGACCGCCGTCGTCGCGGTTCGGAAACGCAGCGGCACATTGGCCGCTCCGGTGGCAAGGTCAGCCGCCCACCGGCCGATCAGCGGTGCGAACTTCGCGCCGTGGCCGGAGCAGGGCGAGAGAATGGTGAGGTTGTGGACGCGGTCTATGATGAAGTCCTCGTTGGGCGTGTTGGTGAACAGGCAGGTGGTCTCGGCGTACGGTTCCGGGTCAAGGCCGGGCAGGAAGCTGCGGACGTAGTCCACCACCCGGCTGCGGTTGGCGGGGTTCACTTCACCGGTCTGTGCCGCGGCGCTGGGAAGGAACCGGCCGCCGTTGTACTCGGCCACTTTCTGCCCGGCAAAGTCCGCGTCCCGTCCGCCGGGAAGGCCGTAGACCTGGATGTCCTCACGTTTGTGGATGAACGTCGGCCAGGGGGTGGCGGTTTCCGGTTCCCTGTAGCGGAAGTGGAACGCCTGCTCCTGCCGGACCGTGATTTCCGGGAGCCCGGCCAGGAAGCCCGAGGGAAGGGACAAACCCCCCAGCAGCCCCGGCAGCCAGCCGCCCGCGCTGATTACTACATTGCCGGCGTCGAACCTTTCCCCCGCAACCGAGCGAAGCCGGTAGCCGGCGGCTGTCTTGTCCAGCCCTTGCAGCTGCCAGCCGGTGAGCAGCCGGGCGCCGTGCCTGACCGCCTGCTCCACCATGGCATTGACTGCGGTCTCGGCGTCGATCACTCCCGCGTCCGGGTGCCAGAGCACTTCCGTGTCGAAGGCGATCTGCGGCCAGCGCGCCGAGGCCTCGGCCGCGTTCAGCAGCTCGTGCCCGATCCCCGCACCGGCCAGTACCCCGGCGAGCAGCCGCGGGTGGCGTTCGGAGCCGAAGTCCGCGGCCCCCGCCGGGGTGATCAGCCGGGAGCCGCTGTTCAGCGCAAGGACGTCCCACAGTTCCTTGGACTCCTGCACCGCGTGGGTATAGAAGGGGTCCGGGTAGGCGTAGCGGAAGATCCGGGCGGACCCGTGCGAGCTGGCATCGTGGCTGGCGGGGACGTTGCGTTCCAAGATGGTGACCTGGTGGCCGCGGGCCGCGAGCTGCCACGCTGTGGCAGCACCGGCCAGGCCGGCGCCCACCACCACATAGTCGGAGGAATCGGTCATCGTGGGCTCCTGTTCCGGCGCTTACTTGGCGCCGGGGATCCAGCTGGTGCCGGCCAGGGGAACGCGGGCCATGGCTGAGGCTTCGATGGTCAGCGCCACAAGGTCCTCCGGTTCGAGGTTGTGCAGATGCGACTTGCCGCAGGCCCGGGCGATGGTCTGCGCTTCCATGGTGAGGACGCGCAGGTAGTTGGCGAGGCGGCGGCCGGCGGCTACCGGGTCCAGCCGGGAGGCGAGCTCCGGGTCCTGGGTGGTGATGCCGGCGGGATCGCGGCCGTCCTGGAAGTCGTCGTAGAACCCGGCGGCGGAACCCAGGGCGGCGTATTCAGCGGCGTAGCGGGGATCGTTATCACCGAGGGCAATCAGCGCGGCAGTCCCGATGGCGACGGCGTCCGCCCCCAGCGCCATGGCCTTGGCGACGTCGGCCCCGGTGCGGATGCCGCCGGAGACGATCAGCTGCACCTTGCGGTGGACGCCGAGTTCCTGAAGTGCCTGGACGGCCTGCGGGATGGCGGCGAGGGTGGGGATGCCGACGTTTTCGATGAAGACCTGCTGCGTCGCGGCGGTGCCGCCCTGCATGCCGTCCACCACCACCACGTCGGCGCCGGACTTCACGGCGAGGGCGGTGTCGTAGTACGGCCGGGAGGCGCCGATCTTGACATAAATGGGGGTCTTCCAGTCGGTGATTTCGCGCAGCTCGCCGATCTTGATTTCCAGGTCGTCCGGGCCCGTCCAGTCCGGGTGCCGGCTTGCCGAGCGCTGGTCAATCCCAACCGGCAGGGTGCGCATCCCGGCCACTCGTTCGGTGATTTTCTGCCCCAGGAGCATGCCGCCGCCGCCGGGCTTGGCGCCCTGGCCGAGCACAATCTCGATGGCGTCGGCCTTGCGCAGGTCGTCCGGGTTCATGCCGTACCGGGACGGGAGGTACTGGTACACCAGATGCTTGGACTGGCCGCGCTCCTCAGGGGTCATGCCGCCGTCGCCCGTGGTGGTGGAGGTCCCTACCTCGGACGCGCCGCGTCCCAGCGCCTCTTTCGCGTTGGCGGACAGGGCGCCGAAGCTCATCCCGGCGATGGTCACCGGGGTCTGCAGGTGCAGCGGCCTGGACGCGTGCCGGTCGCCGAGGACGACGTCGGTATCGCACTTTTCGCGGTAGCCCTCAAGCGGGTAGCGGGACATGGAGGCGCCGAGAAACAGCAGGTCGTCAAAGTGCGGGAGCTGGCGCTTGGCGCCCCAGCCGCGGATGTCATAGACGCCGGTGGCGGCGGCCCGCTGGATGTCGGCGATGGTGGCCCGGTCGAACGTGGCGGACTCGCGCAGGCCCAGTTCAGCGATGTCCTGGGTGGGAATGCTCTGCGCGGGGAGCGCTGCCTCTTGGGGCAGTGAGGTGACGGTCATGATGGCCTCCTAGTACGACGTCGAGTTGTCGACGTGGAAGTGGTAAAGGTTCCGGGCTGAGCCGTAGCGCTTGAATTCGGCAGAGTTGTCGGTGCGGCCGGCCGCGGCCAGCAGCTCGCGGAGTTCGTCCATGTGTTCGGCCTTCATGGGTTTTTCGATGCAGTCGGCGCCGAGGGAGGCCACGGTGCCTTTGACGTAGATCCGGGCCTCGTAGATGGAATCGCCCAGGGCTTCGCCGGCGTCGCCGCAGACCACCAGGCGTCCGGCCTGCGCCATGAACGCGGACATGTGGCCGATGTTTCCGCCCACTACGATGTCCACGCCCTTCATGGAGATCCCGCAACGGGCACCCGCGTTGCCGTCGATGACCACCAGGCCTCCGTGGCCGGTGGCCGCGGCGGACTGGGACGCGTCGCCCGTCACGTGGACCCGGCCGGACATGATGTTTTCGGCGAGGCCGACGCCGGCATTTCCGGTGATGGTCACGTCGCCCTTCTGATGCATCCCGGCCGCGTAGTAGCCGGCATGGCCTTCGATGCTGACAGTCACGTCCGCTGATATGCCGACGGCGAGGCTGTGCTTGCCGCCGGGGCTAGTAACGGTCCAAGATTGGCCGTCAACCGCGTTGTGGAGGGCCTGGTTGAGGTCCCGGACGGGGCTGCCGGCCAAATCGACGCTGAACGAGTCCTGAGTTTTTTCCGCGTTTTCGGGGGCTGTCAGAGTGACCATGTGTAGACCTTTCCGGGTTCCGGTTCAAAGATGCGGGCTGTTTCGATGCCGGGCAGCGCTGCCAGGGCACGGTATTCGGAGGCCATGGCCACGTAATCGTCGGTTTCGGCGATGATGGCCGGCTTGCAGGCGATGGGGTCCCGGACCACGGCCATGCTGTCCGCGGTGGTGACCACCAGGGTGTAGAAACCGTCAAAGACCTTGCCTAGGTTTACCAGGGCCTCTTCCAGGGTGTCGCCCTGCTTCAGGCGCGAGGCGACGTAGCGGGCGCCCACCTCGGTGTCGTTGTCCGAGTCGAACACGACACCTTCGCGCTTGAGTTCACGGCGGATCGTGGCGTGGTTGGAGAACGAGCCGTTATGGACCAAGCAAAGGTCGTCCGCCACGGAGAATGGGTGCGAGCCGCCGGCAGTCACGGCGGACTCGGTGGCCATGCGGGTATGGGACAGTCCCTGGCTGCCGGCCATGGCCTCAAGTCCGTGCTCGGCAGCGACCTCCATCGGATGGCCCACACTCTTCATCACGGCCACGTGCTCACCGCGGCCGATGATCGTGGCGGCCGGGAGGGTCTCGCTGACCGCTTTCACGAGCAGGTCAGTGCCGACGGCGGCACTTACCAGGGTGGTGTCGCCCACCACGCGCACCGTGGCGGCGGCCGAGGACGGCAGCAGGGATCCCAGCCCCGCGGTAATGGCATCGAGCGGCATGCCCTGGTCTTTGCCCAGGAGGCTGAGTGTGGAGGTGCCTTTGCGGACGAGGCCTGGGGTGTTGTAGACGGCCAGGCCGGCGGAATCCGGTCCGCGGTCCACGATCTGGCACATCATCGAGGACAGGAGGCTGCCCATCTGTGGGTGCAGCAGGGGGTTGCGCAGCTGCAGCGCGGCGATTCCGCACATGGTCGGGTCCTTTTCGTAGGAGAGCTGATTCTTGGTCGGGCTGGTCAGATCGAGGTCAGGTAAGTGCGGATTTCCCAGTCGCTGACCTGGTTATGCCAGCTCAGGAATTCCTCTTCCTTGGCGTCCGCGTAGTATTTGCCAATTTCCTGGTCGCCGCTGAGGCTGGACAGGATCACCGGGTCCCTTCTCAGGGCTTCGACGGCGTGGAGCAGCGTGGCGGGCAGGAGGTGGGCGCCGGGCTTGGACTCGCCGGGGCCTGACGGCAGGCCTGGATCCACAGTCTTTTCAACGCCGTCCAGCCCTGCCGAGATAGCCGTGGCGATGGCCAGGTACGGGTTGGCTGAGCCGTCGCCCGAGCGCAGTTCGATCCGTTTGTTGTCCGGCACACGGATCATGTGGGTACGGTCGTTGCCGCCGAACGAGGCCCTGCGCGGGGACCAGGTGGCGCCGGAGGAGCTGGTGGTGGCACCGGAGCGCTTGTACGAGTTCACGGTGGGCGCCAGGAAGGCCTGAAGTGCCGGTGCGTGCTCCAGGATGCCGCCGATGAACGAATAGGCGAGGTCCGAGAGCCCCAGGCCGCGGCCGCCGTCGTCCCCCGGGAACAGTGCCTCGGCACCGGACCACAGGGACAGGTGGAAATGCAGGCCCGTGCCGGTCCGGTCCGTGAACGGCTTCGGCATGAACGTGGCCGTCATGCCACGCTGTTCGGCCAGGATGTTCAGGATGTAGCGCAGGGTGACCACGCGGTCCGCCGTGGTGAGGGCATCCGCGTAGTTGAAGTTCTGTTCGAACTGTCCCGCGGCGTCCTCGTGGTCGTTGGCGTAGTTGCCCCAGCCCAGGACGTTCATCGCCTCTGAAATGGAGGTCAGGTGGTCGTACATCCGCGTGACGCCGCGGGCGTCGTAGCAGGGGCGGGGTGAATCGTCGCGGACGTCCGCGGTGCTCAGCGTGCCGTCGTCGTTCTTGTTGACCAGGAAGTACTCAACTTCCGCACCGACTTTTGCCTGCATGCCCTGCCCGGCCAGCCGGGCCAGGGTGTTTTTCAGGATCACCCGCGGGGCATACGGCCAGGGCTGACCGTTCACGTGCGGATCGCAGTGGATGATCGCCAGGCCCTCCTTGATGAAGGGCACCGGGGTGAAGGAGGCCAGATCCGGGACGGCGATGAGGTCCGCGTCCTGGGGCTGCTGGCCGATCAGCCCGGCGGCGTAGCCGGCAAAGCCCATGGTGCCGCTCTCAAGCTCGTCTGCGGCCGCGACCGGCACCAGCTTGGCGCAGGGCTTGCCGGTCATGTCCACGAAGGTGGCCAGCAGGAAGCGGACGTTGTGGGCGCGCGCGATGTCCGCCAGGGAAATTCTGTGCGTTTCAGGCACTGCCTGGTCAGTGGATACAGCAGGGGTTGCGACACTCGTCATCGAAACATTCCTGTCCGGTTGGTGTTAGCTACTAGTAAACCTTGTTGAACCACAGTAGCCAATCGGTTGTTACAGCGGCTCGGCCGCCATGTTAAATCCGCGTTACGAGGAGCCGGCCGGAAGACGGGCTACCGCAAAAAGATGAAGACCTCTTGGGTTGGGCAGTTGTGGAAACCACCGACCCAAGAGGTCTTCACTCGCTTACGGCACACCCAACGCTTGGCAGCGTGCGTCTAAACTGCCGCGTTGCCGCGCTCTCCCGTCCGTACACGGATGACATTGGAGATGTCCTGCGTCCAGATCTTTCCGTCCCCCAGGTTTCCGGTACGCGCGGCGAGCACAATGGTCTCAATGACGGAGTCGGCCTCTTCTTCGGTGACGATGAGATCGATGCGGATTTTGGCCCGGAAATCGACGCGGAATTCTTTTCCACGGTAGATCTCGGCGTGTCCTTTCTGGGCTCCGTAGCCCTTGACCTCGGTGACCGTGAGCCCTGTGTGTAGGGTATCGGTCAGCGCTTGCTTCACCTGTTCGAGCCTGAAGGGCTGAATAATGGCTGTGACAATTTTCATGGTGCTCCTCATATGGTGTTTGGGCGGCCCTGGCCAGGCCTATTCAGAGGCCGCATATGCCGATTCTGCGTGGAGGGCGACGTCCAGTCCACGGTGTTCGGTTTCTTCGTCCACGCGAATCTGCATTGTCTTGTTCATGACCCAGGCTATGGCGTAGGTCATGACGAACGCGTAGGTGCAGGTTGCCACGATGGCAATCAGTTCGCGCCACAGGATGCTCCAGTCACCGCCGAAAAGGATGCCCACTTCCCCGGCGGGGGCCGATCCTGCCCCGATGAGCACCACACAGAGCGTGCCCACGATTCCACCGATGCCGTGCACGGCGAACGCATCAAGAGTGTCATCCACCTGCCATTTCTGTTTCCAGGTGATCGCCCAGCAGACGACCGCTCCGGACGCTATTCCGACAACGAGCGCCCCAAGGGGATTGACCGCATCTGCCGATGGAGTGATTCCGACGAGGCCGGCGATGGCGCCAGTGGCCAGGCCCAGGGTGGTTGCACGTCCGTCACGGATTTTCTCGACCACGAGGTAGCCGATGATGCCCGCACATCCCGAGAGGAGCGTTGTCATCACAACGTACTGGGACAAGAAGTTTGCTCCCGCGGCGGAACCGCCGTTGAAGCCGAACCATCCGAACCAGAGGATCCCTGCGCCAAGGATCACGAGCGGGAGATTGTGGGGTTTGGTCTGTGGCGTCTTTTGCTTGCCGAGGACCAGCGCCAGGGCCAGGGCCGCAACACCAGCGGTCATATGGACAGCTGTGCCCCCGGCAAAGTCATGGAGGTGGACGGCATTGCGCAGCCATCCGCCCACGTAGCCGGTTTCCTCGTCTGAATAGGTAAAGACCCAGTGTGCGATGGGGAAATAGACCAGCGTGAGCCAGATTGCGGCGAAGATGAGCCACGCACCGAACTTCATTCGACCGGCCGCGCCGCTGGCGACGATGGCAATAGTGATTGCCCCGAACAAGACGAAAAATGCTGCCCAGTAGATGGGCTGCGCGCCACCGGATCCGTCGTCGACTTCAAATCCGTTCATTCCGAGGAATTCAAACGGATTGCCGACAAGGCCGAGTCCAGCAACCGAATTTCCGGAGACCATTCCGTACCCGAATAGGACATAAAGAACGGCCGTGACTGCGAGGGTGCTCAGCACCATCATGAACATATTGAGAACGTTTTTCGTCCCCAGGAGGCCTCCGTAGTACAAGGCGAGACCTGGGAACATGAGGGCAACGAGGGCGAACGCGGCAAGGAGCCACGCGAGGTCGGCCTGGGGCATGGGGGAACTCCAATCAGAGACTAGCTTTGGACGAAAAAGAGGCGGGCGCCCAGTACGGTGGCGCAGTACGGTGCCGGATCACCCTCAGGAGGATCACCTAGGAGGTCCGGAATCCGGGTGGGGGAAGAAGGAGGTTGTTCAGCTGCTCCGAAGCCAGCGGATGGCTTCGTCCCGGTAGTCGATGATTCCTTTGTAGGTTGCGATATCCTCGGGGGTTGCGGCGAGGATCTGGGCCAGCTGATCCCGCCAGGCGGGAATGGCCTTGATTTCTTCGAGTGATGCCATGAACGTGCGGATGCTGAAGGTAACTGCTCCGGACATGGGCAGACGGATGAAGTGCTCGAGTTCGATGCGCAGTTGAAGTTTCCCGAAATCCCGGTCGGCAACCAGACGGGGGATGTCTTTGCCCCACTCTGGAAGTTCTTCCAGGCTGATGTCGAGTTTGCGGGAACCTGAGGCAGACAGCGTCCAATTGACGCGCCGGTACACCCGGTCCGCCGGCAGGCGCATCAGGAACTGCTCGGCGCGGGAGGTGATTCCTTCCCCTGTCAGGCGTGGAACGGGGCCGTGTATTTCCCTGAAGCTCATTCCGACATCAAAGGTCACCGACCAGGCAGCGGCGAAGGTGACCAGACCGGCGTCGAAATAGAGCTGTCCTCCCCGTTCCTTAACTAGGAGAAGATCGTCGGGGATCTCCCGGCCCAGGAAAGTCATGGGGTCATAGGGCAGGGATTGTTCATCACCGATGGCGAATACCTGGTCCGTTCGCAGGAGGTCGTTTCTCCACCGGATAACATCGCCATTTTCCTCCAGGTGCATGACGTCAGGATGGGACACCGACAGATCCCGCAAGTAGTACATCAACAGGTCCCAGCACGCCGGCATCATGCCCGGCAGAATCTGGACCCGCGAGGGATCGGCTTCCAGGATGCGGCGGCGCTCCGTCATGATGTGGAGGTACTCGTCACCGCCGAGATCAACGATGTTTGCACCCCACTCTCCCGCTGCCGTCTTTTTGGTCACGCGAGCGGGTTCCACGTTGACGGTGTATTGAAACTGCTCCTGGTCTTCGGCAAACGGCCAAGGCAGGTTGGTTGTGTGAACCAGGTTGGTAATTGTCTTGCCGCTCACAAGTCCACCTCTATTTCTTGTCCACGGGATACGCAGCAGAGCATGGCCGTGCCGGCATTCCTTTCTTCATTACTCAAGACGTGGTCACGATGTTCGATCGTCCCGGAACGGACCGGGATCCTGCATTCTCCGCAGACTCCCTGCCGGCAAAGGTTGGGAACATCGAGTCCCGCCTCCAGCAGCTTTTCCAGCAGGCTCACTCCGGGCTGGACCGTGAACCCTTGCCCGGTGGACGCGATTCGCACGCCGAACGCATCACCCGGCTCCAGATCTGGCGCCTGAAATCTCTCCGAATGGAGCCGATCGTCATGCCACCCTGCGGCGCGGCCGAGGGCGAGGTAGTCATCCAGCATGTCTGCAGGCCCGCAGGCGTAGGCGTGCGTGCCCAGAGGCTGGTGGCGGAGTCGCTGGCGTATCAGTTCCAAGCCCGGCTCCCGGCCATGCGCTTCGTAGAGTTCCATGGAGTAACTGGCTGCCAGTGTCCGCAATTCCGCCAAGTGTGCTGCGGATCCCGGTCGGTAAATATAGACGACCTCTGCGGGGCGGCCCCACCGGGCTGCGGCCAATGCGTGGGAAAGCACCGGGGTAACGCCAATGCCCGCGGCAATGAGCAGTAACTTCTTCGCAACCGGATTTGGAGCGAACATGGAGCGAGGGCCCTCGACGAGCACGTTGCCGCCAACGCTCACATTCGCATGCAGCCATTCGGATCCCCCGCCGGTTTCATGGCGCAGTACCGAGATTTCGTAGCGGCGCGGATTTACCCCGTCGCCAGTGAGCGAATAGGCGTTGCGTTTATCTCCGGCCTGGATAATCAGGTGGCTTCCAGGTTCAAAGCCTGTGAGGGTCCGGCCTGCAGGGTCGGCAAAGACGAAGTGGGTTATCTCTGGCGTCAGAGGCTCGGCCGACACAACGATGAGTTCCCGAGGATGCGTCTCGAAAGCGTGGTGCAGGTGTCCCGCGTTGGGAAGAAGTTGCTGGACGGCCGTGGTCATGGCACGTCCCGGGCACAGGCGTCGGATGCCAGGAAACTCCCCCGGACCGCAGACAGATGCGGGTGGATTTCCAGCGTCCGGGCGCAGCCGGGACAGGCCACCCGGCCCCCCGGTTCACCGGTGACACAATTTGTCTGCCGGCAATGCGCACAGTAGATCGGAAGGCTGGATACGTCGCGGGCTAAGCCGCGCACCTCCTCCGCCAGTGCTCCGCTACGCAGGGCAAGGGCGGTTGTCTGCAGCACGTCGAACTGCCCGCCGACAATCATGATCCGGAGACCGTTCTGGCTCGAACAGAGGGTGCGGGACAACTGGCGCCCGGCATCAGGCGTGAAACGAGTGAACGTCAGCCACTGCACGGGCGCTATTTCAAGCGCTTCGGCCAGCCACTGCCTGGCGACACTGGAACTCTCTCCATTGCCGTACGAAATGATGAGAAAGGACGTTCCGCTGGGGTCCAAAGGCGGGGCATCCGAGCGCGGCGTCCGGCGACTCAAGGTCTGCGCGGTCACGGCTTCGGCCACGGTGGTCATCCCTCGCTACCCTTCAGCCATGAAGCAGCAGCGTTTCGGTAGCGTTCGATGCCCTTGTACTCGGCCATGTCGGCCGGAAGCTCTTCGATGACTTTTCCCAGACGCTCGCGCCAGGCGGGGACGGCAGCAATCTCGCGCAGTGAGGCCAGATACGTCCGCACCAGGAAAAGCAGTGCTCCTGAGTGAGGAAGTTTGATCAGGTGCTGCACTTCCACCCTTAGGTGGAGCCTGTCCGGCAGCGCAGGGTCGGTGATTACCAGGGTCCTGTCCTGGGCCCAGTCCGGGTAGGTTTCGGTAGAGGTGTCCAGCCGGCGGTCGACGGTCATGGTCCAGTTTGTCCGTCTGTATTGTTCGCCTGGCTGCAGTCTCAGCAGGAACTGGTGGGCCCTGGTGATGATCTTCTCTTCGTGAACGCGGGGTACCGGACCGTGCACTTCAAGGAAGCGCATGCCTACATCGAAGCCCATGGACCAATCGGCGGCAAAAGTCACGAGTCCGGCATCCAGCCACAGTGCGCCCTCCCGCTGGTCCAGCAGAACAATGTCATCCTGGATCTGGCTGGCGATAAAGCGCAGCGGCCCCATCGGCAACGACTCGTCCTCGCCGACAATGAACTGAATCTCCAACCCCTGCAGCTCGTTACGCCAGGTGCAGGCCCGCCCTTCGCGCTGGAATTGCATGCTCTCGGGGTACGTCGATGCCATGAGCGGCAGGAGTGTGGTAATCGTGTCCCACACTGCGGGCTGCATGTGGTCCGTCAGCTGCATCCGCGTGGGATCCCTTTTCAGCACATCCTCGCGTTGGCTCTGCTCGTCGAGGTAGCCCTCGTCGATGTCGATGATGCGCTCGCCCCAGCTTCCCGCCTCCGTTTGCACTGGGTGGAGGGCTGGTTCGACATTGGTGCTGTAACGGTAGGAGTCCTCCCGGAACGGAAAGGGAAAGGCTTTGATGCGGGCAGAAAGACGGTGCGGATCCACCCCGGAGCCGATGCCGGTGCCATCCGCAAGGGCATCTTCCGTGTCCCGGCCTATTTCGTTCGTGCTGACACTCATAAGTCCAGCTCCAGTTCCTGGTCTTGGCTCCGCGATACGCAACACATCGCGGTGTCGTTGGCTGCTTTTTCTTCGTCTGTAAGATACAAATCCCGGTGCTCAACCCGGCCCCGCAGCACCTGTACGGCGCATTCACCGCACACGCCCTTCCGGCACATGTTGGAAACGGCTATTCCTGAGCCCTCCAACGCCTCCAGCAATGACTGCCCAGCTGGCACGCTGAGTCGTCTTCCGCTCCGGGAGAGCCGCACGCTAAAGGGTTGACCGGGGTCCTGATCAGCTGCCCCGAAAGGTTCCGAGTGCAGCCGGTCGGCCGGCCATCCCGCGAGCTCGGCCTGCGTTAGCACGGTGTTCATGAATTCTGCTGGCCCACAGACATACAGATGAGTGCCGAGAAGTTGCGTCAGCAGGGCGTTTTGCAGCACTCGGCCGAAGCCCTCCCTGTCCGAGCACTCGGTCAATCCTGTTGCGCAGGCTGCCCTGACTTCCTCGAGGTGGGCGCCCTCACCAGGCCGGTAAGAGTAGATCAACGAACTGGGCCTGCCCCATTCGTTGGCCGCGCGCGCGTGGGAAAGCATCGGAGTGATCCCTATGCCACCCGCGATCAGCAAATGGTGTCTGGCATTGGACACTGGGGGGAAGGCGCTCCGGGGACGGGATACGGTGACCGTATCCCCTACGGAGATGCTGTGCATTGCCGCGGAACCGCCAGCTCCGTCGTCGGCCCTGCGGACCGAAATCGTGTATGCGGTCGGGTGCAGGCCGCTTCCGGTGAGCGAGTAGGCGTTTGCTTTTGCTTTTGCTCCGCACCGGACGACGATATGACTGCCGGGAACGAAGCTGGGCAGCTGCCCGCCCTCGGGGTCGCGGAAGGTGAAACTTCTGACGAGCGGTGTCTGGTCCAGGATCCCTACAACTTCGAGTTCCAATTGAGGGGACGCGACGGGCCTGGTCGCAAGAGCAGTGGCCGTCATATAACCTCCTCAGCATTGGCCTTGAACCCCAGGTAACTGGCGGTGCGGCGGGAAAAATGGTGATAGATCATCAGATCGCGAGCGCAGCCGGAGCAGCTGACGGTAGCGCCCAAGCTGTTTCCTGTTACGGTCGTTGCCTTGCAGTGGGCACAGTAGACGCGACGCTCCCCTGCGTCCGTTTCCACGAGGGAGACTTCCGCGTCCACCGCACCGCTCCCGAGGGCCTGAGCCCGGGCAGCGTAGATCTCCGCCTGCGGCCCGGCGAACAGCAGATGGACGCCGACTTTTGAGTTCCCCACAACGTCGCCCAGGTCCGCCAGCGTTGCGCTGTCGGCCCGGTCCAATTGGACATGGCGCCGAGGAATTCTCGGGTCTGACTGCTTCAGCCACACCTCCGCGGTCTGTGCTCCAGCGGACGTGAAGGAAATGGCTAGGATTTCCCGGGCCCGGGCCGGCGGCGGAACTGCCGCCGGCCTAGGCACACTGGTGAACTCAGAGGCCATGGCTTAGGGGGCAAAAGAGCGGTGGCCGGTGTAGAAACCGAGTGCGTAGTCCGTGGTTTCGAACTTCACGGTGGTGCCCTTCGGGAAGAACAGGACGTCGCGCTCCTTGGCGCGGGTGACTTCCCCGGTGGCCTGATCGGTGAGGATAAATTCCCCTTGGATAACGACCTTCATTTCGTCGTATGTGTACTCGTACACGAGGGGCTCAGAGGCCTTGAGTTCGAAAAATCCGCAACTGATGGCTGCGCCTTCGGGATTCGAAAGCGAGTCGCCGATGAACGCCTCAGTGCCAGGCTCATCCATGGTGGGCAGGTTCTTGAAGCCATCCTCGACCTTGTGGATTGCTCCGGCCTTACTCAGGTTTCCAATCAAAGTTTCCAACGGTGCTCTCCTTAGGGTTACTGTGGTGAAATCAAGATTACCTACAGTGAATCGCCCTAGGTTTCCGAGCGGTTACGTCTTGGTTAAGCCTGCGAGATCGTGCATCCGGGACCGGCCGCAGCGCCAGCGTTGACTCCGCCTCCCGTGCAGCCGGCCCTGCCGGGCAATCAGCGCGGCGGTGACCAGCGCCGTCGTAATTTCCACAGCGATAATTGCCAGCGAGGCCGCCGCAGCGGAAGTTGCAGTTCCGACGACGGCCTGGGCAGACGTTGCGTGGCTGTGGTCCGACGACACCGCTTCGAGCAGCAAGAATCCGCCAACAGCGTCGGCTGCCCTTCCGAATGGAGCTTGCAGCCCACCGGCTCCCTGAGCCGGTTCTTCGGAAGCATTGCCGCGTTCGTTGCCCTCCCCAATGCGCTGGCGGACTACGTCCTCCGCCTCCACCCGATTGGTGAACCCGTCAATGGCCAAAAGCAGTCCGGCTACGGCCTGGAATTCGGCGTCGACGGCCTCGAGGCCCTTGGCGTTCGGCAGGCAATCAACGGCTGACCTTTCGGCTTCTCAATAATGACGGCGGAGGGCCGGGGCGGGATGCGCCCCGACCCTCCGTGGCGGTCGACGGAGTCCGGCCGCCGTTGGCGGCTCAGCTCTGTTGGAGCAGCTGCTGTTGAAGCCAGGGCCTTGTGGGTGTTTGGCCCAGCCTGTCGTTGAAGTCCTGGGCTTCCCGGTAGTAATCCAGCAGGCTCAGCTGGGAAGCGGCTCCCGGGTCCAGGATGACCACGGCCCTCCGGTGCAGCTGGAGCACCGACGCGGGGCAGTGGGCGCTGACCGGCCCTTCAACCATGGCCCGGACACCGGTGGCCTTGTTCTCCCCCATCGCCACCAGCACTGCCAGTTTGGCTTCGCGGATGGTCCCGAGACCCTGCGTCAGGCACAGCCGCGGAACATCGCCGTCGGAAAAGAACCGCGCGTTGTCAGCCCGCGTGGCCCCGGCGAGGGTCTTCACCCTCGTGCGGGAAGCAAGTGACGATGTCGGCTCGTTGAAGCCTATGTGGCCGTTGGCGCCGATGCCCAGGATCTGAATGTCCACACCCCCGCCGGCGGCGATGGCTGCGTCATAACGGTCAGCTTCGGCCACCAGGTCCGGCGCGTCCCCCCGCGGGGTAAAGAGCCGTTCCAAGGGCAGGTCCACATGGTCGACGAACTCCCGCCGGATGGTGGAGTAGTACGACTGCCCATGCTCCGGCGGCAGACCCGCGTATTCGTCCAGCGTGAAGCCGGTGACCTGGCTGAAACTGAGTTGTTCCTCGCGGTGCCGCCGCATGAGCTCCTGGTAGGTGGATCGCGGGGAGCCGCCGGTCGCCAGCCCCAGCACGGCCGGTCCTTGCCGGACCCGGGCTTCGATGATGTCCGCCGCGCGGGCTCCTACGTGATCGGCGGACTCACACAGAACTATCTGCACGGTCATTCCTTTCCTGCGTTTGTGGTGTGCCGGCGCGGTAGGCCTGCACGAGTTCAAGTCCTTCGGTGGTCACCAGCACGTCCGCCCGGAAACCCTGGGCAATGGCGCCCACCCGGTTGGGACCAGGCCGATCCAGGCCCATCAGCCGCGCCGGGGTTGAGGTAGCCGCCATGACGGCATCGGCCAGGGGAACGCCCCATTCAACGCAGCGGCGCACGTTTTCCAGCAGCAGGCTCGTCGCCCCGGCGATCGCCCCGGGACCGGCGTCGGGACCGGCGTCGGCGGTGCCGGCCAGCCGTGCCACACGGTCCTGGACCAGCACGTCCAGGCTGCCGAGAGTGTAGTGGCCGTCGGACATGCCCGCCGCTGCCATCGCATCCGTAATGAGCGCAATGGAGCGGGGTCCCACCAGCCCGAAGACCATGCAGACGATCTCCGGGTCCAGGTGCACGCCGTCGGCAATCAGTTCCAGCACCATCTGCCCGGGTGACTGTTCGGCCGCCTGCAGCAGGACCGCAATGGGCCCGGGCGTTCGGTGGCCCAGCGGGGGCATCCGGTTGAACAGATGCGTGGCCGACCACGGGCCGCCAACCCCACCGTTTGCGCCGCCCAGGACTTCCCTGGTGCGGGAAGCCGTGGCGGCGGTGTGGCCCAGGGAAGGCACGACGCCGTGTTCCCGGCAGAGCTGCACCAGCTCGGCAAAGTGCGGGGTTTCCGGAGCAAGAGTCAGTGACCGCACGGTCCCTCGTCCCGCCTCAAGCCACTGCTGCAGGAGCGCCGGGTCGCCGTCGATGATGGCTGCCGGGTCCTGGGCCCCACACATGCTTGTGGTGATGAACGGCCCTTCCAGGTGCAGGCCGGCCAGGGTGCCGTCCTGCACCAGGTCCCGCAGCACAGCGATCTGTTCCAGTAGCACCTGCGACGGCGCCGAGACGAGCGAGGCGAGTACCGACGTCGTGCCCTGCGCTGCGTGGTGGCCGGCAGCCAGGCGTGCACCATCCGCATCCGCGGAGAAAGTGTGCCCCACGGCACCGTGGCAGTGCACGTCCACGAGCCCGGGCAGGATCAGCGGCACTTGCCGGATGGCGACGCCCATACCGGCCGGCAGGTCCGCCGTCGGGCCGCACCACACGATGTTCCCTCTGGCTATCACCACGGCGCCGTCGTCGATAACTTCGTCACCCGGGCGGCCGGTAACGAGACGGCCCCGCAGCCCCACCCCGCCGTCGGCGTCCAGGGTCACCGGCCGGTCAGCTGGCATCGGCTTTGGCCATTGAGCCGTTCTCGTCGTTTTCATCTTCGCGGCCCATGGTGCGCAGGTTCCAGCGACGGATCACAAAGCGGAACACCACGTAGTACACCGCGGCGTAGACCAGCCCGATGGGGATCAGCCACAGCGGATTCTGTGCGATGCCGAAGTTCAGGACATAGTCGATCGCTCCTGCTGAGAAGCCGAACCCGTGATGGATGCCGAGGAAGTTGACCAGCATCATGGACGTCCCGGTCAGGAAGGCGTGGACGACGTACAGCGGCCAGGCCACAAACATAAACGAGAATTCCAGCGGTTCAGTGATCCCGGTGAGGAAGGCCGTGAGACCGGTGGAGAACATCACGCCGCCCACGATCTTCTTCTGCGACGGCTTTGCTTCCTGCCAGATGGCGAGGGCGGCTGCGGGCAGGGCGAACATCATGATGGGGAAGAATCCGGTCATAAAGACGCCAGCGGTGGGGTCCCCGGCGAAGAACCGGTTCAGGTCGCCGTGGGCGCCGTTGTAGTCGCCGATGATAAACCAGACGATGGAGTTCAGGATGTGGTGCAGGCCCAGCGGAATGAGCAGCCGGTTGAGTGTGCCATAGACCCCGCTGCCCACCACGGTGTTGTCCGCAACCGTGTTGCCCACCGCTGTCAGCCCGTTATTGAACAGCGGATACAGCAGCGCCATGGCCACGCCGATCACGATCGCGGCGAAGGACGTCAGGATGGGCACAAGGCGGCGGCCCGCAAAGAAGCCCAGCCAGTCCGGCAGGGTGGTGCGGTGGAAACGCTGCCAAAGCAACGCCGTCGTCAGGCCCATCACAATGCCGGCCAGCACGCCGTAATTGATGACGGGATCCTTGCCGCCCTCCGGGGCGGCTCCCAGCACTAGCGGGGCCATGACCTTGAAGACGTTGGTCAGGACCAGGTATCCGACGACGGCGGCAAGGGCCGTGGAACCGTCACCCTTTTTGGCGAAACCGAAGGAGATACCGACGGCGAAGAGCAGCGGCAGGTTCTCGAACAGGGCGCCGCCGGCGGCGCCGATGACCTGGGCGACGGTGGTCAGGGATTCGAACCTGCCCAGCAGGTCGTCTTGGCCCAGGCGCAAAAGCAGCGCCGCGGCGGGGAGGGCGGCGATGGGGAGCATAAGGCTGCGGCCGAAGCGCTGCATGTTCTGCAGCGCTTTTCCGCTGCCCTTGCCCTTGCTCGGGGCCGGAGCGGCCAGCGGGCCGGCCCCGGCGGAAGCTGATGGGTTTTCCGTGGTCATGATGTTCCTCGTCTCGAAGAGGGTGGTGCTTGTGCGTGGATGCTTGATTCAGTAGAGTCTAGCTAACTGGTTATAACCAGTGACAACCATCACTGTGAAGGGCGCCGGCCTCAGTTGTCAACCTCAAGCCGTAAAAAAGCTTCCGGACCCGGTGTCATTCACCGCGAAACGAACTCAGGAGTGGACATGTCCAAAGCAGAAATCATCCTCGCCGCCCTTGGCGGCGCCGACAACGTCGAAGAAATCGAAGGGTGCATCACCCGCCTTCGCACCGAGGTGGTGGACTCCTCCCGGGTTGACGAGGCCGCCCTCAAGGCCGCGGGTGCCCACGGCGTCATGATGTCCGGCACGGTGGTCCAGGTGGTTGTGGGTCCGGAAGCCGAAAGCCTCGCCGAAGACATCCAGGACCTGATGTGAGCAGTCCTGAGGTGAGCACGCCTGACGTGAGCACGGAAGCACCAGCCCAGGTCATCAGCGTTGTCTCCCCCCTGCCGGGCCGGCTTATTCCCCTGAACGAGGTGCCGGACCCCGTATTCGCCAAGGGGCTTGTAGGTGGCGGCGCCGCCGTAGTTCCCGACGACGACGCCGGCGTCCTCACCGCCGTCGCACCGCTGGACGGCAGGGTCATCAAGGTCATGCCCCACGCCTACATCGTCCAGCACGCGTCCGGGCCCGCCGTGCTGGTCCACGTCGGCATCGACACCGTCGGCCTGAAGGGCGAGGGCTTCACCGTGCTCGCGCAAAAGGGGGACCAGGTCCGCGCCGGCGACCCCATGATCACCGTGGACGTCACACTGGTCCGCTCAAAGGACCTGAGCATGTGCAGTCCCGTGGTGATCCTGGACAGCGCGGCGGACGCCATCGAACCTCCGGCCTCCGGTGGCCGGGTGGAATCAGGCGGCCACCTGTTCAAAATTCCCGGAAAATAGGAGACATGGATACGGCAGGGGAACTAAAACACGTCTGGGTCCGCAGGCAACTCCAGCAACTGGTGGCCACCACAATGCGGCCCGGCGATGCCCTGCTGGGTGAGCGCCAGCTGGAGGAGCAGTTCGGAGTCTCCCGGATCACGGTGCGCCGTGCCATTTCGGACCTGGTCCAGGACGGCGCATTGGTGCGGATCAAGGGGAAAGGCACGTTCGTCTCCCACGGGCTGGTGCGTTCCACCCTGCACCTGGCCTCGTTCAACGAGGACATGCGGGCAGCCGGATTCGAACCCAGCACACGGGTCATCAACGCCTCCACGGCAGTGCCGCCGGCGGCGGCCGCCGATCACCTCGGCCTGGCGCCCGGGGAAGCGGCCTATCGCGTCCGCAGGCTGCGGCTCGCGAACGGCGCGCCCGTCAGTGTGGACGAATCGTGG
Organism: Pseudarthrobacter cellobiosi; assembly: GCF_023913815.1. NCBI lineage: Bacteria > Bacillati > Actinomycetota > Actinomycetes > Micrococcales > Micrococcaceae > Pseudarthrobacter > Pseudarthrobacter cellobiosi. The sequence continues at coordinate 277,747 of NZ_JAMXBK010000026.1, forward strand.
CTGCCGCCAGCGCTGGTCCCCGGGCTACTCTCGGAAGACCTGACGGGGTCCCTTTACCGGGCCCTTGGCGCCGCAGGGCACCCGGTGCAGCATGCGGAACAGACCGTCGAGGCCGCCGCCGCCCCTGACGAGACCGCCGCGCTGCTGGACATCGAGCCGGGGGCACCTGTCCTGCTCTTCCGGCGCCGTTCGTTCACCGGCCAGGAGGACCCCGGCACGCCCATCGAATACGCCGTCTCAACGTACCGCTCCGACCGGTACCAGGTGTCCATGCGTCTGGGCGCGGGCTAAGCCAACACTGCTGGCGTCGCACCAATGCCTCTGGCTCCATGGCTCCCCGCCCTCTGATGCCCCAACTGAGTAGCGGTATCAGCCGTTTTGGACCCTCAAAACGGCACTTGACGCTACTCAGTTGGGTGGGCGGGCACCTGCCGTGAAACCATACGGACCATGGCCCAGAAGATTGCGTACCAGGGTGAGCCCGGCGCCAACTCCAATATCGCGTGCATGCAGATGTTCCCCCAGCTGGAAAGCATTCCCTGCGCCAGCTTCGAGGACGCCTTCGAGCTTGTCTCCGGCGGCGAGGCGGAGCTGGCGATGATTCCGATTGAGAACTCGATCGCCGGCCGGGTGGCGGACATCCACATCCTGCTCCCCCAGTCGAACCTGCAGATCGTGGGCGAGTTCTTCCTGCCCATCCACTTTGACCTGCTGGGCATTCCGGGCAGCACCATCGAGGCGGCCACGGAGGTCCACAGCCACATCCACGCCCTGGGCCAGTGCCGCCGCCTGATCCGGGAGGCCGGACTGCGTCCGGTCATTGCCGGGGATACCGCCGGTTCCGCCCGGGAGGTCCGCGAGTGGAACGACCCCACCAAACTGTCCCTCGCTCCCCCGCTCGCCGCCGAGATCTACGGCCTTGAGGTGCTGGCGTCGCGGGTCGAGGACGACCCGTCCAACACCACCCGTTTTGTGGTCCTGGCGCGGGAAAAGGAACTGCCCACCCGCGAAGAGCTGCCCGGACCGGCGGTGACCAGCTTTGTGTTCCGCGTCAGGAACGTCCCGTCGGCGCTGTTCAAGGCGCTGGGCGGATTTGCCACGAACGGCGTGAACATGACGCGGCTGGAGAGCTACATGGTGGGCGACGAATTCGCCGCCACGATGTTCATGGTGGACGTCGAAGGACACCCCGAGGACCTGCCGTTGCGCCTGGCCCTTGAGGAACTGGATTTCTTTACCACCGAAGTCCGCATCCTGGGTGTCTATCCCGCTGCCGAGTTCCGGACCGCGCAGACAGTCACTGCCTGATCCCTTTCCCGCTGGAGCGGGAGGGCGATTCTCGAAGTCGGGACCGCGGACCGATGCCCCGCCGGTCAGGCCTCCTTGGGCAGCTTGCCCTTCTCATGGAGCAGTAGGAGGGGAGCGAAAAACGCGGCGAGTTCCGCCGTCGCGCCCACTGGCAGGACATTGGCCACGTACTGGTCCGGCCGGACCACCACCACCACGCCGCCGCGGTCCAGGCCGCGGAGCTCGAAGATGTCAGCTGCGGGATCGGTGGCGTAAACGTTCTCGTAGTCAGTCAGCTGGAACGGCCCGACTGACGGCTTGAACGCCGCCGGAACAGCCCCGATATCAACGTTTGTGTGGTCCTGCTGGTAGATGACCTTCACGTCGAACCACGCGTCCCGGTCAGCGCCCGACGGCGTTGCGGCCAGCGGCGATTCCGCCGAGTTCGCGATCCACTCGGCGAAGTCGGCGACGGACGACGGCGACGCGTGCTGTCCCGCCGTCGGCTGTCCGGCATCCTGTTGTTCCGCCGTCGGCCGTTCTGTGGGCGGCGACGCCGTCTGGGGTGCTGCCGCGTCGGCGAAGACGTAGATTCGCCACCGGCCGTCCGCCGTGGCGTGGTGGCCGAGATGCATCGGGTTGCCGTCGCACACCCGCACCACGGGCGCGGACTTGAACCGTTTGCCGATGGGGAAACCGGCGGCCAGGTGCTGGTGCACCGGTTCTGCGGTAATCATGGACGGCGTGTACTGGGTCATGAAGCCCGCGGGGAACTCGGCGGTGCTGACGTAGAAGTCCTCAAGCTCGGAGGGGTTCGCAAACTCCTCGGGCTTCTTCGCCATCATGGTGGACCACTCTTTGTCGAAGTCGATCAGGTTCTTCGCCACCACCTGGCGCTCGGCCGAGTACGTGGCCAGCAGGCTTGCCGGGCTGCGGCCCTCGAGCACATGGCCGAGCTTCCAGCCCAGATTGAAACCGTCCTGCAGCGAGACGTTCATGCCCTGGCCAGCCTTGGCGCTGTGCGTGTGGCAGGCATCGCCGGTGATGAACACGCGGGGTGTGCGCGTCCCGCGCTGGTTCGGAAGGACGTCGTCGAACCTGTCCGTGAGGCGGTGGGCAACCTCATACACGCTGTGCCAGGCGACGTTGCGGACGTCCAGGGTGTAGGGGTGCAGGATGGTGTTCGCGTGGCCGATGATTTGCTCGATGGTAGTGCTGCGCACGGCCCCGTGGTCCTCCGGCGCGACCTCACCGAGGTCAACGTACATGCGGAAGAGGTGCCCGCCTTCGCGCGGGATCAGCAGGATGCTGCCGCCCGCACCGGACTGGATGGCGCATTTTGTGCGGATGTCGGGGAAGTCTGTGACGGCGAGGACGTCCATGACTCCCCACGCGTGATGGGCCTGGTCGCCGGCCATGGTGCAGCCGATCGATTCGCGCACCTTGCTGCGTGCGCCGTCCGCGCCGACGACGTACCTGGCGCGGACCACCCGCACCTGGCCCTCCTCAGGTCCTGAAGTGTGGACGAGCCTCACAGTGACGGGGTAGTCGCCGTCGCCTATATCGAGGCTGCGGAACTCATAGCCGTAGTCGGGCGACATCCGCGCTGGCGCGTTGGCCATGTACTCGGCGAAGTAGTCCAGCACGCGGGCCTGGTTGACGATGAGGTGCGGGAACTCGCTGATGCCCGTGGGGTCGTCCGGCGTGCGGGCGGCGCGGGCGATCCGGGAATGGTCGGCGGGGTCCGGTTTCCAGAACGCCATTTCGGTGATGCGGTACGCCTCGGCGATGATGCGCTCGGCGAAACCGAAAGCTTGGAAGGTCTCGACGCTGCGGGCCTGGATGCCGTCCGCCTGGCCGATGACGAGCCGCCCTGGGCGGCGCTCCACGATGCGCGTGGTGACGCCGGGGAACCGGGAGAGCTGGGCCGCGGCGAGCATGCCCGCAGGGCCGGTGCCCACGATGAGCACGTCCACTTCGTCGGGGAGCTCGGCGGGCCGATTAATGCCGACGCCGGCGGCTGGCTGGACCCGAGGGTCACCGGATACGTAACCGTGGTGGTGGAACTGCACGGGCTTTCCTCACTTCGTTGTGTGGCTGGGAGACATCGAGTTCGATAATAGAACTCAACGTTCCATATATGAATCACGCCCTGAAGTGGAATTCTACGCGGCCGTGATGCAAGCCACAACCAGCCCCCTGCGACCGTGAGCCCGGGTCGCCGGGTCCTACCCCATCGCCGGCGCTACCGACGTTCCGGAGCTGAACTGGCGCCTGGCCCAGCGGGCGAGTTTTTTGCCCTTGCCCTTCCACCAGTTGTCTTCGTCCTTGTCGTGGTGCAGGCGGAAGATGATCGCCACCATCACGAACATCGACATGCCAACCTCCATCCAGGACCAGGCCAGCGCGTCGATCAGCACGCTCATGCCGGCAGCGATGATGGACGGAATGGCCAGCGTTCGGAAGACCGTACTGGCCACGTAGCGCCGGTGCGACCTCGGTACGGACAGCGCCCGCACCATGTCAAAGCACATGCACACCACCACGACGGCCTGACCGACGGCAAGCAGGATCAGCCCAACACTGGACCCTGCGAACATAACGACTGAAGAACCAAACACGAGAAACCCCCAAAGGCTCGAACCTGCGCTGTGAGACCCAGCTGAAGTTCCATTCAAGCCAGTGGGGGCGGTCCGGTCACGAGTAGTGAGTACTCGCTTTTCCGGCATCGGACAAGCGTTGTTCTTGCCTCAGATGAGCATTGCCTGCCGCACATTGGCCGCCGATCCGGCGCCGCCGGCTCCTGAGGACGAGACCCTTCCGGCCGAAAGGACGTAGTAGCTGTCCGCAGCATGGAGGGCAAAACCGATGTGCTGCTCCACCAGGAGGATACTCATGCCGTTGCGCCGGGACAGCTTGACGATGGTCGCTTCGATCTCGGCCACAACGTTGGGCTGGATGCCCTCGGTTGGTTCGTCCAGGATCAGAAGGCGCGGCTCGGTGATCAACGCCCGGGCAATGGCAAGCTGCTGCCGCTGGCCACCCGACAACAGCCCGGCCCGCCGTGCCAGCAGTGGCCGGAGCGCGGGAAACATCTCGAGGACCTCCGCCACGCGTACAGTGCCGTTCCTGCGCCCGTCAGCGACGACCTGCAGATTCTCCATGACAGAGAGCTGCCCGAAGGATTGCTGGCCCTGCGGTACATAGGCCATCCCACGCGCCACCCGCTGGTGTGGGCGGAGGGCCGAGATGTCCTCCCCGTCCAAGGTGATGCGTCCGGCCATGGGTTTGAGGAGCCCGACGACGGCGCGCAGCAGTGTCGTTTTGCCGGCACCGTTGTGCCCCAGAACCGAGACGACGGCTCCCTCCCGGACGGTCATGCTCACTCCGGAGACCACCTGGGTACGGCCGTAACCGGTCTGCAGATCTTCGATTTCCAGCATCAGTGGCCTTCCGTTCCCGAGGTGCCCAGGTACACGTCCTGCACCTTCCTGTCTGCCTGCACCTGCGCTACGCTCCCCTCGCTGAGGACCTTGCCCGCGGCAAGGACAGAGACCGATGTGGCGAACTCACGGACGAAGTCCATATCGTGCTCAATAACCAGGGTGATCCGGTTGGCTGCGATGCGGCGCAGCAGCTCGCCGGTTTCCCCGCGCTCATCCTGGCTCATCCCCGCGATTGGCTCGTCCAGGAGGAGCACGTCCGAGTTCTGCACCAGGAGCATGCCGATTTCCAGCCACTGCTTCTGTCCGTGGGCGAGGATGCCTGCCTTCTTGTCCGCCGCGCCTGCCAGGCCGATGATGTCCAATGCTTCTTCGACGGCCGGGTCCACGGTCTTCCGGCGGCGGAGCATCTGAAGCGGGCTGCGGCCGGAGCCCGCAGCGATGTCGAGGTTCTGGAGTACGGAGAGGTTCTCAAACACGCTTGCGGTCTGGAAGGTGCGCCCCACACCCAGCCGGGCGATCTTGTGCACTTTGCGGCCGAGGATCTCCGTGCCGGTGTGGTTCACCGATCCCGTAGCCGGCACCAGCCCGGTGATGGCATCAATTACCGTCGTTTTCCCGGCACCATTGGGTCCGATCAGGAACCGCAGGTCGCCCTGGATCACATCAAGGTTGACGTTGTCCACCGCCAGGAATCCGTCAAAGGAAACCGAGAGATTACGGACTTCAAGGTATTTAGGCCGGCCGTGGCGCAGTCCCCCGGCCTGCGGCTCTCCGTCAGGGAGCAGCGTAGGCGTCGTCATCTGCTGATCTCCTCAGGCTTGGTGGCTCGCTCTTCAACGTCGGGATCTGGCGCGTCGGGCGGCCCTACGGGATCTGACGCTTCGGGCGGCCCTACGGGATCTGACGCGTCGGGCGGCGCTAGGGGATCTGGCGCGTCGGGCGACGTTCTGCGCCGCCTGCCCAGCAGCGCCGGCAATGAGGCAAGCCCGCCAGGCATAAACCCGATGACCAGGACAAACAGCAGGCCCTGGAAGTACACCCAGAAGGACGGGAAAGTGGAAGACAGGCTGGACTGGGCTGCGGCTACGGAGACCGCGCCGAGGACTGGCCCGAGGAGGGTGGCGCGGCCGCCGATTGCGACGCCGATGAGGAACGCGATGGATGGGATCACGCCCACATCCGCCGGTGAGATTATCCCGACCAGCGGGACGAACAGCGCCCCGGCAACGCCTGCCAGGACAGCTGCAACAACGTAGATGACGGTTTTGACGGTCGCCGGATCATAGCCCAGGAAGCGGACGCGCTCCTCCTGGTCCCGGACCGCCACCAGCAGCTCGCCGAACCGGCTGTGCATGAGCTGCCGGGCAATGGCGAGTGACAGCAGCAGGACCACCGCCGCGATCATGTACAGCATGAGCTTGTTGTTCGGGTCCTTCAGGTCAAAACCGAAGAAGGACCGGAAGCCGTTGAGTCCATTGGAACCGCCGGTTGTGGCCTGCTGGCCGATCAGGAACACGGCGAACGCAGCCGCGAGAGCCTGGCTGAGAATCGCGAAATAGGCGCCTTTGACGCGGCGCTTGAAGATGGCCAAACCGAGGACGAGTGCCACGAGCCCCGGAACCAGGACCACGGCCAGGATGGTCACCGCGGGGCTGCGGAACGGTTCCCACCAGCCGGGCACCTCACCGCTGCCGTAAAGGGACATAAAGTCCGGCACTCCGGAGCCGCCGAAGAGCGACGCGTCGGCCAGCTTCATGTGCATGGCCATAATGTAGGCGCCAAGCCCGAAAAACACGCCCTGGCCCAGGGTCAGCATGCCGCCGCGTCCCCAAGCCAGGCCGATGCCGACTGCCACGATCGCGAAGCAGAGGAACTTCCCCAGCAGGCTCAGGTTGAACGCCGGAAGCACCGCGGGTGCAACGCCCAGGAGCAGGACTGCGCCAAGGGTGAATCCAGCCGCGGTTCCCAACCGCCCGCGCAACAGGATTTTCATGCCAGACTCCTTGTTTTGAGGCTGAAGATGCCCTGCGGCCGAAGCTGGAGGAACACCACAATCACGATCAGGATCAGGACCTTGCCGATGCTGGCCGTCGTCGAGTACTCGAAGACGGACTGCAGCACTCCCAGGGCAAAGGCAGCGATGACGGCCCCCTTGATCTGGCCGATCCCCCCGGCCACCACCACCAGGAAGGCATCCACTATGTAGTTGGTGCCGAGGTACGGGCTTGTTGAACCTATGAGAGTGACCGCGACGCCGGCGATGCCGGCCAGGCCCGAACCGATGAAGAACGTCAGTTGGTCGCTGCGCCGGGTTGACACCCCACTCGTTTCCGCGAGGTCCCGGTTCAGCACAACGGCCCGGATACGGCGCCCGAGCGGCGTGGCCTTCAGGAGGAGGACCAGGCCGGCGAGGCACAGCAGCGAGAGCCCCAGGATAAAGAGCCGGGTCAGCGGGATGGGAGCGCCCAGCAACTCGATGTTTCCCTGCAGCCACCCCGGTGCGCGGACATCGACGCTGGGTGCGCCAAAAATGTCACGTGCGGCCTGCTGCAGGATGAGGGCCACCCCGAAAGTTACCAGGAGGGTGTCCAGGGGCCGGTGGTACATGCGGCGCAACAGCACCGCCTCGAGCACCAGCCCCAGGACACCTCCCACCAGGAAGCCTGCGGGAATGGAAACCAGCAGCGATACGCCGGCGTCGGAGATGGCCTGCTGGACCACAAAGGCCGTGTAGGCCCCGGCCATCATGAACTCGCCGTGGGCCATGTTGATGACCCCCATCTGGCCGAAGGTCAACGACAGTCCCAGTGCCGCCAGGAGCAGCACCGAGCCGAGGCTGAGTCCGGCGAACATCTGCCCTATTAGGAGTTCCATTCCAGCAGGCCTTTCGTCGATGTTTTCCGCGGCCGCTACTTGGCCAGGCTCTCGGCCCAGTCGTAGGTGGACAGATAAGGATCCGGTTCAACGGCCGCGGGCGATGACCACACCGTGTCGATCAGGCCCGCTGAATTGATCTTGCCGATGCGGGGTGTCTTGGTGATGTGGTTGTTCTCCCCGTTGACCGTGACCAGGCCTTCAGGCGCTTCGAATGTCACACCGTCCGCGGCGGCCTGCACCTTGTCCACTTCAAATGAAGCTGCCTTCTCCACCATGGCTTTCCACAGGTACAGCGAAGTGTAGGCAGCTTCCATGGGGTCGCTCGTGACCCGCTCGGCGCCGAACTTCGCCTTGAACGCTGCCACGAACTTCTTGTTGGCCGGGGTGTCCAGGGTCTGGTAGTAATCCCAGGCCGTCAGTTGGCCTTCGACGTTGTCCAGGCCGACGCCGGGGACTTCCTCTTCGGCGATGGAAACAGAGACCACGGGCATGCTGTCCGCCGTCAGGCCAACGCCCTTGTACTGGCGGAAGAAGGCCACGTTGCTGTCGCCGTTGAGGGTGTTGAAGACCGCATCGGCCTTGGAGTCCCGGACTTTGTTGACGATGGTGGAAAATTCCGTGGAGCCGAGCGGGGCGTACTCTTCGCCGAGGACTTCGATGCCCTTGGCCGCCGCGTAGGCATGGATGATTTTGTTGGCTGTTCGCGGGAAGACGTAGTCACTGCCAACCAGGAAAAGGGACTTGGTTCCCTGCTCCGCCAGGTAGTCCAAGGCAGGAATGATCTGCTGGTTGGTGGTGGCCCCGGTGTAGAAGATGTTCTTCGACGACTCCAGGCCCTCGTACTGCACCGGATAGAACAGCAGCGCGTCGTTGGCCTCAAACACGGGGAGCATCGCCTTGCGGCTTGACGAGGTCCAGCCGCCGAACACCGCGGCGGTGCAGTCCTGCTGGATCAGTTTCCCGGCGCGCTCCGCGAACTTGGTCGGTTCGCTGGCGCCGTCCTCACTGATGACCTCAAGCTGTTTGCCCAGGACACCGCCGGAAGCGTTGATCTCCTCGGCGGCCAGGGTCAGGGAGTCGAAGACGGTGCTCTCGCTGATGGCCATGGTGCCTGAGAGCGAGTTGATGAACCCCACCTTGATGCTGCTGCCTGAGGTGTTGACACAGGAACTGCCGCTGCTCGCGGTGGAGCCGGCGGACGCCGGATCGGCTATCTGGCTGCCGCAACCTGCCAGGACAGTGGCCATGGCGGCTGCCGCCAGAGGAAGGAAAGCGCGTTTGGTGACCGAAAAACTCATGTGTACCTGCTTCTCACTCCGCCGCTGCGCTGGGCAGCGGCTCGCCTCCGAGGTCCGTCAGAAGTGACCCCTTGCGATGAACGTAGGAGCGAATTGTTTCGGCGCCTGCCCGGTTGGTTTCGAGACCGTTTCGGGGCGGCTCGCCGGGCCGGCCGGGAGTTGAGGCGCACGACAGCTGTGCGGGAGAAAACCGCGGGAATGCGGGCCCTGGGAGAGTTAACCTGCGGGAAATCTGCCGCGGCGTAACTTTGGCCCGGTAGCCGGACATAATCCGGCCCGGGCACGGATAACCGGCCCTGACCTGCGGATATACGCAGATCCAAGAAGCGGGAAGGCTGTCCAGGCGCCGGCGGGGCTTCCCCCGCCGCTTATTCGCCGAGCGCCCGGGGCCGCCAGACCACCACGGCCTGGGACCGCGCGCGGGGGCGCTGGCCGCGGGCCAGGCTCACCACATCGCCGGCGGCACCGGCCGCGAAGATCCGCGAATCAAGGGGATCACGACGGCGGCCCAGCTCCTCAGTCAGCTCGCTCACCCTGCGCTGCAGCGCGGCCACCTGGTTTTCGAGCTCAAGGATCCGTTTGATGCCTTCGAGCGACACGCCTTCGTGGGACAGCCGCTGGACTTCGCGCAGCATGTTGATGTCCCGCTGCGAATAGCGGCGCGACTTCCCCGGCGCCCGGCTGGGCGAGACAATGCCCAGCCGGTCATACTGCCGGAGCGTCTGCGGGTGCATATCCGCCAGTTCAGCCGCGACGGAGATCACGAAGATCGGCTGGTCTGCGCTGATGTCCACGGTCTGCTCCGTTGCTTAGAGCCGGGCCTTGGCGGCCAGGCCTTCACGGACATCGGCGTCGGCGGTGGCTTCGGCAAAGGCCTTCACGGCCGCTTCGGCTTCCTTGTTCAGGTTCTTCGGAACTGCGACGTCGATGGTCACCAGGAGATCGCCGGTGACCTTGGAGGTCTTCACGCCGTGGCCTTTGACCCGGAGCGTACGCCCCGAGGGCGTGCCGGCCGGAACGCGGACCTTGACGGTCTCGCCGTCGATGGTGGGGACCTGGATGTCGGCGCCCAAGGCAGCTTCCGGGAAGGTGACCGGGACATGGATGCGGAGGTTGTCGCCGTCGCGCGTGTAAAACTCGTGGGGCTTGACGGACACGGCCACCATGAGGTCGCCGTTGCCGGCGGGTCCTGGCTGGCCCTTGCCGCGGACGCGCACTTTCTGGCCGTCCTTGATGCCGGCGGGAACGCGGACGTCGATGACGTCACCGCTGGGTTCGCGCAGGCCGATAGTGGTGCCGCGGATGGACCCGGAGAAGGAAATGCTGGTGGTAGCCGTACGGTCGGCACCTTTCGAAGGCGGACGCTGGAAGCCCGTCTGGCCGCCGAAGCCGCCGCCGCCAAACAGGTCAGCAAACTCGGGCGGGATGCCGCCTGAGGTGTTGAACCCGCCGGGCTGACGCCGCGCGCCGCCGGTGAACAGGCCGCCGAACATGTCCTCGAAGCCGCCGTTACCGGCACCGGCACCGGCACCGCCGGGGGCAAAGCGCGCGCCGCCACCCATGGCCCGGATGGCGTCATACTGCTGGCGCTCGTCCGGATCAGACAGCACTGAATAGGCTTCGGAGATGTCCTTGAACTTCTTCTCCGACGCAACGTCTCCCGAGTTGGTGTCCGGGTGGTGCTGGCGGGCAAGTTTCCGGTAGGCCTTCTTGATGTCGGCGTCGGAAGCGTCCTTGGCGATACCAAGGATCGCGTAAAAGTCCTTGTCCACCCAATCCTGGCTAGCCAATGGCGTTTCCTTTCAAATCTCTGTGCCGAGATGGCAGTTCGCGGCAATGTTCTTGCGAAACACTGCCGCGAACTGCCATCTTGATGGGGTAATGCTAGGCCGGGACTGCGACGATGACCTGCGCTGCGCGGAGGACGCGTTCGCCTGACCGGTAGCCGGAGCGGAGGACCTGGCTGACGGTGTCAACCTCGATGTCCTCGCCCGGCTGCTGGATGAGGGCCTCGTGGATCGTGGGATCGAACTCCACTCCGGTCTCGTCAATGCGGACCAGGCCGTACGTCTTCAGCGCATTCTCCAGCTTGGTGGCGATCGCGGCGAACGGGCCGTCGGTCAGGTCACCGTGCTGGCGGGCAGCATCGACGTCGTCAAGCACCGGAAGCAGGGAGTTCAGGACGCCGATAACGGCCATCTCCCCTGCCACGGCCCGGTCGCGCTCAACGCGCTTGCGGTAGTTGACGTATTCAGCCTGGAGGCGGAGGAGATCGTTCTTCAGCTCGGCAGCTTCAGCGTGTCCTGCACCCTGTGCCACCGATTCCTCGGCGGGCACCTCGATGCCGTTCAGGATTTCCTCGGCCTGGGCGAGTGCATCGCCGTCGCTGTCCACAGGCTCGCCAACCGGGGGCTCGCCCACCGGAGACTCGCCGACCGGAGCGTCAGCGGGCTGCTCGCCCTCCGGGTGCCGGGCCTGCCCTGTCACCGGGTCAACCTTGCGGTTGTCCCGGATGACCGGCTCCTGGTTCGCGGATGAGTTGTGCTCGTCCTCGTTACCGTGGTGCGGCATGGCTACTTCTTCGCTTCGTCTTCGTCGATGATCTCGGCGTCGACGATGTCCTCATCAGCAGCCTTGTCGCCGGCGGGGGCGCCACCAGCGGCGCCTTCGGCACCGGCGGCACCGGTGGCACCGTCCGGCGAACCGGCCTGGGCGTAGATGGCTTCGCCGAGCTTCGACTGGGAAGCCTGGAGCTTCTCGAACGCGGTCTTCACGGCTGCGTCATCGGTGCCTTCGAGGGCCTTCTTGAGCTCGTCGACGTCGGCCTGGACCTCGGTCTTGACCTCTTCGGGCAGCTTGTCGGCGTTGTCGGCGATCAGCTTGTCCACGGAGTAGGCGAGCTGCTCGGCGGTGTTGCGGGTGTCGGTCGCCTCACGGCGGGCCTTGTCCTCGGCTGCGTGCTCCTCGGCGTCCTTGACCATGCGCTCAATGTCTTCCTTGGAGAGCGCGGTGCCACCGGTGATGGTCATGGACTGTTCCTTGCCGGTGCCCTTGTCCTTCGCGGAGACGTGGACGATGCCGTTGGCGTCGATGTCGAACGTGACCTCGACCTGCGGGACGCCGCGCGGAGCCGGCGCGATGCCGGTCAGCTCAAACGTGCCCAGCGGCTTGTTGTCGCGGGTGAACTCGCGCTCGCCCTGGAAGACCTGGATGGCCACGGACGGCTGGTTGTCATCAGCCGTGGTGAAGGTCTCGGACCGCTTCGTGGGGATGGCGGTGTTGCGCTCGATCAGGTGCGTCATCACGCCACCCTTGGTTTCGATGCCCAGGGACAGCGGGGTGACGTCGATCAGCAGGACGTCCTTGCGCTCACCCTTCAGAACGCCGGCCTGTAGTGCTGCGCCAACGGCTACAACTTCATCCGGGTTGACGCCCTTGTTCGGTTCCTTGCCGCCGGCCAGTTCCTTGACCAGGTCGTAGACAGCGGGCATACGGGTGGAACCGCCCACGAGGACGATGTGGTCGATCTCGGAGAGCTTGATGCCGGCTTCCTTGATGACGTCCTGGAACGGCTTCTTGGTGCGGTCCAGCAGGTCCTTGGTGAGGTCCTGGAACTTGGCGCGGGTCAGCTGCTCGTCCAGGTGGACCGGGCCATCGGGGGTGACGGAGAGGTACTGGAGCGAAACGTTGGTGCTGCTGGAAGAAGAGAGTTCCTTCTTGGCCTGCTCCGAGGCTTCACGCAGGCGCTGCAGGGCGATCTTGTCCTTGGACAGGTCAATGCCCTTGACCTTGAGCTGGTTCAGCAGGTAATCAACAACGCGCTGGTCCCAGTCGTCGCCGCCAAGGTGGTTGTCACCGGCGGTGGAGCGGACCTGGATGGTGGAGAAGTTGTCTTCATCCTTGCCGACTTCCAGCAGGGAGACATCGAAGGTTCCGCCGCCGAGGTCGAAGACCAGGATGAGCTCGTCTTCCTTGCCCTTGTCCAGGCCGTACGCCAGAGCGGCCGCGGTGGGCTCGTTGACGATGCGCAGGACGTTGAGGCCTGCGATTTCGCCGGCCTCCTTGGTGGCCTGGCGCTGGGCGTCGTTGAAGTACGCGGGAACGGTGACGACGGCGTCGGTGACCTTTTCGCCGAGGTAGGACTCGGCGTCGTTCTTCAGCTTCATCAGGATGCGTGCGGAGATTTCCTGCGCCGTGTACTTTTTGTCATCGATGGCGACGTTCCAGTCAGTGCCCATGTGGCGCTTGACGGAATGAATGGTGCGGTCGATGTTGTTGACGGCCTGGCGCTTGGCGATCTCGCCAACCAGGACTTCGCCGGACTTGGAGAATGCAACGACGGACGGCGTGGTGCGGCCGCCCTCGGCGTTGGCAATAACGGTGGGCTCGCCACCTTCGAGAACGGAGACGACGGAGTTGGTGGTTCCGAGGTCGATACCTACTGCACGTGACATGTGTTGCTTCCTTCTTTCCTTGGAAACTTGCTGGCGCTCGTGTTGAGCGTTCTGCACTCAAGTTTACTCAAGGCACAAGCGATGTCAATCCAAAGTTGAGCGGAGTGCGCTCAACTTTGGATTTTTGGGTCACGGCATCTTCAGCGAGCCCCCGGGATCCCGGGGTTTTCAGGCGGGAAATCCGCTTCCCTGGCAGTAGTTCGCTGTGCGTGAACGGCCGCTACCGGTTCTTGTCCTCGTCCACTTCCACCTCGCGGGCGCTGTCAACAGAGCCGGCCTCGCCGTAGTCGCCTTCGGGATAGTCGCCCTCCTCGGGCTGGTTCTCCGCGCCGCCTACGACGCCGGCCTCGCCGTAGTCGCCTTCCTCATACTGGCCACCCTCACCCTCCAACCCGGGCTCGGTGCTGCCCTTGCGGCGATCTTCTTCAGGTGCGGTGTTCTCACTCATGACGTGATCTCTCCTTTGAGTTTCCGCGTCCATCCGGGCGCATTTGGAGTCTACCCATCCGGAGGCGGGCTAAACAGGGGTGGCCGCAGACTTCAGGGCGTCCCGCGGGTTTCTGTCAGGCACGAGCCCGGCCATCCCCGCGAGGACGGTGAGGTGGTGTTCAAAGAGTTCGTCCCGGGCGCGGAACGTATCCGCCCCATATTGGCCAAAGACCTCGAAACTCACGGCCCCGAAGAGCGACGTCCACACGAGGGCACCGTTCGCCTGGAGTTCTTCCGGCATGGCGAGCCCAAGTTCGCTGCGGATCGCTTCCAGGTCGGCGGACAGGGCAGAAGGTATGACGGCGGTGCGCGCCGTCGTCACGGTCAGGGCACCTGCCCGGTAGGCGCCGTCGAGAATGCCGATCAGGCGGTAGATCACGCGCGTTCCCGGGGGTGTGGTCTGGACCGAGGGAGCCTGGTAGCCGGGGACCGGACTCCCGAAAAGGAGACCGTACCGGGCCGGTTCCCGTAGGGCCCATGTCCTGACAGCCCGGCCGAGCGCCTTGAACCTGCCATCGAAGTCGCGCTCCGGCAACGCGTTCACCGCGGCATCCACGGCGTCGCCGAGCTCGCTGTAGGCGTCCACCAGAAGCAGCGTGAGAAGCTCGTCGCGGTTGGCCACGTACCGGTAGACCGCGGAGGAGACCACGCCAAGATCCCTTGCAACGGCACGGAGGGACAGGGCTGCCGCGCCGTGCGTTGCCAAGTGGCCCCTGCCCAGCCTGACGATGTCAGCAATGGTCTGGGCCCGGGCGCGCTCCCGCGGCGTCCGAAGGATGGTTTCCGCGTCCGCGGCAGGGTCATTCATTGGTCCAGCATCGCACAAAGCAGAGCAGTGCTCTCAATTGCGAATCCTGAAGGGGAAGTCATGAACGGTGTATACGTAGTAACGGGCGCGGGGCCTGTGGGCTGGACGGTTGCAGAACAGCTCGCCAAGCAGGGGAAAAACGTCAGGATCCTCACCCGCTCCGGCAGCGGCCCCGACCACCCGCTGGTGGAACGGGTGAAGGCCGACGTCCAGAATGCCGCCCAACTGCGGGACGTCTTCGCGGGCGCCACCGCCGTCTTCCACTGCATCCACGGCTCCTCCTACACCGTGGATGCGTGGCAAGCAGAACTGCCCCGCAGCGATCAAACGGTGCTGTCCGCAGCAGGCGAGGCAGGCGCCGTCGTCGTTTTTCCGGAAAGCCTTTTCTCGTACAGCGAGCCTGAACGCCCCATGGTCGAGGCGGGTCCGCGGACTGCCGAGGGCCGCAAGCGGGGTGTCCGCACCAAACTCCTGGCGGCGCGGGACGCCTCTCCGACCAACACTGTCAGCGTGGTTGCCGGCGATTTCTTTGGCCCTCGGGTGCGAACCTCACATGCCGGCGAGCGCATGGTCCCCACGGTGCTGGCCGGCAAGAAACTCTGGGTCATCGGGGGCACCAATCAGCCCCATTCATTCACCTACGTTCCGGACCTGGCGGCCGCGATGATCCATGCCGCGGGGACGCCGTCGCTGTGGAACAAGGTGTGGCACGCGCCCACGGGTCCGGCGGTCACGCAGCGGCAGCTCGCCACCGCGTTCACCGAGGCTGGCGGCGTACAGGCGCCGAAGCTGGGAGCCATACCGGGCTGGGCGCTGCGGGGAATGGGCGTGTTCTCGAAGGACGTCCGCGAACTTGCCGAAATACTTTATCAGTTCGAGCAGCCGTTTGTGATGGAATCGGCCGCCAGCGAGGCAGCGTTTGGCCTGCGGCCGACACCCCCGGCCGAGGCAGCCGCTGCCACGGTAGCCTGGTGGCGCGCGCAGGGGTGAGGCCCACCCGTCAGGCAGAGTCCGTGTCACGCGGAGCAGGCTTTGGGCCCCCCGAAAAAGCGAAGCCGCGGGATTTCGGGGCCGTGCCGTTCGTCGGCAGCCAAAAGCGTGCCTGGCGTGACGGGGTCATCGTCCTAGCGGCGACCGGCGTCCTCTGCGGGTTCCAGATCGGTGTCCAAGGCACTGGCGGCCAGCACGCCAGCATCCCGCCGCACCGCAACATCCAGCTCCGGCCTGCCGAGCTTGCCCGGCCACCAGATGCGCGGGCCGATGTCGTGCGCCAGGGCGGGGACCAGCAGCGAGCGGACCAGCACGGTGTCCAGCAGGACGCCGAACGCCACAATGAAGGCCAGCTGCACCAGGAACATGATGGGGATGACGCCCAGGGCTGCGAACGTGGCAGCCAGCACCACGCCGGCCGAGGTGATCACTCCGCCGGTCACGCCGAGTCCGCGCAGGATGCCCGGCCGGGTCCCGTGTTTCAGCGACTCTTCCCGCACACGGCTCATTAGGAAGATGTTGTAGTCCACGCCCAGGGCCACCAGGAACACAAACCCGAACAACGGGACGGTGGCGTCGGCACCCGGGAAGCCGAGGATGTTGTTGAAAACCAGCGCCGAGACGCCCATGGCCGCCCCGTAGGACAGCACCACCGAAAGCACCAACAGGACCGGCGCCAAGACAGATCGCAGCAGCAGCATCAGGATGAGCAGGATGACCGCCAGCACGATGGGGATGATGATCGCCAGGTCGCGCTGGGCGGTGGTGTTGGTGTCCAGCGCAGTGGCGGTCACGCCGCCAACCAGCGCGCCGGCGTCGACCGTTTTTACCTCCTCGCGCAGCGCCTTGACTGCATCCTCTGCCTCAATGGAATCCGCGGCGTAGTTAAGCGTGGCGTTGATCAGCACCTTGCCGTCGTGGACGTCCGGTGCGCCGGGAGTGCTTGGAGCGCCGGGGGCTGCTGGTTCGCTGGAAATAATCGGTACCCCGCCTCCAGCCAGGAGATAGGCGTCCCCCACCCCGTCGGCCGCTTTGACTTTTGCCAGCACTTCATCGGCTTTGCTTTCGTCCGCAATTACGACGGCGGGGCTGCCGCTGCCGGCGTCGAAATGCCGCGCCAGCGCGTCCTGTCCGTCCACCGCATTGGACGCGGTGAGGATGACGTCGGTCTGCGGCACGCCGTTGGCCTTCAGCTGAAGCACCCCGGCCGAAGCCACCAGCAAGAGGAGGACCGACGCGACCCAGACCGTGCGCGGGCGGCGGGAGACCAGCGAACCCGTGGCCCGCCAGATGCCCTTCTGCCCCTCCAGGCCGGTGACCAGCTCGGGCTCACGCTCGCCTGCCAGAACCAGCCTGGGGCGGAACGGCCAGAACGCGGCCCGGCCCAAGAGCGCCATCAGAGCGGGCAACAGCGTCAGCGCGGCGAAGAGCGCGCAGAGAATGCCAGCAGCCGCAACAGGGCCCAACGCCTTGTTGGAGTTCAGGTCGGAGAACAGCAGGCAGAGCAAGGCGATGATGACGGTGGCGCCGGAAGCCAGGATGGGTTCGAACGACGCTTTCCACGCAGTCAGCACGGCTTCGGTCCGGTTGCGGGTATGGGTCAGGGCCTCGCGGAACCGCGCCACGTACAGCAGGGCATAGTCCGTGGCCGCGCCGATCACCAGGATGGACAGGATGCCCTGGCTCTGGCCGCTCAACTGGATCCAGCCGAGCTTGGCCATGCCGAACACCAGCAGGATGGCGGCGCAAAGCGCAAAGACGGAAGTGAGCAGCACGGCGAGGGGCAGGAGGAGCGAGCGGTAGACGGCCAGCAGGATCAGGAAGACCGCACCGAGTGCCACCAGGAGCAGGATGCCGTCGATGCCGGCGAACGCGCTGACCAGGTCTGCCGTCAGGCCCGCGGGGCCGGTGACGAAGGTCTGCATGCCTTGAGGTGCGGATTCCGCCAGGAAGGCCCGCAACTCCTGGACGGATTCCTTCAGCTCGTCGGAGGACCCGATCGGGGCGATGAACTGGACCGCTTTCCCGTCCTCGGACGGGATGGGGCCGATCACCGCGCTGCCCAGCTCCAGGCCCTCCAGCCCACTCTTCAGGGATGCCAGTTCGCCAAGCTCCGCGGGGCTGATGGCAGCGTGGTTCTCGACGACGATGACCGCCGGCACTTCGCCTGAATCGCGGAACTTCGTCTGCCAGTCCTGCGCAGCGGTGGCTTCGGCGCTGGCCGGAAGGAAGGAAGCCTGGTCATTCGAGGAGACCTCGTCGAGCCGGCCGAACGTGGGTCCGCCCACCCCGGCGATGGCCAGCCAAATGAGCACCAACAAAACGGGAAGGAGCCAGCGAAGCCAGAACGGAACCCTCGCACTGTGTTGGGGACGGGATTTCATGATTCCTGCTTCGCTCGGGGTGGCCGCGGTAGACTTTATTCCATCCTAGAGTATCTCTACCATGGAGATAAATACTCTGACCGAGATTCCTGTTCGGGACTCCGTTTCAGGCATCGCTGCCGTAATATCCGTCAGGGCACCAGGCCCGATCACGGGCACCAGGCAAGCGAGTGGAGGAGGTCGGACATGACGGACGAAGCGTTCCAGCGCCCACCGGACTCCGCACCCTTCGCCCTGGTCCGCCTGCTGCAGGACTTCACACTGGAGGCCAACCGCTACGTGGACACCGCCGGCGGCCGCAACGACATGCACCGCACGGACCTCAATGCGCTCGCGGTGATCATGCGGCACACCGCCAAGGGCCTGGTGGTCACGCCGGGCATCCTGCGCAAGGAACTCAACCTCAGCTCGCCCGCCACCACCGCCCTCATCGACCGGCTGGACAGTTCAGGGCACGTGGTCAGGGAACGTCTCGGCGCGGACCGGCGACAGGTCCAGCTGCGCATGACACCCAAGGCCTTCCAGGACGGCAGAGCCATGTTCATGCCACTTTCCCTCCACATGGGTTCTGCAATGGCGGGCTTCTCCCCCGAAGAGCTGGAGCTCGTCAGCCGGTTTATGACCGCCATGGTGGACGCCACCGTCGCGGCCCGCGAGGAAGCCGCCGACGACGGCCCCGCCTCCCCTCCCCCGCCCAAGTAGGTCGGGTTCCGTCCGTTTTTCACTGCGGAGGGGTAGCGTCTCATTATGAGTACGCAGCAGCCTGACGACGACGATGTGTACACCCACGGCCACCACGAGTCGGTGGTCCGCGCCCACGCCTCCAGGACCGCGGAGAACTCCGCGGCCTTTGTCATTCCCCACCTCACGCCCGGGGTTTCAGTGCTCGACGTCGGCTGCGGCCCTGGGAGCATCACCTGCGATTTCGCGGGGCTGGTGTCGCCCGGAAAGGTCACCGGCCTGGACCGGTCACCGGACATCATCGCCCAGGCCACGGCACTGGCCGCCGAGCGCGGCGTGGCCAATGCCGAGTTCCTGGCCGGCAACATCTACGACCTCGACTTCGAGGACGAAACGTTCGACGTCGTCCATGCCCACCAGGTGCTCCAGCACCTCACCGACCCGGTGGAAGCGTTGCGCGAGATGCGCCGGGTGGCGAAGCCGGGCGGCATTGTGGCAGTGCGCGATGCTGATTTCCACGGCATGAGCTGGTACCCCGCCATCCCTGAGCTGGACGAATGGATGGACCTGTACCAGCGGATCGCCCGCCGCAACGGAGCCGAGCCCGACGCCGGCCGCCGGCTCGTGTCCTGGGTCCAATCCGCAGGCTTCGGCGACGTGGCCCCCACCAGCAGCAACTGGCTGTATGCCACCGGGCAGCAACGGAGATGGCAGGCCCGGGTCTGGGGTGAGCGGGTGCTGCACTCGGCCTTCGCGGAGCAGGCCCTTGAATACGGCTTCGCAAATCCAGCAGACTTGGCCCGGATTTCGGCTGGCTGGCACCGCTGGGGATCCACAGACGACGGCTGGTTCCTGATCCCGAACGGTGAGGTCATCGCCCGGGCGTAGGAGCATGGGCCGCCGTTGTCCACACACGGCAATTGCCCTGTTCCGGCCGGCAGCAAGCCGCAAATAGCCTCGAACCATGATCATTCAAGCAGGCTTCGACCTCCAGATTCTTGTCCGCCCGCTCATTATTCAGGAGGGAAGGGTCCTCCCCAAACTTGTGGTGATCGGCCTCGATGCCGACATGCAGCTGGACGGCATCAACGTCGTCAGTGACGAGTTTGCAGGATCATTGGAACCGCATCACGATGCGATTCTGGACTGGATGGATCTCGACTGGACCAGATATTTTGCTATTGCCCATGCAGGAATCTGGCCTGAAAACGACTACTACTCCGAGTCTCCGATCCTCCAAGAGGCCAAAACATTGAAGGCAGCTGCGGCTCAGCGCGGACTCCGAATGATCGGGCATTTTGGCCTCAACGAAACCGGGTATTTGTCTGACGGGCCACACTCGTACTTCGACCAGTACGGACTCAGCGAGGATCTCCCACCCACCAGGTCCCACTGGGTGAATTCAAAGTACGGCAAGTGTGCCAACATGCCCGAAACTCAATGAGACCTTTAGTTTGAAGACGAGGTTGAGATGCGAACTGAAGTATTTGCTGGTCCCACCCACCGCGTGGCCATTCCAGCGACCACCTTGATGACGGCACTAAACTTGGCAGGTGCAATTCTCCCTTTGGCTCGCCCTCGCGGGCGCCGGTGTCCTGATCAGTTTCACGCCGGGCGCCGGTGCCATCAACACCATGAGCAACTCGCTGACGTCCGGGTTCCGCCGCTCCATCTGGGGCATCCTTGGCCAGCAGGCAGCCCTGGTTGTCCACGTAGTGATCGTGGCGTTGGGCGTTGGCGTCCTGGTGGCAAGCTCTCCGGCGGCCTTCAACGTGATCCGCTATGCCGGAGCCGCCTACCTGGTGTACCTGGGCATCCGCCAGTTCCTGAGCAAACCGAAGCCGGACCAGGAACAGGCCGCCGCCCTCCGGAACGAGCCTGCCTGGTCAATGTTCCGGCGCGGCCTGTGGGTCAACCTGCTCAATCCGAAGGCGATCGTTTTCTTCCTCGCGTTTATGCCACAGTTCATCCGCCCGGAACAGCCGCTCCTGCCGCAGTACCTTGTGCTCACAGCTACCGTGGTGGTCATCGACATCCTGGTCATGTGGTTCTTCTTCGCCTTTGCCGCCAAGTCCTTCCAGCGCTTCACGCACAACGCCCGCGGCCAAAAGATTCTTAGCCGGATCTTCGGAGTGCTCTTTGTGGCGGTGGGAATTCTCCTCGCCCTGATCCACTAGGCCTGATCCACCGGGCCTGACCTACTGGGCCTGATCCGCCAGAAAGCCCCACTCACCTCACCTGTCTGACATTTTGCCCGGCACATGGTCACGAAGTGGCCACCTGCCGGACATAAATGCCTCGATCAATAAATGCTTGAGGCAACCAAATCCCCCACATCGACAGAATCCGGCACTGATCACGCCCCGGTACCACCAACCCGGCGCTGGCCGCCGAAGCGAAAATCGCGCGGCTTGCCGTCACGATCTTCCCGGCGCTGGTGGTTGTGGCAGGCGTCGCCGGCTTCCTTATGCCGGCAGCGTTCCAGCCGCTGGGGCCCAGCGTCCCCTACCTGCTGGGCATCATCATGTTCTGCATGGGCCTGACCCTGACCCCGCCGGATTTTGCCTCGGTGGCGAAGCGCCCATGGGCAGTGGTTCTGGGCATCGTGGCGCACTACGTGATCATGCCCGGCGCTGGATGGCTGATTGCCGTGGCGCTCCAGCTTTCGCCGGAGCTTGCCGTAGGCCTGATCCTGGTGGGCTGCGCACCATCCGGCACAGCCTCCAACGTGATGGCATTCCTGGCCAAGGGGGACGTGGCGCTGTCCGTAGCCGTGGCCTCGGTATCCACCTTGATCGCACCGGGGTTACGCCGCTGCTGGTCCTCTTCCTGGCCGGATCGTTCCTGGAAATCGACGCCGGGAGCATGGTTCTGGACATCGTCAAGACGGTTCTCCTGCCCGTCATCGCGGGGCTGCTGGCGCGGCTGTTCTTCAAGAACCTCATCGCCAAGCTGCTGCCTCCACTGCCGTGGGCATCCGCCGTCGTAATTTCCTTCATTGTTGCGATTGTTGTGGCGGGCAGCGCCTCCAAGATCGTGGCCGCGGGCGGCATTGTGTTCCTCGCAGTGGCTCTCCACAACGGCTTCGGCCTGGGCCTGGGCTACCCGGCCGGCAAACTGGGCCGGCTGGACGATAAGGCACGCCGGGCCCTCGCCTTTGAGGTCGGCATGCAGAACTCCGGCCTGGCAGCCAAGCTGGCCACCGCGCACTTCACCCCGCTTGCCGCATTGCCGTCCGCCGTTTTCTCACTCTGGCACAACATCTCCGGCGCGATCGTGGCAGCGTGGCTGGCGCGGCGCCCGCTGCGGGACTCCTAGCAAGGACTGCCTTGAGGCATCGTCGCGCATGTCCGCACCGTCCTCGGCCAGGCTGCGCCGCGACAGCAGCTGACGCAGCAGCAGGTACGCTCTATTTCATGACCCCCGCACCTGTGATCATCGCCATTGACGGGCGATCCGGCGCAGGCAAGACCACTCTGGCCATCGAACTCGCCGCGCGGCTACGGAACCATCACAAAGTCGCGCTCTTCCACCTTGAGGACATCTACCCGGGCTGGAACGGCCTCACCGCGGGCATCGAACGCTACGTTTCCACCGTGCTCACGCCGTTGAGCCGCGCCGAGCCCGCCACCTGGACCAGCTGGGACTGGGACAGGCATTACGACGGCGACACCCGGGTCACGCTGCCCGCCGAGATCGTGGTCATTGAGGGAGTGGGGGCGGCCGCCGCCGACGCCAGGCCCCTGCTCAGCGCTGTCATCTGGGCCGACTCGCCAGACGACATCCGACGGAAGCGGGCCTTGGACCGCGACGGCGGCACCTATGAACCGTTTTGGGACCAGTGGGCTGAGCAGGAAGACGCGTGGCTCGCAGCCGACGACGTCCCCCACGAAGCCGATATCCGCGTACTCAACAATGCCGACGGTTCCGCGCCCGCGGACGTGCTGCAGGCCCTCGCGTACCTGCCCGCGCTCGGACCGGCGCTTGTTCCCGAGCTTGCCGCCCGCCGCGGCCTCAGGCTACGCGCAGAACGGCTGGACGCCAGGCCGGACGCCGCCGCCCTCTTCGAGAACCTCTACGGCGGATCAGCGAACACCGTCTGGCTGGACTCCTCCAACGCAGACATCACCAACTCGGACTCCTCCAGCGCGTCCACCGGCGCACTCGCCAACACACCCGCCGGGCCGCCCGCGGAGCAGTCGCTCGCGCCGTCGCCCGCCACCGAGCGCAGCCGCTTCAGCATCCTCGCGGACGACGGCGGGACGTACGGCCAGGCGGTCACGCACCGGTCCGGCGAAAGCGTCATCACGGCAGGCTCCGCCACGGCGCGCGTGCCGGGACCGTTTTTCCGCTGGCTGGACACAGTCTGGGGACGCAGGGCTGTCCGCACGCCGGACGGCTACCCGGGCGACTTCACCCTGGGCTGGCTGGGCTGCCTGGGCTATGAGCTCAAACGCGAAACCGGCGGAACGGACGTGGCGGCGCCGACTCCCGACGCGGCCCTGATCTTCGCGGGCCGAGCCGTCGTTTTGGACCACGTTGAAGGAACGGCCTGGCTCCTTGCCCTGGAAGCGCCCGACGCCGACAGCTGGCTGACCGACGCCCGTGCCGCCGTCGCCGCGACAACCCACAGCACGCCAAGCTTCGGCTCACAAACCATCGGTGAGACAACCACGCACGCCGGCGCTAGCAACGGCGTCGTACGTCCCGTTGGGCCCGCGTTCAGCAGCCGCGACACGGAGCCCTCCTACCTGGCCAAAATCGCGGCCGCCCAGCACGAAATCCGTGAGGGGAACTCGTACGAGGTGTGCCTGACCACCACGCTCACGGCCCGCCTGTCTGCCGCCGAGGCGGCCCCCTGGCCCACGTACCTCGCGCTGCGGCGGAAGAATCCGGCACCGTTCGCCAGCTACCTGCGGTTTGGCGGGCTGACGGTGGCCAGCACGTCGCCGGAGCGGTTCCTGAGGATAACGTCCGACGGCGGCATGCGCGCCGAACCGATCAAGGGGACCCGCCGCCGGGGTGCTGATCCGGAACGTGACAGGCAGCTGCGGGAGGACTTGGCGGCCTCGCTGAAGGACCGGGCGGAGAACATCATGATTGTGGACCTGCTGCGGAACGATCTCAGCCACTTCGCGGAGCCCGGGTCGGTGACGGTCAGCAGGCTGTGCGAGATCGAAAGCTACGCCACGGTGCACCAGATGGTGAGCACCATCGACGCGCGGCTCCTGCCCGGCTCGCCGCGGGCCGAGGCGGTGGCCGCATGTTTCCCAGCCGGTTCCATGACCGGCGCCCCGAAAATCAGCACCATGGCAATCCTGGACCGACTGGAGGAAGGCCCGCGTGGCCTGTATTCAGGCGCGATCGGCTATTTTTCCCTCAACGGGGCCACGGACCTGGCGGTGGCGATTCGCACCCTGGTAACCACGGCGGAGGCCGGGGACGGCAGCGAACAAGCGGCGACGGCGGAACTCACGCTCGGCGTCGGCGGCGCCATCACTGCCGACTCGGTACCTGACGAGGAGTACGACGAAATCCGCGTGAAGGCGCACGGTGTGCTTTCCGCGCTGGGTGCGGACTTTCCTGGCGGCTAGGGAGGCCTGATGACGGCGACGGCTTCCCGCCGTAGGTGACCAGCGCACCGGTCAGGGCAATGGCCAGCGCTGCTGCGAGGATGGCCAGGACAGGATTGACCCAGTCCGGAACCGTGTCATACAGGTGGTTGCATCTGTTATGCAACGGGAAGTACAGGGTCCCGTCGCGCTCATGTCGAAGGCGGTAGTTGATGTCCAGCTCCGGCCGGCGACCGCACATGTTCCATCGAGGGCCTGGGCAAAAGCGGAGGCCTGGATGAGGGTGACGGTGGTCAGCAGGGGTAAAGGACACTACGGTCAGTGTTCCCTGAGTAGTCGCCCTCTCTGCGGCGCTCCAGTCCGGATCGGCTTAATTTTGGGCAAGATCGGTGTGAGGCTCGATCGCGGCGGCACGGACTGGTCTGCGCAATCAGCTGCATGCGCCGGGATTGGCGGCCTTACTGGACGGTAGCCGTCAGCCTGGCCACGTTATCGACATAGCGGGCAGCGAGCGGGCGCTGCAGCCAGTCCTCAAGTATGAGTTCGTTGGAAATGTCGCGGTACGTGTCTTCGACCGCGCGCATGTTGTTCACGATTTCCGCGCCGAGCAGCATCACCGAGACCTCCATGTTCAGCGAGAAGGAGCGCATGTCCATGTTGCTGGAGCCCAGGACGGCCACTTCGTCGTCGATGGTGAAGTGCTTGGCGTGGAGCACAAGGGGCGCTTTGTAGAGGTAGATCCGGACGCCGGCCTCCAGCAGCGCCTCGTAATAGGATCGCTGGGCGTGGTGGACCAGGAACTGATCGCCTTTTTCGGAGACGAACAGCTCCACGTCGACGCCCCGCTGGGCCGCGGTGGTGATGGCGTAGAGCAGGGAGTCATCGGGCACGAAATACGGGCTGCAGATGGAGATCCGGTGCTGGGCAGAGTAGATCAGGGTGTTGAAGAGCCGCAGGTTGTTTTCCGTGATGAACCCGGGACCGCTGGGCACCACCTGGGCCGTGACATTGCCCGGGTGAGGGTTGGCCGGGAGCTGCAGCTGGTGTTCCAGGGACTCGTCGGTTTCGCTCAGCCAGTCCGTGGCGAACACCACGTTGAGGGTAGTGACGATCGGTCCGCGGAGGCAGGCCATCAGCTCCACCCATTCGCGGCCGGCTTTGCGGTGTTTGGGGTTGTTGTAGGAGGGCTCGATCAGGTTCTGCGAGCCCGTGAAGGCCATTTCGCCGTCGATCACCATGATCTTGCGGTGGTTCCGGAGGTCCGGGCGGCGCCACTGGCCTTGGGTTGGCAGCAGCGGGAGCATACGCCGCCACTGCATCTTCCCGGCCTGGAGCCGCTTGAGGAGGTTGCGGTAACCCTTGACCCGGAGTGTGCCGATGTGGTCGAACAGCACCCTGACTTCCACTCCGCGCTCGGCCGCCTCCTCCAGGGCGGTCAACAGGTCATCGGTGATGTGGTCCGTGCTCATGATATAGAACTCGGCGTTAACGAACTTCTTGGCTTTGCGCACGGCCTCGGTCATGGCCAGGATCGAGTCCGGATAGCCGGGAATGAGGTCCACTGAATTGCCGTCCACCATGGGGAGGGAGCCGAGCCGCTGGTTCAGTTCGCCCGCGGACTTCACCCATTCGGGCCCTGTGTATTCACTGACGACGTCGGCGAGCGCCGAGATGCCGGACCGCACCCGGGTGTTGATGACCTCCTGCTGCTGCCGGCGGCGGCTGGAGAGCTTGAAATTTCCGAACAGCAGGAACAGGATCAGGCCCAGGAACGGCACAAAGAAGATGCCCAGCAGCCAGGCCATGGCCGTGGTGGGGCGCCTGTTGCCGGGGATGATACCGATGGCCAGAACCCGGATCACCAGGTCTGCAATGCTAAGCACCACCACCACCCACGTCGGCGCGGTACCGGCAAGCGAAATTGGCCACAGCACTGGAATACCCCCGGATTGCGCGCACCCGCGGACCGGTTCCGGCGGGGCAATGACCACAGCTTAGCCGCGGCGGGCCCTACTAAGCTGGAGCCATGACTTCTCCTGCGCCCGTGGTGCTCGTTTTCCTTGACCCCGCGTTCCCGGACGGCCGGCTGGCCGACGCTTCGCGGCCCCAGCTGATGGCCACGGACCAGGGCGCCACCCGCGGCGACGGAGTGTTCGAATCTATGCTCGCGGTGGGCGGCGCAGTCCGGAAACTGCAGGCGCATCTGGACCGGCTGGTCGGGTCGGCCCAGGCCCTTGACCTGGTGATCCCGGCGCAGGATGCGTGGCGGGCGGCCATCGCAGCAGGCGTCGCGGAGCACCGCAACCAGCACCCTGCTCCTACGCCTGCCGAGGATGAGCTGGTGGTGAAACTCGTGGTCACCCGCGGCCCGGAGGGCGCAGTGTCCCCCACGTGCTGGGTTCAGGTCTCCCCGGTCGGCGCCCTCGGACGCCGCCAGCGCGAAACAGGGATCGACGTCATCCTCCTGGACCGCGGCTACGACAGCGACGTGGCCGAGCGTGCCCCGTGGCTGCTGCTCGGCGCCAAGACCCTGTCCTATGCCACGAACATGGCCGCCCTGCGGTACGCCCACAAACAGGGCGCCGACGACGTCATCTTCACCTCCTCGGACGGCCGGGTCCTGGAAGGCCCCACGTCCACGGTACTGCTGGCACATCTGGAAACCTCCGACGACGGCGCCGGCGCCACCAGCACGGTGCGCCGGCTCATCACGCCGCAGCTGGACAGCGGGATCCTCCCAGGAACCTCCCAGGGCGCCCTGTTCGCGGCGGCCAAGGCAGCCGGCTGGGAGCTCGGCTATGGGCCGCTGGAACCGCAGGACCTGCTGGATGCGGACGCTGTGTGGCTGATTTCCAGCATCAGGCTGCTCGCGCCGGTGAACCACATTGACGGCAAGGAAGTCGGGACGCCTGCCGTGCAGAAGCAGCTGACGGCCGAACTCAATGCATTGTTTGCCGGGATTCAGTAGGGCTTCAGGGATCCAGTAGTTTTCCGGGACTTAGCAGGGAGGCCGTAAGCCATGGTGGTTCGCAGCGCAGGGATCCTGCTGTACCGGCGGGGAGCAGACGTGCTGGAAGTGTGGATAGCCCACATGGGCGGACCGTTCTGGGCTCGCAAACAAACCCAGTCCTGGTCAGTTCCCAAGGGCGAGCACCTTCCCGACGAGGAACCCCTGGTAGCCGCCCGGCGTGAGTTTACCGAAGAGATCGGCACGCCGCCGCCAGCCGTTGACTACTTTGAGCTGGGTGTCTTCAGGCAACCGTCGGGAAAGATCATCACGGTGTTCGCAGCGGAGTCTGACTTCCAGCCCGAACGGATTGTGAGCAACACGTTTCCGCTGGAATGGCCCAAAGGATCCGGCACCATCAAGGACTTTCCCGAGGTGGACGATGCCCGGTGGGTCACGGAAGCCGAGGCCCGCGGCAAGCTGGTCAAGGGCCAGCTTCCGGTCCTGGACGCCCTCAGGGAGCATGTTGAGCTGCCCTAAGTTGAACTACCGAAGCCCGGGCCCGGGGATTACGGTGGCACTGCCCTGTTGGTCCGTCGCATAGGTCCGTATGGTTTGGTGCATGAACTCTTACGCGCAGCCGATCAACAAATTGACATTTGACGAATGCTGGGAATTACTGGCCGACGACACCCTGGGGCGGCTGGCCCTTGTAGTGGACGGCCATCCGGAGATCTTTCCGGTCAACTACGTCCTGGACCGCAGGAGCATCGTCTTCCGCAGCGCCGGTGGCTCCAAACTGTGGGGCGCCCAGGCGGACCGTCCCGCGGCGCTGGAGATCGATGGATACGATCCCCGCACGGAGGTGGCCTGGAGTGTGGTGGCGCGCGGAGACACCGAAGTGATCGAGGCCCAGGCTGACAAGGACGCCGTCGACGCCCTGCATCTGGAGCCCTGGCAGTCTGGACCCAAGAATTACTACATCCGGCTAACCCCACTTGCACTGACCGGCCGCCGCTTCCAGGTCACCAAACCGGACGTCTGGAACACCCGGTTGTCGGACCGCCGTCGTGCTTCCTTCGAATAGCGCGGGAGAGTTCTTGCTTAGCGATGCGCCGGCCTTTCTCGTCCCGGGGGTCCGGATCCGGCTGCTGCGGCGGAGCGACGCAGCCGGCCTGAGCGAGGCCTACCTACGGAACCGCCAGCACCTCGAGGCTTGGGAACCGGAGCGGGACGAAGCCTTCTTCGCTCCCAGGCATCAACTGGACATCATCCGGGCCAAGCTCGCCCAGCATTCCGTGGGCCAGGAGGTTCCGTGGGTGCTGGTGGACCACAACGATCCCGCTTGCATCGTCGGCGCCGTCACCCTCACCGGCATCGTCCGCGGGCCGTTCCTCAACGCCAACCTCGGGTACTGGGTTGATTCCACCCTCAACCGGCGAGGCATCGGATCTGCGGCGGTCCGCTTCGCCACGGACCATGCCCGGACAGAACTGGGCCTCCACCGGGTCCAGGCGGCAACGCTGCTCGACAATGAGCGCTCACGCAAGATCCTCAAACGCGCCGGGTTTCGGGAAATCGGCGTGGCGCCGCAGTACCTGAAGATCGCCGGCCGCTGGCAGGACCACCTGCTCCACCAACTGCTCCTCCACAGCTGAAGCGGTCCCAGCAGAATCCACAGCGACTGGGGCACCACGCCGGCACACAGGGTTCGCCCATGCCGGCCCAAGCACTCTTGAATCCGCAATCGAAAGGCACCCCATGGGCAACGACGCTCAAGTCCCCGTCATCCTGGGCGGCGCACGCACCCCCTTCGGCAAGTTCCGCGGCGGCCTCTCCGGGCTCACCTCCAGCGAACTGGGTGCCCACGCCATCCGGAACGCACTGGAACGGTCCGGGGTGGCGCCGGAACAGATCCAGGCCGTCATCGTGGGCCAGGTTATCCAGGCGGGCGCCGGCCAGGGACCCGCCCGGCAGGCCAGCCTTGCCGCTGGCATCGGCTGGGATGTGCCCACCGTGACCATCAACAAACTGTGCCTGTCCGGCCTGACTGCCGTGATCGATGCCGCCCGGATGATCCGCGCCGGCGAGGCTGATTTCATTGTGGCGGCAGGCCAGGAATCCATGACCAACGCCCCGCACCTGCTGCCCCGGCTTCGCGGGGGTGTGGCGATCGGCGATGCACCACTGCTGGATTCCCTGAACTTTGACGGCCTGCAGGATCCCGTCTCAGGTGAACTGATGGGCTCCGCCACCGACGCCGGGAACGTCCGCCTGGGCATCAGCCGCGAGGACCAGGACGCCGTGGCCGCCCTTTCACACCAGCGGGCGGAGGCCGCCCGGGCGGCCGGCATCCTGGCTGAGGAGATCGCTCCGGTGGAGGTCCCGCAGCGCCGGGGACCCGCCGTCGTGATTGATGCCGACGAGGGCATCCGCGCCGGCACCACCATCGAGACGCTCGCGGCGCTGAAACCCGCCTTCTCCAAGGACCCGGCCGCCACCATCACCGCCGGCTCGGCCTCCCCGCTGTCCGACGGCGCCGCCGCCGTCGTGGTGGCCAGCAAGGCAGCAGCGGAAGCGGCCGGCCTCAGCTGGATCGCGGAGATCGGCAGCCACGGCCAGACCGCCGGACCGGACGGGTCCCTGCATTCCCAGCCGTCCCGCGCCATTGAGCGAGCCCTGAAACTTGAAGGGCTGACCATTGACGACGTGGACCTCATTGAGATCAACGAAGCCTTCGCATCGGTGGTGCTGCAGTCCGCCACCGACCTGGGGATCGACGCGGACAAGATCAACGCCGACGGCGGCGCCATCGCCCTGGGCCACCCGGTGGGCGCCTCCGGGGCGCGCCTTGTGCTGCATCAGGCACTCGCGCTGAAACGGCGCGGCGGCGGAACAGGCGTGGTTGCCTTGTGCGGCGGCGGTGGCCAGGGCGACGCCCTGATCCTCAAAGCCCGCGGCTAGGGCGACCGGGAGAGCAGCGCCGGCGCCAGCGTGGCATTTAGTCGACTTCTCCGGGGCCCGATACCTGAATTGGGAATCGTCATGGGAACGGTCAAGACAGGCGCTGTCTGAGCTAATAGGCTTCGCCTATTGGGAGTACCACGGCATGCAGATGGGGCTCTACCTGAGCGGCTCCGGCAAACCCAGCGAACCCACTACGGCTTTCAAGGAGCTCCTGACCCGTGAACTGCGTTGACCAGGCGGATCAGCCCCCAGGATTATCAAGGGCACCAGGCGTTCCGCACACGAAACCCGGACCAGTTCCGTCCGCCCCTGCGCCGCCCGGTTGTTCACTCCGGTATCGTCGCACCAGTCCACGCCATACGGGTAAGCGGTGACCCCGGCCTTCCCGGGAGCCACGCCAGCCGGGACGGTGAACACAAAAGTGAATGCGCCGTCGTCGGACATGGGAGCGAGATCCTCCAGCACGGTGATGCCGGCCGCATCCCTGACCGTCACCTGGACCCGTGCGTCGGTGCCGTAGCGGGCGTCGCAGGTGGCGTCAGGGGCGCTGACGGTGACCTGGTCGCCGGGTTTAGCGGCGGCAGGCGAGACGGAAAACTCCGGCGGCATGCAGGGCGGCGGCGCGAAAATGTTCCGGCAGCTTGTCACCCCCACCAGCACCGGCACGGCGCACAGCCCCACGGCCAAACCGCGTGCCCAGGCGCCGGTCACTGAACGCCCCCGAAAGTTCCCCATGACCCGATTGTCCCGTCGGCGCCGGTGTTACGGAAGCACGGTTGGGGTTACGGAAGCACGCGTTGGTTACGGAAGATGACGACGGCGGCGGTGCGGCGGGGCGGGGCGAGTGTTACGTTTTTGGGGAGTAATGAGAACCGGCGCCAAGCCCTGACTGGCCGGTCGGCAACCCTCCCTTTCGCGGCGGGGTGCCTCAGGTGAATACTCGGCATATCGACCCATTCGAGCTGCAAGCGTGAAAGAAGGAGTTCCGTCGTGTCTGACGCACCCGCCCCTGAAGAGAAACTGTCGTACCGGCTTGTCACCGGGCCGGATGACAGGTCTTTCTGTGAACGGATTTCCACTGCCCTGGCCGAAGGGTATGTCCTGCACGGCAGCCCGGCCGCAACGTCCAACGGCGGCAAGGTGATAGTTGCGCAGGCACTCATCCTCCCGTCGGCCATCGCCACCGCTGATGCCGCCGTCGCCACCGCCGTGGATGACCTCGATTTCGACGGCGAGGGCCACGCATGAGCTACGCCGGAGACCTCACCCCGCAGGAAGCCTGGGCCAAGCTGGAGCAGGGCGCCATCCTGGTGGATGTCCGGACCGAAGGCGAATGGGCCCACATCGGCATCCCGGACACGAAGGCCACTGATAACGATCCCCTGTTCATCCCGTGGACGTTCCCGGGTGGCATCCCGAACCCAGATTTCATCACCGACCTGACACAGCAGGCCCCGGACGACGACAGTGCGGAGCTGGTATTCCTCTGCCGCTCGGGCCAGCGCTCCATCGCCGCCGCCATCGCCGCGACGCAGGCCGGCTTCACCTCCTACAACGTCCTGGAGGGTTTCGAAGGCGAGCCGGACCGCTACGGCGAGCGCACCGTCAACGGCTGGAAGAACCGCGGCCTGCCCACCAACCTGGGAATAGCCAAGTGACCTTCAACGCAGACGCCGGCGGCTGGAGCGCCGAGACGCAGGCGGTCCGCGGCGGGCTGGACCGCACCAACTTCCAGGAGACCACCGAGCCGGTCTTCCTGAACTCGGGCTTCGTCTACGAGTCCGCTGCCGCCGCCGAGCGCGCCTTCACCGGCGAGGACGAACGCTTCGTCTACTCCCGGTACGGCAACCCGTCCGTGGCCACCTTCCAGGAACGCCTCCGCCTGCTCGAAGGCACCGAAGCGTGCTTTGCGACGGCGTCGGGCATGTCAGCGGTGTTCACCGCCCTGGGTGCCCTGTTGGCGGCCGGTGACCGGGTGGTTGCCGCGCGCTCTCTGTTCGGCTCCTGCTTTGTGATCCTGAACGAGATCCTGCCGCGCTGGGGCGTGGAAACCGTGTTTGTTGACGGCCCGGACCTCGAGCAGTGGCGCGCTGCCCTGTCGGAGCCCACCACCGCAGTGTTCTTCGAATCGCCGTCCAACCCGATGCAGGAAATCGTGGACATCGCCGCGGTCAGCGAGCTGGCGCACGCCGCCGGGGCCACCGTCGTCGTCGACAATGTCTTTGCCACTCCCCTGCTGCAGCGCTGCGGCCAGCTGGGCGCGGACGTGATTGTGTACTCCGGCACCAAGCATATCGACGGCCAGGGACGCGTCCTGGGCGGCGCCATCCTGGGCACCAAGGAGTTCATCGACGGCCCGGTCAAGCAGCTCATGCGGCACACCGGCCCGGCCCTCTCCGCGTTCAACGCCTGGGTGCTCACCAAGGGCCTGGAGACCATGTCCCTGCGTGTGAACCACTCCTCCGCCTCCGCGCTGCGGCTGGCCGAATGGCTCGAACAGCAGCCGGCCGTCAGCTGGGTCAAGTACCCGCTCCTCAAGTCGCACCCGCAGTACGAGCTCGCCGCCAAGCAGATGAAGGCCGGCGGCACCGTCCTCACGTTGGAACTTGCGACGACGAGTGACCGCTCGGGCAAGGACGCCGCTTTTGCGCTGCTGGACGCCTTGCGGATCATCGACATCTCCAACAACCTGGGCGACGCCAAGTCCCTCATCACCCATCCGGCCACCACCACGCACCGCGCCATGGGTCCCGAGGGCCGCGCAGCCATCGGGCTCAGCGACGGCGTGGTGCGGCTGTCCGTGGGCCTGGAGGACGTGGACGACCTCATCGGCGACCTGGAGCAAGCCCTCAAGCACATCTAGCTCTGATTGGCGCAAACTGGTGGCGCGAACTGGCAGATAATGCCCTGTTTCAGGCGTTTTGAGGGGCTTATCTGCACGTTCGCGCTGGGAGGACCGTATGAATGCACCCCGGGCCTGGGGCCGGCTGCTGTCCAACATCCCGCTGCCGGAGCAGAACCTGGCGGGAATCGCCGTCGGCGTTGTCCTTCAGCGTTTGATGCCGCTCCGGCTCGGCGGGCCATACTTTTTGGTACGGACCGTCGGCGTGGCATCGCTGGCGGTGGGTGGCGCAATAGTCACCTGGGCGTGGTTAGCTGCCCGGAACACACGATTAGCCCGCCCCGATGCGTTGGTGACCGCCGGGCCCTATGCGCTTTCGCGGAACCCGATGTACGTGGGCTGGGCGCTGCTGCACCTGGGAGCGGGACTGCTGCGTGATGATGCCTGGACGGTGGCGGCCCTCCCGGTGGCTTCGGGCGCAGTGCACCGCGGGGTGCTTCGAGAAGAAGAGGTCCTGGCGGCGTCGTTCCCGGCGGAGTTCAGCCAGTACCGCTTGTCCGTGCCCCGGTACGTGCCTCGCCTTCGCCTTGGATGGCGAGCCGGACTGCCACTTCATCCCCGACGCTGATGCCCGCCGCGTCCCTGGCGGCCTTCTTGACGGGCAGTAGGTAGGAGCGGCTTTTGCTGTCCGGGAAGACCGAGGTCTGCCAGGTGTAGCCGGAGATTTCCGCCGTCACTTTGACCGAGCCGAAGCCTTTCCGGAACGCCGCTGCCTGTTCCCGGAGGTCGTCGGCAACGTCCACGGGGAGGGTAATGAAGTGCCACCCGGCTTCTTCGGGATAGTGCCACAATTCGGCCCGGAATGAGTACGACGACGTCACGGCCTGAGTATGGCATGCCGCGTTGCCGGACGCATCCCCTGTCATGGACGGGTCCGGCGAATGGTGCGACAGCGGAACGCCGCCTCAGGCGCCTGGCTGGCGCAGCTGCCGGGAGGCCGTCTCCCGGACCGCGGCGGTCAGTTGGTTGAGCACCGGCGAGTCGACCTTCCAGCGTTGCCAGTACAAGGACACGTCAACGGGGCTCCCGGGGGCCAACTCCACGAGGGCACCGCTGCGGAGGTCTGGCAGGCACTGCTGCTCCGGGAGCAGCCCCCATCCCAGTCCCAGCCGGATAGCCTGGGCGAATTCGGCCGACGACGGCACATAGTGCCGCGGCGCGGTCAGTTCCGCGCCCGTCACCGTGCGGAAGAACCCGTCCTGCAGGTCATCCTTGCGGTCAAAATCAACCACGGGGGCCTGGCTTCCTGCAACGAGCTCCGGCCCGTCCGGCCACCACCGATGCAGATACGTGGGACTTGCCACTGCACGGTACCGCAGGGAACCCAGCGGTTCCACACTGCAGCCCTGGACCGGTTCCGGCGTTGCGGTTACCGCGGCCATCACCGAACCGGTCCGCAGAAGCTGGGTGGAATGCTGCTCGTCCTCCCTGCGCAGTTCGAAGCAAGCGCCGAGGTCCGGCGGAAGACTTGCCAGCGCAGGCATGAACCAAGTGGAGAGTGAGTCCGCGTTCACCACCAAGGGGATGGGCGCCGTCGGGCGGTCCCGGCTCTCGCCGAGCTCCTGCTGGGCGTCCCATTCGAGCTGCCGGACCTGCCGGGCGAACCGCAGGATGGCTTCTCCGGCTGTTGTGGGGCGGACGGGGTTCGTTCGCTGCAACAGGATCTGGCCGGCCGCGTCCTCCATCGCCTTGAGACGCTGGGAAATGGCCGACGGCGTGACGTACAGGCTGCGGGCCGCCGCCTCAAGGGTGCCTTCGTCCACGACGGCCGCGAAGGTACGCAGCTGCTCAAACTGGAACGTTAACATTAGATTTCCTTAATAGAGCTAAGAATATTTAGCTGGAGTAATCATAAGTCCGGCCGTACGTTGGAGGATATGGATCTGACTGCATTTCTAGGCCCCACCGCACTGGGCTTCGGCACGGGCCTCGCCCTCATCGTGGCCATCGGCAGCCAGAACGCCTTCGTCCTCCGGCAGGGCATCCGCGGTGAGCATGTGGCCGCAGTCGTCCTGGTCTGCAGCGTCTCCGATGCGCTGCTCATCGCAGCGGGCATCGCCGGAGTGGGGGCGCTGCTCCAGTCGAGTCCCGTAATCGTGGACGTGGTCCGGTTTGCCGGCGCCGCCTTCCTGGTGGGCTACGGCGTCATGGCGGCGCGCCGGGCGATTCGTCCTGGAGCACTAACGGCGTCGGGGCGGCAGCCCGCCGTCGGTCTCGGCGCCGCACTCAGCACCGTACTGGCCCTGACGTGGCTGAACCCGCACGTCTACCTGGACACCGTGCTGCTGCTTGGATCCGTGGCCAACCAGCAGGCGCAGGATTTGCGTTGGTGGTTCGGGGGCGGAGCCATCGCCGCCAGCATCGCCTGGTTCAGTGCGCTGGGATTCGGGGCCAGGGTCCTCCGGCCCTTCTTCGCGCGGCCCTCCTCGTGGCGCATCCTGGACGGGCTCGTCGCTGCGGTCATGCTCACCCTGGGTGTGCGCCTGGCAGTCGGTGCATGACGTCGTCGCTTCCTGGCGCGAACGGACACTTGGGGCACTCCCACAGCGAAAACCAGGGCATTATCTGCCCGTTCGAGCCCTGCCGTTGACCTCGGCGGCAGTGCGGCGTAGCTTCATGGTCACCACCGCGATGTTGCTGGGCCAACGCATCCGCCGGACCGAAAGCCAGGCATGAACGGAAACCAGGCAGTGCAGGGCAGCAAGCCTTTTCAAAAGGCCGGAGCAGTCATCGTCGCGGCCGGCGCGTGCTGGGGGCTCGGAATTTCCTTCGTGGGGAACGTGCACGCCACCCGCGACCCTGCCGCCAGGCTGGCCATGCTGGAGCGCCACCGCGGCCTCTGGGTTGCCGGACAATTCCTGGCAGCCGCCGGGACCATGGCCGTTCCCGTCGGATTTGCCCGGTTCGCCCAATCCATCCGTTCCGGCTCCGGCCCCGCCAAGACGCTGGCCGCCGGCGCAGCCGCCGCCCTGCTAGTGGGCGCGCCCTTGTTCGTGGTGGCTCTCGCTGACCGCGCCTCGGACCTGGAGAGGTTCGCCTATCGGCGGGGTGCAAACTGGCCGTTCCTTACATACTCAGGGCTGCATATCGGCGGGCTCGCGGCCCTGGGGGCGGGGCTGCTGCTGACTCCGTTGAAGCCCTGGACCGGCATTACGGCGGCCGCCAGCGCTCCCGTCTTTGCTGCAATCCTGGCCGGCACCAAAGACATTCCGCCGTTCGTTTTCTACCTGGTGGAAACCGCGGTGGGTGTCCAGCTGATGCGCTACGAGGAACCCATGGCTCCCTCCGAGGACCATACGGACGCACACCCCAGGCGTTGACGCTGGAGCTGGTGCGAACGGGCAGATAACGACCCCAGAACACGAAAAACAGGGCGTTATCTGCCAGTTCGCGCAAAGGTTCCTACAAGCCTCAGGGAGAACTCAGGACAGGCGCACGCGCAACAGCTCCGGGACTTCGTCCGCCTCACGCAACCCGGAGGTGCCGCGCATCGTGACACGCACGGCGTGGGCAACCACGGCCCCCATCCCGCCGTCGTCGGGCGCTGATTCTTCCATCACCGCGTCCCACACCCTGCGCTGTTCGGTGGAGCCGGTGCCGCGGGCAATGATGTCCTCGACGCCCTGCCGGGCCAGGGAAAGTTCGTCCTGCTCGGCGAGGACCGGAGCCAGGTAGTCCACCAAGGATCGCACTACGTCGACGGCGGGCGCCGGCCTGAACGTGCCAAAATCCAGCAACTCACCGCTCAGGCCACTGCTGCTCGCCTGCCATGCCGCCATCCGCAGCAGCACCGTGGGCACCGGGGCCGGCTCCACGCCGTCGCGCCATTCACGGCTGGCCGATTCGACCAAGGCCCGCACCAGCACCGCGATCAGGGCAGCGTCCTCGGCGCGGAGGCAGACGTCGGCCACCCGGACCTCAACCGTGGGGTGGTTCCGGGACAGGCGGGCGTCAAAGTAGATCATGCCTTCATCCAGCAGCACGCCACTGTCCAGTAGACGCGTTACCACCCTTCTATATGCAGAGTACGTGCTGAAAATGGCCGAAGGGCCGGACATGGGCCAGCGGTTCCAGGCCTGGGTGCGGTAGCTCTCGAATCCTGTGGGCATCCCGTTCCAGAACGGCGAATTCGCGCTCAGTGCCGTGATGACTGCCAGCTTGTCCCGGATCCTGTCCAGAACCGCCACGCCCTCGTCCTTGGATTCGATGAACGTGTGGACGTGGAAGCCGCAGGTCAGCTGCTCCTGCGCGGTCAGACCGAAGCGTTCGAGCATCCGGGCATAGCGGGCGTCCGGGGTGGTGTGGCTCGCAAGGCCAAACGGAGACGTGGCCAGCGCGGCGACCCTTGCACCGTTTTTGGTGGCCGCTTGGTCCGCCAGCAGCCGGCCGGCCCGGATCTGCTGCAGCAGTTCTGCGTACTCGAGGCAGGGACGGGTCTGGGTCTCGATCTGCTCAAGCTTCAGCTCGGCAGTCAGGCCAGTCCCGTCGTCGTGAGCCGCTTT
This sequence comes from Pseudarthrobacter cellobiosi, assembly GCF_023913815.1. NCBI lineage: Bacteria > Bacillati > Actinomycetota > Actinomycetes > Micrococcales > Micrococcaceae > Pseudarthrobacter > Pseudarthrobacter cellobiosi. The sequence goes on from NZ_JAMXBK010000026.1 coordinate 315,352, forward strand.
TTCCTTGGCTGCCAGCGCATAGGGACGTTCCGGGGCATCGTCGGCTGCCATCCGGCGGCCGGACAGCATCGCGTCCGCGAGGGCAAGCGGCTCCCCCGTGTCCGGATCAACGATCAGGAGCTCTTCCTCGACGCCGAATGTACGCATGCTTATATTGTGCTGCAACGCCCGCCAGGTTGACCCGGTTACTGCCCATCATGACGAAGCGCGAACCGGCAGATAGAGCGCTCAAATCCCTCTAGGGGTCGTTATCTGCCAGTTCGCGCCGGGCGGAGGGCCGCAAGTGTACGTTCGCGTTAGTCCTGGAAGTACTCCACCTTGGCGCCGATGGTGTTGAGCCGTTCCGCCAGGTCCTCGTAGCCGCGCTCGATCACGTAGATGTTCCGCAGCTCCGAAACACCCCGCGCCGCGAGCATGGCCAGCAGCAGGCAGGCGGCGGGGCGGAGTGCCGGCGGGCAGCCCACCTCGGCGGCTCGCCACTTCGTGGGGCCGTTGACGTAGATCCGGTGCGGGTCCAGCAGCTGCACCTGGGCGCCGAGCCGGTTGAGTTCCGTGAGGTAGATGGCCCGGTTCTCATAGACCCAGTCGTGGATCATGGTCTGGCCGTGGGCGTTGGCGGCGATGACCGCGAAAAACGGCAGGTTGTCGATGTTCAGTCCGGGGAACGGCATCGGGTGTATCTTGTCCTCGGGCGCCCGCAGCTCGGACGGTTTGGTGGTCACATCCACCAGCCGGGTGCGGCCGTTGCGCGCCACGTACTCGCCGGAAATCTCCAGCTGCTGGCCCATCTGCTCCAGCGTGGCCAGCTCGATCTCCATGAACTCGATGGGGACGCGGCGGATGGTCACCTCTGAGTTGGTGACGATCCCGGCGGTGATGAGGCTCATCGCCTCAATGGGGTCTTCGGACGGGAAGTACTCAATGTCGACGTCGACGAGCGGCTGCCCGGTGATCTTCAGCGTGGTGGTGCCCACACCGTCGATCTTCACGCCCAGCATCTCGAGGTAGAAGCATAGGTCCTGGACCATATAGTTGGGGCTGGCATTGCGGATGACGGTGGTGCCGCGGCGGTGCGCCGCCGCCATGATCGCGTTCTCGGTGACAGTGTCCCCGCGCTCGGTCAGCACAAAGGACCGGTCGTGAGTGTCCGGCGGCGGAGCCTGCACGGCGTAGAAACCGGCAGCGGCTTCCACGGAGAGCCCGAACTGGCGCAACGCCTGCATGTGGGGCTCCACGGTGCGCGTGCCCAGATCGCAACCGCCGGCATACGGCAGGCGGTATTCCGCGGATTCGTCCAGGAGCGGGCCCAGGAGCATGATCACGCTGCGCGTGCGGCGCGCGGCGTCCACATCCATGGCTTCAAGGTCCAGGACGGCGGGGCGGCGGAGCTGGAGGTCAGTGTCGTTGAGCCACGTGCATTCGACGCCGATGCTGGTCAGGACCTCCACGATCCGATTGACCTCTTCGATCCGGGCGAGGCGACGCAGGACGGTGGTGCCTCGGTTGATCAGGCTGGCGCACAGCAGCGCCACACCGGCGTTTTTGCTGCTGTTGACATCCACCGCCCCGGAAAGCGTGCGGCCGCCTTCGATCCGCAGGTGTGTCATCTGCGGTTTGCCTACTTTGACGATGCTGCGGTCGAAGATCGTTTCGAGCCGCTGGATCATCTTGAGGCTGAGGTTCTGCTTGCCCTGTTCCATCCGGGCGACGGCGCTTTGGCTGGTTCCCAGCGCTGACGCGAGCTGACCTTGGGTCCAGCCCTTCTCAGTCCGGGCATCCTTGAGCGTGGCGGCGATGTGCTCGGCAGTTTCCTGAGTCATAACAAAAAAATATCACAAATGAGCTATTTCATGGGATGTGAATCGGAGTGGCGACTGAAATCCCAGCAAATACCCGATTCATGAGATAGTCGCTCCTTGATGCTTGTCCTTGACCCGCCACTCGCTCGGCGGGAGACTGAAACATCGGGTTCACCCGATAAACGGAAGAATGCCCTGCAGGAGGCCTGCCATGTATGGGAATGCGGCTACAGCATCCCGTGCTTTAGCGTGTGCCATCTTGTGCCTGCTCATGGCCCTTTGCGGGATTATCGTGGCGCCGGCGTCCGCGGCCGCCCCTTCACCGGGCGAGGGCGCCGAGCAGGCACTGGGTAACGATGTCTCGTGGCCTCAGTGCAACAAGGCGCTTCCCGCCGCTCCAGCTTTCGGGATCGTGGGCGTCAACAATGGCCTGGCCAGCACCACTAACCCCTGCCTCGCCGAACTGCTCCGCTGGGCCAAATCCATCACGGTGAACCCGACCGACCAGCCGTCCGTGGCCCTTTACGTCAACACCGCCAACCCGGGGCACGCTGGCTCCTGGTGGCCCACCAGTAACAACTACCCCGCAGCCCAAGCTGTAACCAACCCCTACGGCATCTGCAAGGACAAGGACGTTGCCCCGGCGTGCGCATACATGTACGGCTACGCCAAGGCGTACGACGACGCCTACATCCGCGGCATCAGCAGCCCCTCGGACTACCTGTGGTGGCTCGATGTTGAAACAGGCAACAGCTGGTCCCTCGACAAGAGCGCCAACCGTGCCGTCCTGGAAGGTATGACCGACTTATTTCACAGCATCGGCGCCGACGTCGGCATCTACTCCTCGGCCTATCAATGGGGACAGATCGTGGGCACCGTCAGCAACTCCAGCAACCTTTATGCCCTGCCCAGCTGGCTGGCAGGCGCCCACACGGCCTTCGGAGCCACGGCCAACTGCTCGAATGCGCCGCTAACCCCCGGCGGCACAGTCACCCTGACCCAGTTCGTCTCCAGGGGCTTCGACTACGACCACTCGTGCATTTAGCAAGCACAGCGCGGCGTAGCCCGAATCCAGAAGCATGGGCCGCCCGGACTAACGCCAGACGAAGTTCCAGGTCCCCATAACAGCCGCGGCAACCACAGCAGCCGCCGCGATCAGCACGCCGCCCGCCAGCACCCAGGCATCCAGCGGCGAATATGTGGATTCCCGGGCCCACGTCCGCTGCCCGGTGCCAAAACCGCGGGCTTCCATGGTGATGGCCAGCCGGGACGCGCGGCGGATGGCCTGGACCAGGAGCCCGAAGCTCTGCCCGAGCGTAGCCCGCAGCCGTTGCAGCGGGCTGCCCTGCGAGCCGACTCCGCGGGCCCGCCGCGCCATGCCGATGGTCTGCCACTCCTCGGCCATAAGTCCCACCAGCCGCATCGCGGCCAGCGTGCCAAGGACAAACCGGTGCGGCAGCCGGGCTTTCTGGGCCAGCGCATCGGCGAGGTCGGTGGGGTCTGTGCAGGTCATAAGCAGGATCGCCGGCAGGGCAATCGCGAGGCCGCGCAGCATAAAACCGATTCCCAGCTGCAGGGAACCCTCGCTGATGGACCAGATCCCGACGTCGAGCAGTACAGCACCGCTGTCCGCCGCGACGATCGCTGTGCTCCAGCCGCCCAGGGCTGCCGCGATGATGAGCGGCCAGCCGCGCTGCCACAGCAGGCGCAGGGTGAGGCCGGCCAGCGGAAAGAGCGCCAGCTCGGCCGCAAGCGCCACCGAGGCGGACACCCAGTCGATGGAGAGCGCCAGCACCAGCGTGATGAGGAAAACGACGGCGAACTTGGCCAGCGGGTTGGCGCGGGTCAGCAGCGCGTGGTTGCCGCTGAGGGTCAGGGCATCCCTCATGCCGCACCCGCTTCCTGGCGGGCGCCGCCGCGTGAGGCCGGGCCAAGCCGCAGTTCGGCCCCGCCGAGGACGGCGCTGAATTCCTGGTCGTGGGTCACGGAAACCACGGAGGTTCCGGCGTCGAGCAGTTCTGAGAGGAACGATGCGAGCTCGGCCCACGTGTTGGCGTCCTGGCCGAAGGTCGGCTCGTCGAGCACCAGCACACGCGGGTGGGCCGCGAGGACAGTGGCCACCGACAGGCGCCTTTTTTCGCCGCCGGACAGTGTGTACGGATTGGCGTCCACCAGGTGCGTCAGGCGCAGCCGTTCCAGCAGCTCATCAACCCGCTCCTCGCCATGCCCCAGGTGCCGCGGTCCGAACATCAGTTCGTCCAGCACGCGGCCGGTAACGAACTGGTGCTCGGGCTCCTGGAACACGGTTCCGATGCGGGAAATCAGCTGGTTGGCTTTCCATTTGAAGGGGTCGATCCCCGCCCCCTCGGAAAGCTCGACGGCGGCGGACACCTTCCCCGCCACCGGCGCCAGCAGTCCGGCGAGCGTCAGCGCAAACGTTGACTTGCCGGCGCCATTGAGGCCCGTGACGGTCAGTGCCTGGCCGGAACGGACCTGAGCCGTGATGCCCAGCTGCACTGGAACGGGCGGGATCGTCCGGAAGCCGCGGCGCCGCGGACGCTCGCGGGAGACGGCAAGGTCCTCGGCAGCCAGCAGCAGGTCACCGGAGCCTGCGGATACGCGGCGGCGGGTTGCCGGAACATAGCCCGGCACCCAGACGCCCGCGCCGATCAGCATGTCCCGTGCCTCCGCCAGCACCTGGTCCGGCGGCCCGTCCAGCAGGACCGCGGACGTGCTGGCGGAACCTCCAGCGGAGCCCGCTGCGGTGCCCGGCTGGAGCACCACAATCCGGTCCACCAGGTCCTTCCAGACGGACACGCGATGCTCCACCACAACGAGGGTGGCGCCGGTTTTGTCCAGGCAGCGGCCCACGGCGTCCCGGACTTCCAGCACGCCGGCGGGATCCAGGTTCGCGGTGGGCTCGTCCAGCAGGATCAGCCCGGGCCGCATCGCGAGTATCCCGGCCAATGCCAGGCGCTGCTTCTGCCCGCCGGAAAGGGCCGACGTCGGGTGGTCCAGTGGGAGCCCGCCGGCGCCAGCGCCGCCGTCGGCGTTCAAACCGGCGCCGGCACCGGCGTTCAAACCGCCGCCCCCGGCACTTCGCAGCCCGACGTCGTCGAGCGCTTCATGGACGCGCCGCCAGATCTCGTCCCGCGGAACGGCGAGGTTCTCGGCGCCGAAGGCGACGTCGTCGCCCAGACGCGAAAGCACCACCTGCGTTTCCGGATCCTGCTGCATCAGGCCCGAGCGGCCGCGCTGCCCGCGGGGCACCACGCCGTCGATCAGCAACGAACCGGTTTCGTCGGCGTCGTCCCCTTCGTCCCCCAGCACCCCTGCGAGCGCGTGCAGCAGCGTTGACTTGCCGGCGCCCGAGGGGCCCAGCAGCAGCACCCGCTCGCCAGGAGCGATGTCGAGGTCGAGCCCGTGGACGGCGGGCGCGGAACGTCCGGCATGCCGCCAGCCCCAGCCACGGGCGGACACCGCGGCGGGGCGCACTGCGGAGGCGCCGGCGTCGGAAGCGGTCATCAGTTGAAGACGGGCTCCGACGCTGCCTTCCGGGACGCGAACGAGCTCAGCACGCCGGTCTTGGCCAGGCCGCGGGTGGCGATCCAGGACAGCGCACCCGCAATGACCGCGCCGGAGATGGTGCAGAACACGATGTACGCGAGCTTGTCGCCGGGCTCGTAGGCGATGTTCCAGCCCCACGGCAGGAAGGAGTCATTGAGGCCGCAGAACAGGCCCGCGCCGGCACCGGCCAGCAGTGCGGCGATCAGGTTGTACTTCTGGTGCAGGAAGGACTTGAACCGGAAGTTGCCGTACACCAGCAGGAAGAACACCAGTTCGGCGCCCAGGCCCTGGAGGAGTCCGGAGATCAGCACCGTGGCGCCGTACTGCGAGCCCATGATGAGTTCGCCGGTGGCGGCCACCGCTTCGCAGAAGAGCGCCGCGCCGGGCTTGCGGATGATGAGCATGCCCAGCACTGCCGGGATCATCCAGCCGCCGGCGATCAGGCCGGTCAGCGGGGGGTAAACGGCGTTCATGGGGGCGGAAATGATGCCGGCGCCCTGGGACCAGGCCCAGAAGATCACACCGCCGGTGATGGCGATGAGCGCCGCCACCACGATGTCCACAACACGCCAGGTATTGCCGGTCTTTTTGATTGCTGCAGTTGTCATTTGGTCCTCCTGAGGAACAGGAGGGGAAAGTGCCCCGGCGTGCGGCGCTGCCGCCGTTTCCGGACACTTCGAGAACTCGACTCCCTTGCGCCGGTACTAACCGGATCAGGTTCGAGGGTCTGCGGCTGTCCGCACTCTCAGCGCCTAGCTGCGGTTCCCTGGCAATGCCAGTGATGCCCGACGGCGGCGCTCCCCTGTCGTAATAAATCTGCCCTGATGGGCGTGCTCCAGTTTACACCGCGGGCGGGGTAGATTGTGGGCCATGACTGCCAACAACCCGACTGTGACTGCGTTCAATCCCGATTCGACAGTGCCCCAGCCGGCGGGGCTGCTTGAGGCCCTGATAGCCCGGGTCGAAGCCGAGATCAACGAGCTGCAGTTTCCGCATTTCAGCAAGGACGACTCCCTCAACCTCGGGCTGCTCCTGGTGGAGCTGGGCAAGAGCCGGAAGCTGCCCATCGCGATCGACATCACCAAGGGTGACCAGGTCCTGTTCCACGTGGCCCTGGACGGCGCCACCCCGGACAACGAGCGCTGGATCCGGGCCAAGCAGCGCACCGCCGCCAGGTATGAGATCCCGTCGCTGCTGGTGGGCCTGCGCGGCAGGCTGCATGGCGGCCGGATCGAGGACCACGGCTGGTTCGACGAGTCCACCTACGCCCCGCACGGCGGCTGCTTCCCGGTCTACGTCACAGGCGTGGGTGCAGTGGCCACGGTGACGGTCTCAGGCCTGCCCCAGCAGCAGGACCACGATCTGGTGGTGGAAGCCCTGCGGGAGATTCTGGAGTCCATGCAGCCGGGTTAGGCTAAAGACAGTCCCGGATCCGCTCACAAGGAGTTCAACGAATGAACCTGTTCATCAAGCTGCTCGGCACTGCAATCAGCATCGGCGCCGGGTTCGTCGGCACCAAGATGGTCAATACCGTGTGGGAAAAGTCCACCGGCCGGAAGCCTCCCACCGGCAAGGATGAAGACACCCCCACGAGCCTTCGCTCGGCACTCACCTTCGCGCTCATTTCGGCCTCGGTCAGCACCATCATTCAGGTGCTCGCCAACCGCGGCACGCAGCGGGCCATCACCCGCTTCGCCAAGTCCCAGGACATCGTCTAACCCTGGCGAGCAGGCCGGCGGCTGACGCTCAGTCCCGCCGGCCGCCGTCGGACGCTTCATCCCTGGAGGACTCATCCCGGGCGGATCGCGCCGCCTGCTGAACCACGGCATCGAGTTCATCGGAGCTGAGCAGCTCCCGGTGCAGGTGTTTGGTCCGGTAACCGGCGCGGCCCACCATATGGGCGGAAACCGGCACCGTCAGCAGCTGGAAAATCCAGGCCACCAGCAGCACCGGCCACACCCACCAGGTGCGCAGCTGCAGGCCGATGGCCGCCAGGAGCAGGAACAGCCCCAGCACCTGGGGCTTGGTGGCTGCATGCATGCGGCTCAGCAGGTCCGGGAAGCGGAGCAGGCCTACGGCGGCGGCGAGCGACATCAGGGCACCCAGCACCAGGAACACCGCCGACACGGTATCGATGACGTTATCAACCACGCTGGCCTCAGGATTCATTGGCTTGCTCTCGCCGGTCGGCCACGAAGCGCGCAACGGTCACCGAGCCGATGAAACCGACGATGGACAGCGCCACCAGCAGCATCAGGTTGTTCAGGTGCCGGTTGACGGCCATGTCGATGCACAGGGCCGCACCGAGGATCGCAAGCAGGACGTCGGAGGCCAGCACCCTGTCCAGCAGCGAGGGGCCGCGGGCAATCCTGATGATGGCGCCCGCCGCAGCCAGCGAAAGAATGACTGCCGTGACAGCCAGGACGGTCTGCATCATGCTGCGGCCTCCTGCCGGATTGCTTCGAGTTCTTCGCGGGTGCCCATGATCCTGATCAGGCCCGCTTCGATGGAGCGGACTTCCTTGCGCAGGCTTTCCACGTCCTCGGCACTGCTGACGTTGAGCGCGTGGAGATACAGGGTGGACGTTGAACGGTCCACTTCCACCACCAGGGAGCCCGGGATCAGTGAGATCACGTGCCCCACGGCGGTGACCATCAGGTCCTGATGGCTGCGCAGCGGGACAGCCACGACGGCGTTGATGACCCGCGGGCCGCGGACAGCCGCCAGATACATGACCTCGACGCTGGCTGCCACCACCCTGCCCAGGAAACGCAGGGCAAATGGCACGGCGTGAAGAATGTTGAAGCGGCCGCTGAGCTCTACCGGCGGCAGGTAGAACATCCGGGCCACGAGCACAGCCAGCAACGCGCCGAAGAGCAGGTTGCCGGGGCTGAAGTCCTGCCACAGGGCGGCCCAGACAATCACCAGCCATACCAGCAGGGGCAGTTCCTGGCGCAGGGAAATCCGCCGGCGGCTCATTTGCCCCCTCCGTTTTTCAATGCGAGCGGGGGAACCTGCGTGTCCTCGCCCAGCACGGCCTGGATGTAGGCGGACCGGTCCAGCATTTCTTGGGCGGCCTGGTCCGCGACTTTGAACAGCGGGCCGGCGAAGACCGTGAGTGACACGCCCAGGACCACCAGGCCCAGGGTTGAGCCCACCATGGTGCGGGGCAGCAGCGTGACGTTTTTGCGGCCGGCACGGCTGCCGGTATCCGAATCCTCGGGCTCAGCCAGCAGGACGGGGTCCGGGTGCTCTGCGTCCGAGGGCTTGCGCCAGAATGCGCGGTTCCAGACCCTCGCGACGGCCAGCAGGGTCAGGAGGCTGGTGACCACGCCGCCGATCACCAGGGCGTAGGCCAGGGGCGTGCCCAGTTCGATGCCCGCCTGGATGAGCCCCACTTTCCCCAGGAAACCGGAGAACGGCGGGATCCCGGCAAGGTTCATTGCGGGGATAAAGAAGAGCAGGGCCAGGATGGGTGACAGCTTGGCGAGGCCTGCCAGCCGGTCCACGGAGGAGCTGCCGCCGCGGCGCTCGATCAGGCCCGTGACCAGGAAGAGGCTGGTCTGGATGGTGATGTGGTGGGCCACGTAGAACACGGCGGCTCCCAGCCCGGCCACCGAGGACATCGCCAGGCCGAACACCATGTAGCCGATGTGGCTGACCAGGGTGAAGGACAACAGACGTTTGATGTCGCTCTGGGCCAGGGCGCCAAGGATTCCCACCACCATGGTCAGCAGCGCCGCCACCATCAGCGGAGTGTTCAGGCTGTCCCCGGGGAAGAGCAGGGTTTCAGTGCGCACCATTGCGTACACACCGACTTTGGTCAGCAGTCCAGCGAACACGGCAGTGACCGGCGCCGGCGCCGTGGGGTAGGAGTCAGGCAGCCAGAACGAGAGCGGGAACACGGCCGCCTTGATGCCGAAGGCCACCAGCAGCATCACGTGCAGCAGGGTCTGGGTTCCCTCGTCCAGGTCCGCGAGCTTGATGGCGAGGTCGGCCATGTTCACGGTTCCGGTGGCGCCGTAGACCATCGCGATGGAGATCAGGAACAGCACCGAGGACACCACGGAAACCACCACGTAGGTGACGCCAGCGCGGATGCGGGGGCCGGTTCCGCCAAGTGTCATCAGCACATAGCTTGCCGTCAGCAGGATCTCGAAGCCGACGTACAGGTTGAACAGGTCCCCGGACAGGAACGCGTTGGACACGCCGGCCACCAGGATCAGGTAGGTGGGGTGGAAGATTGACACCGGCGCGTCCTGGTCGCCGTCGGCCATGCCCTGCCCGGTGGCGTAGACCAGCACAGCGAGGCTGATAGCCGACGACACCACGAGCATGAGGGACGAGAACTGGTCCACTACCATCGTGATGCCCCACGGCGGCAGCCAGCCACCGATGGTCACGGCGGCCGTTCCGCCGTCCCACATGGAGGCCAGCAGCAGGCACTCCAGCAGAAGCGTCAGGGACAGCACGCCGATGCTGACCGCGCGCTGGGCGCGGGAGCGCCGGATCAGCAGGAAGGCCAGGGCGGCACCGAGGATGGGAAGTACGACGGCGAGCGGGGCAAAGCTTGCGATGTTCACTTCACACCTCCTTCGGGACCAGGGGTTACGTTCCGCGAGCCGGGTTGCTCTTCAGCGGCGGCATCCGCGGCAGGAATCTCCTTGGCACCGGCCGTGACAGAATCACCGGCCCCTTCCGGGCTGTCCGCCGTCGAGGGGTGGTCCGAGACGGTGCTTCCGTCGCCGCCAAGCATGGTCAGGGGAAACTCGGAAGTCTCGGCCGGGATCGGCGCGTCGTCCTCCGCGTCGAAGCGGGGGGTCTCGGCGACGCGGAGGTCCTCGACGTCGTCCTGGATCTCGTCCTGGCGGGCCAGGACCCACGTGCGGTAGATGATGCCGAGCATAAAGGCCGTCACGGCGAAGGAGATCACGATCGACGTGAGGATCAGAGCCTGCGGCAGCGGGTCCGCGTACTCGTGCGCGCCGGTGTCCTTGTTGTACAGGGGCGCCAGGCCGGCATAGCCGCCGGTGGCCAGGATCAACAGGTTAGTGGCGTTGGCCAGCAGCATCAGCCCCAGCAGCACGCGGGTGAGGCTGCGTTCCAGGATCAGGTAGATGCCGCACGCATAAAGTGCACCCATCACGGTCAGCAGGGTCAGGTTGACGCTCATCCTTGGCCCTTCGCGGTGCTTTCGGCGGGGACGCCCACAAGTTCCTGCACCTGGGCAGTCGCAGGGGCGTCGTCGTCTGGCGAGTCTTCGGCAGGCGCAGTTCTCTGCTCTTCGAAGTGTTCGTCGATCTCGGAGCCCAGGCTGCGGAGGACGTCCAGCACCAGGCCGATCACCACGATGTACACGCCGATGTCGAAGATGGTGGACGTGACGAACTTGATGTCCCCGAACACCGGAAGCCAGAGTTCAATGATGGCGGTCTGGAATACCTGGCCGCCCAGCAGCAGCGGCACCACACCGGACGCCGCCGCAGTAGCGAGCCCGATCCCCAGCAGCGTTCCGGCGCCCACGGGAGTGGCCTCGCGCAGTTCGAACCGGCCGCCGGCCAGGTAGCGGATGGCCAGGGCAAGTCCGGCAGTCAGGCCGCCGGCGAAGCCGCCGCCGGGCAGGTTGTGGCCGGCCAGGAGGAGGTACAGCGAGAAGATGATCAGGGAGTGGAAGATCAGCCGGGTGACCACTTCAAAGATGATGGACCGCCGTTCCGGTGCCAGTGTGCGCCCCGCCACGATCCAGGCATCCCGGGCGGAGGCTGCGAATTTGCGGCTGATGGCCAACGCCGCGGCCTCCCGCGACCCGGGATCCACTGCAACCTGGCGGCCTACGCTGCCCTCGGCAATGGTTTCAGAGACCCGGGTCCGGTCGCCGCGGCCGCGGACGAAGATGAGGCTGGCAACACCTGTGGCGGCCAGGGCCAGGACGGATATTTCACCGAAGGTGTCCCAGGCCCGGATGTCCACCAGGGTCACGTTGACGATGTTCAGCCCGCCGCCGCCTTCATAGGCGAGGCGCGGGAACTCCAGGGACACCGGGACGGCCACCCGGGCGCCCATGGCGTGGATGGCGGCGAAGACCATGGTGACTCCGAAAGCCGCCCCGATGATCACGCGGATCACACGGTACTTGCCGCCGGTGCGGTCCCGGAGTTCGGCCGGCAGGCTGCGCATGGCCAGGACAAAGGCCACCAGGATAATGGTTTCCACGAGTACCTGCGTGAGAGCCAGGTCCGGTGCGCCCTGGAGCGCGAACATCAGGGCGATCCCATAGCCGGTCACCGACACCATCAGCACGGCCAGGAACCGCTTGTTGGCCTTGACCGCGGCCAGCGCGCCGATCACAATTCCCGCCCCGACCACGGGCTGCAGCGGCGAGTAGGGATCGATGAAGTACAGGTTGTCCGGAAGCGGCTTGCCCGCCAGCACCATGGCTGTCAGCGGCAGCGCAAACGCCATCGTGAGGATCACGGCGAGGTAGAAGTACAGGGAACCACGCTGGGTGCGGCCCGTAATCCAGACCGCGGTGTCGTCCAGGGCGCCGATGGTGAGCTGGTACATGCGGTCGCCGTCGATCCAGCCGGGAACGCGGGACTGTACGCGGGCCACCAGGTTCCGTCCGAAGTACATCGCCAGGCCCAGGGCAAACGTGAGGGCGGTCAGTCCCAGGGCGGGGGTGAAACCGTGCCACAGCGCAAGGTGGCCGGCCTGCTCGGCCGGTGTGCCGGCGTCGGACGCGGTGGAGGCGAACAGCGCGGCGTAGGGCTGGACCCAGGCGTCCACCGACGCCGGCCAGAGGCCGTAGACGATGCTGAGGACGCTGAGGACGGCCGGGGCCGCCAGGAAGGAAGGCTTGACCGCCTTGAACGTTGTCCGCTCAATCCCGGGCTTCACCGCGAACGCTCCCCACATAAAGCGTGCGCTGTAGGCGAACGTGAGAATGGACCCGAGGACGATGCCCACGAGCACCACCATGCTCCAGGCATCGCCGCCGGAAGCGTGGTGGACAAAGGCTTCCAGGACTGATTCCTTGGCCACAAATCCGGCGAGCAGCGGGACGCCGGCCATCGAGGCGGCACCGATGCCGGCCACAATTCCGAGCGCCCGGGACTGCCGGAACACGCCGGACAGCTGGCGCACATCGCGGGTACCGGCCTGGTGGTCGATGATGCCCACCACCAGGAACAGGGTGGCCTTGAACAATCCGTGGGCGAGAAGCATCGCGAGGCCGGCGAGGGCCGCGTCCGGAGTGCCCAGCCCCACCACCATGGTCAGGAAACCCAGCTGGCTGACGGTGCCGTAGGCCAGGATGAGTTTGATGTCGGTCTGCCGGAGCGCCCGGTAGCCGCCAACCAGCATGGTGGCCAGGCCCAGGCCCAGCACAATGGACTGCCAGTAGGCGGTGTCGGAAAATCCCGGGGCAAGCCGCGCCACCAGGTAGATCCCGGCCTTCACCATAGCCGCGGCGTGGAGGTACGCGCTCACCGGAGTGGGGGCCGCCATGGCTCCCGGAAGCCAGAAGTGGAAAGGAACCAGCGCGGACTTGCTGATGGCGCCCGCCAGGATAAGTACGACGGCGGCGGCAACGATTGCGCCGGAAGGTCCGCTTATCAGCGTGGGAGCCTGAGCCAGGATCGCCGAGATCCGGTACGTGCCGGCACTGTGGCCCAGCATAATCAGGCCCACCAGCATGGCCAGCCCGCCCGCTGTGGTTACCATCAAAGCTTGCAGCGCAGAACGGCGGGCCGCCAGCCTGGTGCGGGCGAAGCCGATCAGCAGGTAGGACAGGATGGTGGTGAGTTCCCAGAAAATGAACATCAGAAGAAGATCGTCAGCGATCACCAGGCCGAACATCACTCCCGCGAAGGCGAGCAACTGGGCGCCGAAGCCTCCGAGGTCCTGGTCCTTGAGGCTGAAGTATCGCGCGCAATAGACGAGCACCAAGGCGCCGATGCCCAGGATAAGGAGCGACATCACCCAGGCAAGGGGATCGAGCCGGAAGGCGAATTCAAGATCCAGCCCGGGAATCCACGGGAAGACCTCCGAGACCGCGCCGGCGTCCGAGTACACGGCGCCGTGCTGGAAGAGCAGCCAGACAAAGGAAGCAGAGGGCACAGCGGCCAGCGAATAAAAAGCGTTGCGACCCCACGCCCTGAAGAGAAACGGCGCCACGGCAGCCACCGCAAAATGCACGGCAAGGACTGTGATCACTGGTATCTCCGCAACGTCAGGGATTCGATTGTCAAAAAGTTAGGGCAGGCGGTCATTCGTCAGGTTCGGTGGCCACAGTTTATCAAGGCACCACTGACACTTTTCCCGCCCCGGATCGCGGGTCCCTGGAATTTCCCGGGTGTCCGGCGTATCATCACCGCGTTGTTCGCCAGGGGCGGATACGATTCAGCCTATGAACACCGCCAGCGCTCCTGAGGCCATGCAGCCGTTATCGGAACTCGCGTCCGGAACCCAGGCCGCCGGCAAGGGCCGAGTCCTCGCCTGGGCCGCCTGGGACTGGGGATCTGCGGCCTTCAACGCGGTAATGACCACCTTCGTGTTCACCGTCTACCTCACCTCCAATGCCTTCGGCGGCGAGGATCAGGCTTCGGCCGTTCTTGGCGGTGCACTGGCCATTGCGGGGATCGCCATCGCGCTGCTCGCTCCGGTGACCGGGCAGCGCTCGGACAACGGCGGGCGCCGCAAACTGTGGCTGGGGGTCAACACGGCCGCCGTCGCCATCCTGACGGGCCTGTGCTTCTTTGTGTTCCCGCGGCCGGAGTTCCTGCTCCTGGGCGTTTCCCTGATCGCCCTGGGGAATGTGTTCTTTGAGTTCGCCGGCGTCAACTACAACGCCATGCTGGCCCAGATCTCCACCCCCAAAAACATTGGCAAGGTCAGCGGATTCGGCTGGGGCATGGGCTACCTGGGCGGCATTGTGGCCCTGCTGCTTGTGCTGCAGCTTTTTGTGCAGCCGAGCTTTGACTGGTTCGGCGCCTCCACCGAAGACAGCCTGAACATCCGGCTGGTGGCCGTGTTCTCGGCCCTGTGGTTCTTCATCTTTGCCCTGCCGGTGCTGTTCGCCGTCCCGGAGCTGCCGCGGCCGGAGCGGGCACAACCGCTGGGTTTCCTGGCCTCCTACCGCCTGCTGATCCGCCGGATCAAGGCAATCTACGCCACCAGCCCGCACACCATTTACTTCCTCCTGGCCAGCGCAGTGTTCCGGGACGGCCTCGCGGCCGTGTTCACCTTCGGCGGGATCATCGCGGCTGGCACGTTTGGCTTCGAATTGTCGCAGGTCATCTTCTTTGCCATCTTCGGCAATGTGGTGGCGGCCGTGGGCGCTATCATCGGCGGGTTCCTGGACGACCGCGCGGGGCCCAAGGCCGTGATCATGGGTTCCCTCGTGGGGCTGCTGATCGCCGGGACCATGATCCTGGTCCTCGGCAACGAAAACTACATCTTCTTTGGCACGGCGTGGGCCGGCAGCACCACTTTCTGGGTCTTCGGGCTGTTCTTGTGCCTGTTTGTGGGGCCTGCCCAGTCCTCGTCGCGGGCTTACCTGGCCCGGCTGGCACCCCACGGCGAGTCCGGTGAACTGTTTGGCCTCTACGCCACCACCGGCCGTGCCGTCAGCTTCCTGGCTCCGGCGCTGTTCACCCTGTGCATCACGCTGGCCACTCCCCTGGTTGCGCCCGGCGAGGCCCAGCGCTGGGGAATCCTGGGCATTATGGTGGTGCTGCTCGCCGGCCTGCTGGTCCTGCTGCCGGTGAAGTCGCCGGACAAGACCGCCATCGCCGTCGTTCCAGTCTCCTAGCGCGGTGAGCAGCCGCCCGAAACCCGCCTGTGGAGACTAGGCTGGAGGCATGAACGTGGACGAGACTGACCTCCCCGGCATGGGCCGGCGGAAGGACTTCATGACGGCTTCCGGCCGCCGCATCGGCGTCGTGGAGCTGCGGGAAGGCACGATGGAACTCATCGTTTCCACCTGGGACGATCCCGACACCTGCCAGGCGTCGATTCCCCTGACCGGCGATGAGGCCGCCACCCTGGGTAACCTCCTGGGCGGGCAGCACCTTGCCATGAAGCTGACTGAAGAGCACCGGGAGATCCCGGGCATCGTGACCCGGCAGTTCTCCATCGCTCCGGAATCCCCGTTCCAGAACCAGCCCATGGGGAAGGCCTGCATCCGCACCCGCTGCGGAGTCTCGATCGTGGCGATCATGCGTGAAGGCGAAGTGCTCCCGTCGCCGGGACCCGACGTCGTACTTCACTCCGGTGACCTCCTCGTTGCAGTTGGAACGCAAGAAGGCCTCGATTCGGCGGCCGACATCCTGCGCAACGGCTGAGCGTCATGGACCCGCTGGCCCTGACCCTCATTGAACTGGGGGCCGTTGTGTTCTGCCTCGGCCTCCTGGCCAGGCTGGCCGGACGGATCGGAATGTCACCCATACCGCTCTACCTCGTTGGCGGACTCGCCTTCGGCGCAGGCGGCGTGGTCAAGCTCGAAGGTATGCAGGAATTCGCACATCTCTCCGGCGAAATCGGCGTGATCCTGCTGCTGCTTATGCTCGGTTTGGAATATACGGCTGCCGAGCTTTTCACCGGTCTGCGCAGGTCCTGGCAGGCCGGTGTTCTTGACCTGGCGCTGAATTTCATCCCCGGCGCGGCACTGGCGCTCCTGCTCGGCTGGGGAACGGTGGGCGCCATGGTTATGGGCGGCGTCACGTACATATCGTCCTCAGGGATCGCTGCCAAGGTCATCACGGACCTGGGCCGGATCGGTAACCGCGAGACCCCCGTGGTGCTGTCCATCCTGGTGTTCGAGGACCTGGCCATGGCTGTGTACCTGCCCATCCTCACCGCCACCCTCGCGGGTGTGAGCTTCCTGGGCGGGCTCACCACGGTAGCAATCTCGCTGGCGGTGGTCACCGTCGTCTTAATGGTGGCGCTGCGGCACGGCCACCGTGTATCAAAAGCGGTGCACAGCGAAAACTCCGAAGTATTCCTGCTCAACCTGCTCGGTGCCGCACTGCTGGTAGCCGGCGTCGCGTCCGCCCTGCAGGTTTCGGCCGCAGTGGGCGCGTTTATGTTGGGCATCGCGATCTCGGGGGCTACCGCCCACAGCGCCACCCGGATCCTGGAACCGCTGCGGGATCTCTTTGCGGCCATCTTCTTTGTGGCCTTCGGGCTCAACACAGACCCGTCGACCATCCCGCCGGTACTCGGCTGGGCTCTGATCCTGGCGGCCATCACTGCCACTACCAAGATGCTCACGGGCATCTGGGCTGCCAAGCGGGCCGGAATTGCACGCCCGGGCCGCTTCCGTGCAGGCGCCGCCCTGATAGCCCGCGGCGAGTTCTCCATCGTTATCGCCGGCCTGGCCGTGGCGTCGGGCGTGGTCCCGGACGATCTCGCCGCCCTGGCAACCGCCTACGTGCTGATCATGGCCGTCCTCGGGCCGCTGGCCGCGCGCTATGTGGAACCGGTGCTCAAGGCGTTCGGCGGGCCTGTCCGGTTGGCCGCGAAGGCGTAGGCCACCACGCTCCCCGCACCGAGACGTGAGATCTCGGCGCTATAACGGGCCGTTGGCGCCGAGACCTCACCCCTCGATGGAAAAGGCTCAGACCTCGGTGCGGTGGAAGTTCAGGTGGCTGCGGCTGGCTGTCGGCCCGCGCTGGCCCTGGTAGCGGTTGCCGTATTCACCGGAGCCGTAAGGGAACTCGGCAGCAGAGGTCAGACGGAAGAAGCACAGCTGGCCGATCTTCATGCCGGGCCAGAGCTTGATGGGCAGCGTGGCCATGTTGGACAGCTCCAGCGTGACGTGGCCGGAAAATCCCGGATCAATGAACCCGGCCGTGGAGTGCGTCAGCAGGCCCAAACGACCCAGGGAGGACTTGCCTTCCAACCGCGCAGCAATGTCGTCCGGCAACGTGACGGCCTCGTAGGTGGAACCCAGGACAAACTCGCCAGGGTGCAGGATGAACGGCTCACCGCTCTCCACCTCCACCAGCCGCGTCAGCTCGGGCTGCTCTTCGGCGGGGTCGATATGCGCGTACTTATGGTTGTCGAAAAGTCGGAAAAACCGGTCGATCCGCACGTCCACCGAGGATGGCTGGACCATCGCGGGATCGTACGGTTCGAGGACGATCCGTTGGGTGTCTAGTTCGGCACGAATGTCGCGGTCAGAGATCAGCACCGTCCCAAATTACTATGCGTTGTCCACAGCGCACACTTTTTCGTTGTTGCTGTCACCTAGTGGGGCTAATGTTGCCTCAGTATGTCAGCCGCCGGATGGTCTCCCGGTTGGTACAACTGAACTGATCTTGGGTTGGTTTTGAATAAATTTGCGGCGCCCGCCGTTGTGGCGATGTTGTGCGCGCTCGCCCTCGCGTCCCCGGCCGCCGGCATGTATTCCGGCCCGCCGGCGAATGCGCCGTCAGTCCAGGCAGGTGCCTTTGGACCGCGCACGGTCACGTTGGGACCGTCGGGAACAGCGGACGACGGCGGCGGGGCCGACGCGGATACCGGTACGGGTTCCCCGCTCGCCCCAGCCGTGGAACCGGTGATCACACCGGCGTCACCCGCCGGAGAAGGCACGTCAGAGACCGCAGCGGCGCCGCCGGCAACGACGGTGGCTGCACCCGAGACCACCACGTCCGAACCAATCGCGCCCGAGCCGCCCTCGCTGCCACCCCTTTGGGCCCCCGAAACCGAACTGGCCCACAACAAGACCGCGGCTCCCACCGCTCCAGCCCCCGCAACGGAATCCCTCACTACCGAATCCCTTGGCACCGAGGCCCTGGTGCCGGACAGCAACACGGCCGCCATCCTCACGGTTTTCAACGAAATCAACAATTACAGGGCGGCCAACAGCCTGGCCCCGGTCAAGTACCACCCCACCGTGGCCGGCATGGCGCAGGAATGGTCCGACAGCATCGCGTCCCCGGAAGTTATTGAGCACCGCGCCAGTTTCTGGACCGACCCCCGTGCCCTGAACCCGACCAGCGCCGGTGAGGTCATTGCCATCCGCACGGACCGCAACGCGGCGCAGCTGGTGGAGTGGTGGAAAACCTCGCCCGGCCATAACGCCATGCTGCTCGATCCGCGCTTCAACGTCATGGGCGCCGGGATCTCCTACACGAACAGCCTGTACACCATCTGGGGCGTGGTGAACTTCTTCGGCTACACCACCCTGCCCGCCGGCACCGTCACGTCGCCCGGGGGCAGCTCCGCCGGCGGAGGCGCTTTCCCCGCCCCGGCGCCCACCCTCTGCGATCCGGCCGTCAAACACATGCCGCCCTCGCTGGATTTGAGCAGCGCGGCGATCAACAGTGCCGCTGATCTGGTGACCATCAACGCCTCAGGCCAGCTCATCAACCGCCCCTCCACAGGGAACAGGACCTTTGGTGCTGCCAAGGTCATCGGCTCCGGTTTCGGAACGGCCAAGGAAGTGTTCACCACGGACTGGGACCGCGACGGCGCCTATGACCTCCTGACGCAGTGGAACGACGGTCGGCTGACGCTTCATCCTGGCTCTGCCGGCGGAGGGTTTGGAACCCTCGTCACGCTGGGTCAGTCTGGCTGGGCGACGTTGACGCTGGCCGTCGGCGGCTGGTGCGCCAACAACCGGCTCCCCCAGCTGGTCGCCCTGGAGGGCACCAACCTCTATCTCTACCCGAACGTCGGCCTGGCCGACGTGTCCTCACGCACCCTCATGGCGACCGACATGACGGCCAGGAAGCTGAGCATGGTGGATTATGACGCCGACGGATTCCAGGACATCCTCGCAATTAAGTCCGACGGCGGTGTACAGCTTTACCGTGGAGCTGGCACGCCGGCGCCACGCGTCGAAGCCCGGCTCACCGTCGCCACCGGCTGGACTGATGTCACCGGGATCCGTCCGCTGCGGGATGTGACAGCCCTGAACTCCACGGGAGTGGCACTGCGCCGGGCCAATGACGTGGTGCAGTACTGGAACCTGAGCACCGGAACGCTGGCGTCGCCGTCGAACATCACCGGAAGCTGGGCGGGCCAGCGGCTGGCGCAGTAGCCTCAGGCGGCCGTCCGTACTTCCAGGACATCTTTGAGCCGTGCGAGCTGGGACACTTCGGCCTTAATGGTGCGCTGGATGCCGGTGTTCATCAGGCCCAGGAGCCCTTTGGGCTGGTATTCGAGGGCGAACCTGACCCGGGTTCCGGCCGGTTCGCTGCTGAGGTAGTACCCGCCGGTGGGCTGCGACGGTCCGGAGATCACACGGAACTGGATCTCGGCGCCCGGCCTGGCCTGCGTTATTTCGAAGTCGGCGGGGATTGTCCGTCCTGACCGGCCCGTGGTTGTCTGCCGGTACACAGCGCCCTTGGTCCCGGCGGCACCGGACATCAAGCCGATGCTGCGGATGCCCTTGCGCCATAGGGGAAGGTTCATTCCGTCCACCAGGAACGCGTACACGGTCATTGCGTCGCACCGGATAAGCACCTCGTGCTCTGCAAATGCCATGGGAGTCCTTAGTTAGCGGCTGGTCAGGTGGTAGCCCGCCCCACCCCCATGACACCGCAGCTAACGGGTTCAGAGTAGCCACTCGGCCCGCCCCGGACCTAGCCACCGACGGAGCCGTTATTGAAGAGTTACTGGATGACGCGGCGGGTAGCAGCCACCCCGGCGGACACGGGCCCAGTGCGTGGTCACGGTTGCTGGCGCGGGATCGCATCTGCGCTAAGCTAAGTTCTGCCCCGTTCAAAATGGGGCGATGCGGCTGTAGCTCAATGGTAGAGCGCTAGCTTCCCAAGCTTGATACGCGGGTCCGATTCCCGTCAGCCGCTCCAATGATTCTGGCCTCCGCAGCGATTCCTAGCTGCTGCGGGCTTTCCTGACGTCCCGTTCCACGGCCTTCTTCAGCGCCGCCAGCCGGGCCGCTTCCTGTTTCCGGTAGGCGCCCTCCTTGGCCCCGGAAAACATGCGCCCCATTCCTCTGGGAGCGTACTGCGCGGTCACGGTCAGCCGGGTACTGTCCGCCACCGGGTACACCACACAGGAACAGGTGATGGTTTCGGTGCGCGTTTCGTGTGTTTCGGTCCAGGACCGCTCCGCCACCAGGTCCTCGAAATGCAGCGCCACGCCCTCCTGGCCGGGAACTGCCGAGCGGGCCTGCGCATCCACACAGAACGCATAGACCTCCGGCCGTCCGCAGGGGATCAGGATGGTGCTTTCAATCGTGATGGTTCCCATGATGCTGTTCCCGTACCTCCGCAGGCTTGCCTGGCACAGTGCCCAGAGCGTCATTTTCACACCGGCAACGCGCCGGCACAATGACCGGCGCGCCGGCGCGTCGACTCCCACTCCATACGGCCATCACCCGGTGGCCGTTAGGCCCAGCCGTGTATCGTCAGAAGTCAGGAACCTCTTCGGTTCCGCTACAGGAGCAATCATGGCTGACAAGTCCCCGCGTCAAGCAGCATCCAAAAAAGCCGGCAAGTCCATCAAGGAAAAGCGCGCCGACAAGCGGGCCGCCGGAGCGCCGGCCACCTCCCTGGACATCACGTCCAAGGCCGCAAAAAAGAAGTGAGTGGCCAACAGAGCCACCTGACCTTGGGCGTCCTGGCATCCACCCGGAAACCGGACGAACGCCGCCTCCCCATCCACCCCCTGCATTTCGAGCGGATCGCTCCGGAACTACGCCAGCGCATCATCCTGGAGCAGGGCTATGGTGAGCGCTTCGGCGTCTCGGATGACCAGCTCTCAACCCTCGTGGGCAAAATGGCCACCAAGGAAGCGCTGCTGGCGGAGGCCGACGTCGTACTCCTGCCCAAACCGCAGCCGGAGGACCTCGCGGAACTGCGCGACGGCCAGATCCTTTGGGGCTGGCCGCACTGTGTCCAGGACCGCGCCATCACCCAGCTGGCCATCGACAAGAAGCTCACGCTCATCGCCTTCGAAGCGATGAACCACTGGGCGAGCGACGGCGGATTCGGGCTTCACGTCTTCCACAAAAACAACGAGCTGGCCGGCTACTGCTCGGTGCTTCATGCGCTCTCGCTCACCGGCTCCACGGGTGACTACGGCCGCCGGCTCAGTGCCGTGGTGATCGGCTTCGGCGCGACCGCCCGCGGCGCCGTGACCGCGTTGAACGCGCATGGCATCCATGACGTGCAGGTGCTGACCAACCGCGGAGTTGCGGCCGTTGGCGCCCCGATCCACTCGGTGAACATCGTCCAGTTTGATCACGACGACAAGGCCCCCTTCCTGAGCCAGGTCATCACCGAGCGGGGCCGCGTTCCGCTGGCGCCGTTCCTGGCCGAAAGCGACATCGTGGTCAACTGCACGCTGCAGGACCCGAACAATCCGCTGACGTACTTGCGGGCTGAGGACCTCGCGGCGTTCAGCCCGGGCAGCCTCGTGGTCGACGTGTCATGCGACGAGGGCATGGGCTTCAGCTGGGCGCGGTCCACCACGTTCGCCGAACCGATGTTTACCATCGGCGACCACATCAACTATTACGCGGTGGACCACAGCCCGTCCTACCTCTGGAATTCCTCCAGCTGGGAGATCAGCCAGGCCCTGCTGCCGTTCCTTGAGACGGTCATCGGCGGCCCCGCGGAGTGGGACGGGAACGAAACCATTTCCCGCGCCATCGAAATCCGCGAGGGCGTGGTCCTCAACAAGGACGTGCTGGAGTTCCAGCGGCGCGAGGCCGACTACCCGCACCTGCCCTCTTAACCAGCCCCCCCGTGGGGCCGCGGCCACTACGCCGCGGCCCTTTACGCCGCGGCCACTCGGCTGACGATCCGCATTGGGTGGCGGCGGTCCTTGAGGTCCACCCTGAGCGCCAGCGCGCCTTTTCGGGCCAGGACGACGGCGACAGTCACCGCGGCGAGCGACGGCACCCCTCCGGACACCATGAGTGCCACGTGCGGGTCCACGTGCTCGGCGATCCAGCCGAGCATGGGCCCGCCGATGGCCTGGCCACCGATCAGCACCATGATGTACAGGCTCATGACCCGGCCCCGGATGCCCATGTTGGAGCTGATCTGGACGAGCTGGTTGGAGCCGGTGAGGAACATCAGGCACCAGAATCCGGACAGGACCATCACCACGCTGAACCAGAGCATGGACGGCGCCAGCGCGGCCAGGCACAGCATCAGGCCGTACATTCCGGCGCAGAACACCACCGAGCGGAGCCGCAGCTGGCGGCGCCGCGTGGACGCGACAGCACCGGCCAACGCCCCCAATGCCACCAGGGCGTTCAGCAGGCCATAGCCGCCGGCGCCGACGTCGAACACGTGGTCCGCGAACGCGGCAAGCAGGACCGGCAGGCTCATGGCGAACACGGAGATGAAGCCGGCCATCAGCCATGGCCAGTAGATGGTGGGCTTGCTGAGCGCGTACTGCAGTCCTTCGCGCAGCATGCCCTTCTTCTTGGGCGCGGGAGCGCTGACGAACAGCTGGTCCTTGCGCAGGAGCAGCAGCATGGCCACCGTGGAGCAGCAGGCCAGCGCATTCGCGGCGAAGGCCCAGCCGGCGCCGACAGCGGTGAGCAGCAGTCCCGCCAGTGCCGGACCGATCAGCCCGCCCAGCTGGAACGTGGTGGAGTTGACGCTGATGGCGTTCCGGAGGTACCTGGGGCCCACCAGTTCGTTGACGAACACCTGGCGCGCGGGCTGATCCAGTACGGTGACCAGGCCCAGCAGCAGCGCGATGACGTACACGTGCCACACTTCGATGGCGCCGGTCAGGGCAAGCACGGCGAGCGCTGCCGCGAGGACCGCGGCGAGGCTCTGGCACAGGATGAGGATCCGGCGCTTGGCGAACCGGTCCGCCATCATGCCGCCCCACGGCCCCAACAGCAGCGACGGCATGAACTGCAGGGCCACGGTGATGCCCACGGCGGTGACGGAACCGGACAGTTCCAGCACCAGCCAGTCCTGGGCGATCCGCTGCATCCAGAGGGCGACGACGGCGACAAAGTGCCCGATCGCGAAGATGCGGAAATTGGGGACTTTCAGGGAGATAAACGTGTGCCGCCAGGGGAGGTGTTCACTGACGACGGCGATGGGTTGGGTCTGGGCGGAGGCGGCGGTAGCGGACGCGGAGGCGGAGTCGATGACGGGCTGGCTGACGGTTGCCGACGTTGGCGGTGGGGGTGCCACAGGGATGTCCTCAGGGAAGCGGGCGGACTGGGATGCTTCCCACGCTAGGCTGGTTCCAGATGATTATGCAGCCCTATCGCGACTATAACTGCCATTGCAAAGCGTAATGTCCACCCACGCTGACGTGGGTGGACAGTCAGCCCACAGCCAAAGGAGTCCACTGTGTACGAACCCACCCAGCTCCGTTCCTTCCTGGCCGTGGCCGAGACGCTCAGCTTCACCAAGGCCGCGGAGCGCCTGGGCCTGGCACAGCCGACCGTCAGCCAGCATGTCCGCAAGCTGGAGACGGCGGCGAAGCGCATCCTCATCAGCAGGGACACCCGTGATGTCCGGCTCACGGACAACGGTGACGCGATGGCCGGCTTCGCCCGCACCATCCTTTCGGCCCACGATGCCGCCACACGCTACTTTTCCGGCTCGGCCATGCGGGGCCGGCTGCGGTTCGGCACGGCGGACGACCTGGCCATCACCGGTCTCCCCCGGATCCTTCGGGAGTTCCGCCAGGTCTATCCACAGATCAACCTTGAGCTCACCGTTGGCCAGAGCGACCAGCTGTATAAGAAACTCAATGCTGGCCAGCTGGACCTGGTGTTTGTGAAGTGGGTGGCGGGCGTCAAAGACGGCACCGTGGTCCAGCACGATACCTTTTCCTGGGTGGGGCTGGAGCAGACGTCACTGGAGCCCGGGCATCCCGTACCCCTGATCTCCTACCCCTCCCCCAGCCTCAGCCGGAAATTGGCCATCGATGCACTGGAATCAAGCGGCCGGACCTGGCGGATCACGTGCACTACCCGGCAGATCAGTGGCGTCCTGGCGGCACTCCGGGCAGGCATCGGCGTGGCTGTGATGCCGACATCGCTGGTTCCCGAAGACCTCAAGATCATCACCCGCCGGTTCGACCTGCCTCCAGTGGGCGATGTGGATTTCACCCTGATCCGTAACCCGCTGGCCAACGCCGAAGTGATCGATGCGCTGACCCAGACCATCGTCGGGCGGACGCTCAAGAAGTCGGTTTGACCGAATTTGCCGCAGGAATCAGGGCTGGAAACGAACCATTGAAGTAAAAGCCCGCCTCGCCTATGCTGGTATATCCATGGGTCAAGCAGTGGCCGGTTCAACACTACGAGTGCGCCATGCAGCCCATGATGCGGCCGCACTCGGGATAGGCAGCCAATGACGACAGCCGAGAACACCCATTTACACACTGTATATACCCAGCGACATAGCACTGCACGGCCGCTGGTCACGCATCATTCCAGCCATAACGCCGGTATTTCGCGGGCCGCCGAGTACATCGGCAAGCCCACGTGCGACAAATGTGGCACGGATGAATTCATCTATCTCGAGTCCTACATTCCACCGGTTTACCGGCGTGACGGGGCGGTCAGGACACTGGGCGAAGTCGCCTACACCTGCACCCGTTGCGAAGATTTCTCCGCCCACAATGTTCCGGCATCGTGGACTCCCCCAGGCTGGTATCTGGGCTGATTACCTACGGTCTCCAGGCTCGCCGAGCGCAGCCACCGGATAACTACTCAACTATTCAATAGCGAAGGCCCGGCACCCGCCCCGATGGCGGCCACCGGGCCTTTCGTTTTGTTGGGTTCCGGTCCGCCCTAGATCAGCTCATCGGAGAGATGGTTCGGGGTGCCGAAGCGGTGGGCCGTGATGCTGATGGCCTGCTCGTGCAAGAACGGCAGCAGCTCTACCCGTCCGGCTTCGGTGACCGCGTGGGCGTAGATCGCCAGGTCAGGACGCCCGTCCGTGGCCTCGGCGAGGGCGGTGGCGTCGCCGCCGATGAGCCGGATCCGCGCGCCGGACAGTTTGCCCGCCGCGGCGAGGCGTGCCGCCGAAGCCAGCCAGCCGGCGTCGGACTCCACAGTGACCGTGATGTCCAGCCCGGTGAGCACGGCGCGCAGCTGGGCGGGAAGTTCGACGGCGGTGGACACGGTCAGTGCCGAGCCGGCCAGGACACCGGCCGCCACGGTCCGCGCGAGGTGGGCCAGCGGGGCACCTTCGGAGAGCCGCACGGTGACCGGCAGCGCGCGATAGCGGAAGATGTTCCGTTCCGCGCTCAGGCCGGAAACGTCCTTGGCGGTGCCGAACTCGTGGGCCCAGGCCTGTGCGTCAGACCCCAGCGAGCGCTGCAGCCACTCAAGCCCGATCGGATCCAGGGCCTCTGCGGCGGCGTTCAGAATGCGGCCCACGCCCGCGTTTGTGACGGCGGCCGAGGCTGACGCTTCGGCACTGACCCAGTCGCCGAGACCGGCGAGGTAGTTGGGTCCGCCGGCCTTGGTTCCGGCGCCGACGGCGGATTTCTTCCAGCCGCCGAAGGGCTGGCGCTGCACGATGGCGCCGGTGATGCCGCGGTTCACGTACAGGTTGCCGGCCTGGATGGAGTCCAGCCAGGTGCCGAGCTCGTCCGGGTTCAGGGAGTGCAGGCCGGCGGTGAGTCCGTACTCGATCTGGTTCTGGATGGCGATGGCCTCTTCGAGCGTGTCAGCGGCCATGACGCCGAGGACCGGTCCGAAGAATTCGGTGAGGTGGAAGTATGATCCGCGGCGGACGCCGTAGCGCACGCCGGGGCTCCACAGGCGGCCGGTTTCGTCGAGCTTCTTCGGTTCCACAGCCCAGGTTTCGCCTTCGCCCAGGGTGGTGAGGGCGTTCAGGAGCTTGCCGTTGGCGGGCTCGATAATGGGGCCCATCTGGCTGGTGGGGTCCTGCGGGTAACCCACCTTCAGCGAGGTCACGGCGTCGACCAGCTGGTTGTGGAAACGCTTCGATTTGGCCACCGATCCCACCAGAATCACCAGGGACGCGGCGGAGCACTTCTGGCCGGCGTGGCCGAACGCGGAGTACGCCACGTCCTTGGCGGCCAGGTCCAGGTCCGCACTCGGGGTGACGATGATGGCGTTTTTACCGCTCGTCTCGGCCAGCAGCGGCAGGTCCTTCCGGAAGGAGCGGAAGAGTTCGGCGGTCTCGTAGCCGCCCGTCAGGATCACGCGGTCCACGGCGGGGTGGGAGATCAGCTGCTGGCCGAGTTCACGCTCGCCGAGCTGGACCATGGTCAGCACGTCGCGCGGCACGCCGGCTTCCCAGAGCGCTTCGATCATCACGGCACCGCTGCGGCGGGCCTGCTTGGCGGGTTTGATCACGACGGCGGAGCCGGCGGCGAGTGCCGCGAGGGTGGACCCTGCCGGGATGGCCACCGGGAAGTTCCACGGCGGGGTCACCACGGTGAGTTTGGCCGGGACGAACGTGGCGCCGTCGACCTTTTCCAGCTTCCGGGCAGACTCGGCATAGTAGTGCGCGAAGTCCACCGCTTCGCTGACCTCCGGATCGCCCTGGTCGATGGTTTTGCCGGTTTCGCTGGCCATGACCTCCAGGAGGTCGGCGCGGCGGGCTTCGAGGACGTCGCCGGCGCGGTGCAGGATCTCGGCGCGCTCGTCGCCGGTCAGGGCGCCCCAGGCCTTGCCCTTCTCGACGGCGGTGGCGATGACGGCGTTCAGGGTGTCCGCGTCACTGATGGTTGCGGCCCCGACGGCGGCGTTGCCCAGAGTGGAGGACGGGACGCGGTCCAGGATGGCCCGGCCCCAGTTGCGGTTGGCGGGCAGCGACGGGTCGGTGTCCGGGGTGTTCGCGAACGTGTCACGCGGCAGGGGCTGCGGCGGGAGGCTGCGGTTCTGCTGCCGGTTGGCCGGGGGGACCTCGTCGTCGAGCGTGTCCAGGGAGGCGAGGAAGCGCTGCTTCTCGCGCTCGAACAGCACTTCGTTTTCACTGAGCTCAAACACGGCGGACATGAAGTTGTCCTGGCTGGCGCCCTCTTCGAGGCGGCGGATCAGGTAGGCGATGGCGACGTCGAACTCGGCCGGGTGCACCACCGGCGTGTAGAGCAGGAGCGAGCCGACGTCCTTCTTGACCGCTTCGGCCTGGCCCTGCGCCATGCCCAGCAGCATCTCGAATTCGATGCCGGACTCCACGCCGCGCTGCTTCGCGAGCAGCCAGGCGAAGGCGATGTCGAAGAGGTTGTGGCCGGCCACGCCGATCCGGACGTTGTTGATCCGGTCTGGGTGCAGCGAGTAGTTGATGACGCGCTTGTAGTTGGTGTCCGAGTCCTGCTTGGTGTGCCAGGTGGCCAGCGGCCAGTCATGCAGCGAGGATTCCACCTGTTCCATGGGCAAGTTGGCGCCCTTGACCACGCGGACCTTGATCGCGGCGCCGCCGTTGGCGCGGCGTTCGGCGGCCCAGTCCTGCAGGCGGATCATGGCGGAAAGGGCGTCGGGCAGGTAGGCCTGCAGCACGATGCCGGCCTCCAGGTTCTTGAACTCGGGCTTGTCCAGGATCCGGGTGAAGACCGCGATGGTCATGTCCAGGTCCTTGTATTCCTCCATGTCCAGGTTGATGAACTTGGCGTTCTTCCCCTCACCGGCGAAGGACGCGGCTTTGGTGAACAGCGGCGTGAGCTTCTCGACGACGTGCTCCACGGCCTCGTCGAACGCCCAGGCGGAATGCGGGGCCACGGTGGAGGAAACCTTGATGGAGACGTAGTCCACGTCCGGGCGGGCCAGGAGTGTGTGGGTTCCCGCGAGCCGCCGGGATGCCTCGTGCTCGCCCAGGACGGCCTCGCCGAGGAGGTTCACGTTGAGCTTGATGCCGTCCTTGCGGATCTTGGCGATGGCCGGGCCCAGCTTGGCGTCGGTGGCGTCGACGATCAGGTGGCCCACCATTTCGCGGAGCACGCGGCGGGCGATCGGGATGACCACCTGGGGCAGGACCGGGGCCATGGTGCCGCCGAGCCGGATGGCGCTGCGCATGTACCAGGGCAGGAACGCCGGGACCTTTGGCGCGAGGGCAGTCAGGTTGCGGGCAGCGACGTGCAGGTCTTCGGGACGAACCACGCCGTCCACAAAGCCAACGGTGAAGTCCAGGCCGTTCGGGTCCTTCAGCACACCGGCGAGCTGCTCGGCCGAGGCATCAACAGGAACTTTCGAAGCCTCGGTCAGCCAGCGGCGCACCAAGGTGATGGTGTCCGCCGCGAGGGCACGGGCCTGCGGGACGTCTGTCTGTCCGGTGGCTTCCGTTGCAGTGTGAGTCATGGTTTGCTCGTTCTTTCCTTGGTGTGGAAGGGGTCTTATCCATCAGTATGAGCTTGCAGTCACATAAGATAAAGCGATGTTTTCTAAGCGATACAGGTTAGGAAAACCAACGGTTCAAAATCCCGTCCGAACGGTCAGGAAATCCCCTGTTTTTGCGCAACCCTCTCTCACTTCCTGCGCACTTTTCCACGACCCTCTCTCAATTCCTGCAGTTCTTGGGCACGCTCTCGCACTCAATGAAAAACGTCCAGTAACGGACGAACCCTCCCCCACAGGATGTGAGAGAGGGTTCGTCATTCGCGCCCCGAAAGTGAGAGAGCGTTTGGTAAAAACCTGCAGGAAGTGAGAGAGCGTTTGGTAAAAACCTGCAGGAAGTGAGAGAGCGTCCGGGGTGGGGCGGGTGGACGCCCGGGAGGCCGGGGGTCAGCTGAGGGGGCGGTGCATCTCCACGGCTTCCTCGTGGCGCGGGCTGTCCGGGTTCATCAGGGAGTGCTTGCGGCCGTAGAAGAAGTAGATGGCCAGGCCGATGACGAGCCAGACACCGAACCGCGCCCAGGTCTCCCAGTGCAGCTGGAACATGAGGAAGGCGGACGCCAGCACACCGAAGGCCGGAATAACGGGCATCAGCGGCAGGCGGAAGGTGCGCGGGGCGTCCGGCTTCTTGTAGCGGAACACGATCACGGCGAAGCAGACGACGACGAACGCGGCCAGGATGCCAATGTTCGTGAGGTCCGCGACGGCCTTGATGGGGAACACGCCGGCCAGCAGGGCGGAGGCGACGCCGGCAATCCAGGTAACGCGCTGCGGGGTTCCGTGCCGGTCCGTCTTGGCGAACCAGCCTGGCAGCAGGCCATCGCGGCTCATGGAGAACCAGACACGCGTGACGCCCAGGAGGAAGGTCAGCATCACCGTGAGGATGGAGAGGACGGCGAAAACAGAAATGATGGTGGCGATGACGGGCAGGCCCACACTGGTGAAGGCGGAAGCAAATCCGGCCTTGGGATCGATGTCCTGGTAGTTTTGCATGCCGGTCAGGACGAGGGTGGCCGCGACGTAGAGCAGCATGGCAATGATCAGCGACAGGATGATGGCCTTCGGCATGTGCTTCTTGCCGTCGGTTGCCTCTTCCGCCGCGGTACTCATGGCGTCGTACCCGAACACCGCGAAGAAGACGGTGGCGGAACCGGCCAGGACCGGCCCAAAGCCGCTGGGCATAAACGGGTTGTAGTTGTTGGTGTCGATGTAGAAAACACCGAGGCCGATAATGAACAGGATCAGGACAACCTTGACGGCAACGGCCACCAGTTCGAACCGGCCGAATGCTTTCGTCCCGCGGGAGAGGATCCAGGTCACCAGAAGACAGACCAGGATGGCGGGAAGGTTCACAATGCCGCCCTTGCCCTCATCCGGCGTTGACGTCATCCAGATAGGCATATGGATGCCGATTCCGGACAGGAAGGCGTCGAAGTAGCCCGAGATACCGATGGCCACCACGGCAACAATGGCGATGTACTCCAGCAGCAGGTCCCAGCCGATGAACCATCCAATCACCTCACCCAGAGCAACGTAGCCGTAGGTGTAGGCGGAGCCAGCCCTGGGGATCATGCCGGCGAACTCTGCGTAGGACAGTGCTGCCGCCGCCGATGCCAGGCCGGCGATCAGGAAGGAGAAGAGCACCGCGGGCCCCACGCCCGGTGCATCTTCGCTGCCTGCCGCCACCAGCCCTGCCAGGGAGAAGATGCCGACGCCGATAATGCCGCCGACACCGATGGCGGTGAGCTGCCAGAGGCCGAGGGACTTGAAAAGCCCGCTGTGCTTGTTCTCCACTTCAATGTCGTCGATGGGCTTGCGCCTCATGATCGATTGGGTCATGTCTTTAGTGCTCATCAGGAACTCCTGCTTGGGGTGCGACCCCGTCGCGGCGCCCTGTGAACGGACTGTGACGGGGGTAACTCATCCTCATCAGTATGCAAGCGCACTTGCATTAGATAAAGTGACTACTTCTAATTAGTATTCATTAGATTCGTCAAGGAATGTGGTCATGCTCGATGTCCGGCGCCTCAGGCTGCTCCGCGAATTGAAGATCCGGGGCACCCTGGCGGAGGTGGCGGAGGCACTGCAGTACAGCCCGTCGTCGGTCTCCCAGCAGCTTGCCCTGCTGGAAAAGGAAGTGGGCGTGGAGCTGCTCCGGAAGACGGGGCGGCGAGTACAGCTGACGCCCCAGGCCGAAGTCCTGGTGGCCCACACCGCCCAGCTGCTCGAAACCATGGAGCAGGCGGAAGCAGACCTGGCGGCGTCGCTTACCACTGTCACGGGAACCGTCCGGATTGCGGTGTTCCAGTCCGCGGCCCTGGCGCTGATGCCGGACACGCTCTCGCGGATGACGGCGGAGTACCCTGAGGTCCGGATCGAAATGATCCAGCGCGAACCCGAAACGGCACTTCATGAGACGTGGGCGCGCGATTTTGACCTGGTCATCGCCGAACAGTATCCGGGCCACGCCGCCCCGCGGTACCCGGAGCTGGACCGCATCAAGCTGACCACTGACGCGATCCGGCTGGCCGTTCCGCCGGCCGCTCCCGGCCGGCCGCCCATCACGTCGCTGGAGGATACTGCCGCGCTGCCCTGGGTTATGGAGCCCCGCGGCGCGGCCTCCCGGCACTGGGCAGAGCAGGCCTGCCGGAGTGCCGGGTTCGAACCCGATGTGCGCTTCGAAACAGCCGACCTCCAGGCGCAGATCAGGCTGATCGAGTCCGGAAATGCAGTGGCGCTGATGCCGGACCTCGTCTGGACCGGCCGCGGTACCACCGCCCTGTTGCTGGACCTGCCGGGCAACCCGCACCGCACCGTGTTCACATCGGTGCGCCGCTCCAGCGCGCAGCGGCCGGCCATCCTCGCCGCCCGCGAGACGCTGGCAGCCACCGCCACCTCAGTAGCAAGGACGGACGACGGCGGCGCATCCAGTTAGGTGCCGGATCGCCCGGCCACTTGCCGGGCAGTCGGGGAAACAGTCTCCGCCGCCATGTTCAGTGCGTCACAGCGCGATCCGGGTGCCGACGCTAGACTAGGCGGGTTATGAATCGCACAATGTTCAAGTCCAAAATCCACCGGGCCACCGTCACTCACGCCGACCTGCACTACGTAGGATCGGTCACTGTTGACCTGGACCTCCTGGATGCTGCAGACATCCTTCCCGGCGAGCTCGTGGCCATCGTGGACGTGACCAACGGTGCGCGCCTGGAGACCTACACCATCGCCGGCGAGCGCGGCTCCGGTGTCATTGGCATCAACGGGGCAGCCGCGCACCTGATGCACGAGAACGACGTTGTCATCCTGATCACCTATGCCCAGATGACCACGGAAGAGGCCAAGGCCTACAACCCGAAGGTTATCCATGTGGATAAGGACAACAAGATTGTCCGGATCGGAAACGATCCCGCCGAGGGCCTCACGCCGGGCCTGATGCGCCCGCCGTTCGCCCTTAACAACGCCGCCCTGTAGCCGGAGCGTGAGCCCGGGCAGACACCGCCGCCGCAGCCTCGGAGGCTCTTCTTGGTAGGTGTGCTGCAGGGCTTCTTTGTTGTGTGGTTCATCATCATGGTGGGCTGGTTTGTGGGCCGCCAACGGATCCTGGGCGACAACGCCCGCCAGGTCCTCAGTGGCCTGACCTTCTTTGTGGCCAGCCCTGCCCTGCTCTTCGAGACCCTCAGCAAGGCGCAGCTGCGGGAAGTCTTCGCGGAACCGTTGCTGGTCACGGCGGTGTCCGCCGTCTGCACCGCCCTTGTCTTCTTCAGCATCGTGAAGTTCGTTCTGAAGCGCGAATTGCCGGAAGCACTGATGTCCTCGATGGCTGCTTCCTTGGCCAACTCCGCGAACCTTGGCATCCCCATCGCCGTCTACGTCCTGGGCGACGCCAGTTACGTGGCGCCGCTGCTGATCTTCCAGCTGGCGTTCTTCACACCGATTTTCCTGATGATTCTGGACGCCAGTACAAGCTCACACCGCACCACGCCCTGGGGATTCATTCTTATGATCCTGCGGAACCCGATGATTGTTGGCTCCGGCCTGGGCCTGCTGGTGGCGGGGACGGGCTGGCAGGTTCCGCCGCTGCTCCTGGAGCCGATCCACCTCATTGGCGGTGCCGCGATTCCGGCCATGCTGATCGCGTTCGGCATGAGCCTGAACGGCAGCCGGCCATTGCAGGCCGCCGCCGGCAGGCGCGTGGACACCCTCCTGGCCAGCGCCTTCAAACTTGTGGTCCAGCCGGCCATCGCCTATGTTTTTGCCCGCTTTGCCGTAGGGCTCGACGGCCCGGCCCTGTTCGCGGCCGTCGTCGTGGCGTCCCTCCCCACCGCGCAGAACGTCTTTGTAGCCGCCAGCCGCTACCAGACCGGCCTCACCGTGGCCAAGGACACCGTCCTGATCACCACAGTGGTGGCGGTACCCGCCATGATCGGCGTCGCCCTGCTACTGAACTGATTTGGCTGCTGAACTGACCAGCGGCTTCCGCCCTCCGGTAGGTTCCCGCGTCACGCCAGGCAGGCTTTTAGCCCCCGACGGCGGCGCCCAGCGCGAAGTTCCGCGGCAGGCCGCCGTCGTGCTTCCCAAATACGTGCCGTGCGTGACAAACCGGCGTGGTGACGCGGGCGGGACCCTACAGGCTACGGCCTTTTGGCCTCTGGCTTGTGCCGGTCCAGGATCCTGGCACAGCGGATGAACCCCAGGTGCGAGTAGGCCTGCGGGTGGTTCCCCAGGTGTGTCTCCGTGCTGGGATCGTATTCTTCGGGCAGCAGGCCGGTGGGGCCGAAGAGGTTCACCAGCTGGTCGAACAGGTCCCAGGCCTCCTCGATCCTGCCCACCGCAACGTACGCCTCAATCAGCCAGGTGGTGCAGATGTGGAAGCCGCCCTCCAAACCCGGCAGGCCGTCGTCGTACCTGTACCGGAACACGGTGGGACCCACCCGCAGTTCCCTTTCCACGGCGGTGACGGTGTCCAGGAACCGCTGGTCCGTGACATCCAGCAGGCCGGAGAGCCCGATGTGCAGGACGGCTGCATCCAGGTCCGGGCTGTCGTAGGCCACCGTATAGGACGCGGCCGAGTCATCCCAGCCTTCGCGCAGGACTTCCTCCCGGATGGTCCGGGCCGTGGGTTCCCACGACGGGTCCGGCGCCCTGCCGTGCCGGGCGGCGGTCCGGAGGGCGCGGTCCAGCGTCACCCAGCACATCACCTTGGTGTAGACGTGGTGCCGCGGCGGGCGCCGGGCTTCCCAGATGCCGTGGTCCGGCTCGTGCCACCGGGCCAGGACGGCGGCCGCCATCTGCACCAGCAGGTCCCAGTGCTCATCCTCGAGGGCACCATTCCGTGAGCTGACGCCGTGGATCAGTTCAGCCACCGGCCCGAAGACATCCAGCTGGACCTGGTGGTCCGCGGCGTTGCCGATCCGGACCGGCCGGGACCCCGCATACCCGGGCAGGCTGTCGATGACGGCCTCCGTGGACAGCGGTGCCCCCGTCACCGAGTACAGGGGATGCAGCCATTCCGGCCCCGGAGCATGTTCAAGGATCCGGCCCAGCCAGCTGAGGAACCCGGCCGCCTCCGCCGTGGAGCCCAGGTCCACCAGCGCGTTCACCGTCATGGACCCGTCCCGCAGCCAGCAGTACCGGTAGTCCCAGTTCCGTGTGCCGCCGATTCCTTCGGGCAGGGACGTGGTGGGCGCGGCCAGCACGGCACCCGTGGGCTCGTGCACGAGGGCCCGGAGGACCAGCGCTGAGCGGCGGACCAGCGATGGCTTCACCGAGGGCAGCTCCAGTTCCTGCACCCAGAGCCGGGCGTGGAGCGCCACCCCCGCCCGCCGGTCCGTCTCCCCACCGGGGTCCGCCAACGCGGGCTCGGTGTCGCCGCAGCGCAGGTTGAGGACCACCGGTCCGTCCTGGAGGTTGACCGAAGCGGTGGCCGTGGCGTGGAGGCCGTCCGAGGTGATGGTGAAACTGACGCCCGGGGCAAAAAGGAAAATGGGATCGGAGGTTCCCACCACATGGAGTTCATCGCCGCGGGCCTCCATGCTGAACGGCGCGTTGGCGTAGTCCGGCCTGGGTGCGAAGACGATCTTGGCGCCGCCGGTGCCGGAGAGTACCCGGACCAGGCTGGTGATGCCTTCCGGTGCCGGCTCCAGGTAGTCCGTGACGGTCACGTCCGCCCAGCGCGTCTCCACGATCATGGTGCTGTCCACGTAGCGCTGGCCCAGAACCTGCGAGGACTTGAGTGGCTCAACGGAGAAGTGCCCGGCGGCGTCCCCGCCCAGGATGTGGGCGAACAGCGACCCTGAATCCGGGAGCGGGTGGCTCATCCAGCAGACCTTGGCATCCGGAGTGACCAACGCGGTGGAGGATCCGTTGCCGATCATCGTGTGCCGCTCGAGCCCTACTGCGTCCTCGCCGAAAAGCCAGGCCCGCCGCAGCTCAAACAGGAGGGCCAGCACGCGGGCGAAGGATTCCGGGTCCCGCAGCCGGTGCGAAGCACGGGTCTCCCCCGGCCCCACGCGCAACCCCAGGTCCGGACCGCGGAGCGTGGCGATGGCCAGTTCGTCGCTGTAGGCGTCCCCGGCATACAACGCGGCACTGGCGCCCAGCCGGGACCGGAGGTTTTCCAACGCGTCTGCCTTGGCCGGTTCCAATACCGAGAGGTCCAGGACCGAACCGTCCACGATGAAGAACAGCCCATGTGCCTTGGCGATCTCCCGCGCCGTTTCCGTCACCACCTGCACCACCTCCGGCGAGGCGGGCCGGGTATGCACGGACACGGCCACTGGCTTCCGCTCGATCCAGATGCCCTCCTGGAAACCCACGGCCTCTGAAAGCGCGGTGCCTACCTTGTGGAGAGTGGCTTCGGTGGCGAGGTCCTGGATGTGGGCGAAGGCCATGTCCGACTCCGCGCCGTGCGAGCCGATGAGATGCACCTCCGCGGGCAGCCGTGACACTGCGGCGAGGTCACGCAGCGAGCGCCCCGAGATGACCGCGGCATGGGTGTTGGGCAGGGCGGCCAGGGCGCGAAGCGCGATCGCAGCGCTCCCCAGGGGAAGGGTCTCCGTGGAGATTCCCTCCGCGTCGCACAGTGTTCCGCCGTAGTTGCAGGCCACCAGCAGCCCGGGGACGCGGGCGAGGACCTTCAGTTCGGCCAGGAGGGTGGGCGTGAAACCTTCGTCCGCCAGGTCCGACTGGATGAACGTCCGCAGCACGCCCAGCGGCAGCGATCTGGTCAGCAGGGCGGAATCCGCCACGCTCTGGTTCAACGGAGTAGGCATGTGTAACCCCTTAGAACAGAACCCGGCCCGGAAAGGCAGCCGCTGGATTACCTGGCGGACTTCCGGGTGGTGCCCCTCCCCGGAAGTCCATGCGGAATTCCAGAGGGGGCAATTGTCATTCTCCGCCCGTGTGGTTTCCCCCGAAAGTCCCCCGGATTGCGGCTGTGTAAAAGTCGCGGACGCGGGTGACGGTCCGGCCGTCACGCGGCGCATCCTTTTGGACCACGACGGCGGTTCCGCCCGCGTGATTCCGGGGAACCCGCCGTCGTGCCTGCCAAAAACCGTGCCGGGCGTGACGCCGGTCAGCCGGTCCGTCCGGCGCTCAGCCGGCGGTCAGCGTCACCAGCGTGAAGCCGCCCGGGGCCACCGTGACGCGTCCGGACGTGGTGCCGGCATTGTTCCTGGAGCCCTTGACCGGCTGGCCGGCGGAGTCGTACTGGCGCTGGACCAGCACAAACCCTTCCGGCACGCTCACCTGCTGCACGGTAGCGGACTTGGCCGCACTGACGTACAGCGTGGAGTCGCCGCCGGACCCGGAGACCCTGACAGTGGAGATCCGCGGCTGGATCAGGAGTGCGTCCAGTGCGGCGTTGCCGTCGGTGCTGGCGGTGACCGAGGTCAGGCCGGCAGCGAGGGCGTTCCGCAGCGTGAGCGGGATGAGGATGCCGGGTGCGTCGGTGATGCCCTGCGCCCCCGCCCCGCCGTTGGCCGTGGTGCCCAGCGGGCCCTTGGCCGAGGTCCAGGTGGTGGTGCCCGAGGGCGCAATTGCCTGGTTCACGATGGGAAAGATGTTGCTGGGCTGGTCCGCTGCCGGCAACGGGATGGAAAGACTGCCGCCAGCGTTCAGGTCCACGTAGGCGCCGCCGGAGATGTTCGCTTCGCCGGTCCAGGACGACGGCGGCCGCACCACTGTGCCGTTGCCCGTGATGGTGCCGGCTTCGGCTTCCACCACGCTGAGCCCGTTGGTCCCTTCGGTCACGCTGATCCCCAAGGCCTTGGCCCGGAGTTCCGGGTCGGCGTCGAGGGCCAGCATGGTGAGCAGCGCGTGGATGGTGGATTCGGCGCCGGAGTTGGGGTTGATCCGGCCGTCCGTTTCGATCCCGTCAATGGCCGTGCCGGTGGCCGGGTTGTAGGCGGGGGCGCCGTTGGGGTTGGCGCCGAAGAACCAGCCCGCGGCGATGGCGGCCACGTCCAGGAGGCCCGGGGCATCAGCGGCTTCCGCCGTCGCCACCAGGCTTTGGACGCGCGAGTCCACGCCGTACGCGATCTGCGCCTCGCCGGGAGCGGGGCTCCACGCGTTGTCCGGGCCACCCGCTGCGAGCAGCTGCGGGGTGAACTGCGCGGTGTCCTTCACGGCTGCCGTCAACAGGTCGGGCCGGTCCAGGACAGTGGATGCGGTGGCAACAGCGGCCGGAGCCATGCCGCCCCACGCATGCCAGAGGCTTTGGGACTTGTTCCACGGCATGATGGCGCCGAACGGCCATTGTGTGGCCGAGCCGGAAGACATCGCGGCCACGCCCTCGCTCAGCTGGGAAAGCGCCGTGGCGGCCACGGCATCGGACGGAACGGTCTGCACATAGGCGGCCAGGCCCAGCACGGCCTCGGCGGAGGCATCCGCGCCGCCGGCGATGAGCCAGGCCGGGACCTGGACGCCGTCGGCGGTGTCGAACGTGCCGTACTTGGCGAGGGACTGGCGGTTCAGTGCGCCCAGGGAGAGGTGCAGCCGGTCCTGCAGGAACGCGGCGAACTCCGGATCGGACTCGGCAAACCCTGCGAAGCCTTCGCCCAGGGCCCAGACCGTGCGGGCCAGCCAGTAGGATTCCGCGGAGTCGGACGGATCCGGCAGTTCCACGGGAATGGCGCTGGGGTTCAGGCTGCCGTCCGCCTGCTGCCAGAGGATGACGTTGCCGGCGTTCGGGCCGTCCACCGTTTGCAGGTAGGTGAGCGTACGAAGGTTCTGGAAGGCGTGCTCCTTGCTCGCCAGGTCCCCCGTCTGCTTCCAGTGCCGCAGGTACACCACGGCGGCGCGGGCAATATCGTCAGCGTTGTAGGCACCCTGGGTCCAGTCACCCGTGGCCGGGTCCAGGTCGCCGCCGCCCACCCTGGTGTAGCTGCCGTCGTCGTTCTTGTCGGCGTAGGTCCACGGCGCTTCGGCCTCCGGGTCCTGCTCCAGCTGGTAGGTGGTGTGCCCGGCCACCGGAGCCAGCGGAACCGTGTCCAGCAGGAAGTCCAGGTGGTCCAGGTTGGTCAGGCTGCCGCCGTCAGCCAATGCGGGCGACAGGACAGGCGCCGCGGGTGCCGCAGGTGCGGTGACAGCGCTGGCGGACGACGGCGGCGCGGCAGGGGCCGCCGTGATGGCACCTGCCTGCAGCGAAACAGCCAGCAGGGAAACGGCCGCCGCCGTCACCACCGGCCGCGTGCCCTTCGGTGAAAGCATCACCGTCAGACCCGGTCCAGTTTGGCCACACCGATTTTGGAGTCGGCCATCCCGTAGAACACAAACAGCTGGTCGCCGATTTTTTCGATCGCGGTAGGGAACACCACGTTCGGCACGATCCCGGAAATCTCGTCCTCGGTTTCCGGCGCCAACAACGGCTTGTCGCTGCGGGCGATGACCCTGGACGGGTCATCCGCGGACAGGATCATGGCCGCGGCGGTGTAGTTGACGTTCTGCTGCTGCTCGAAGGCAGAGGCGGCCATCTTGCCGGCCACGCCGTGGTGGATCAGGAGCCAGCCTTCGTCCACGCGGATGGGGGGCGGGCCGCCACCGATCTTCAATTCCTCAAAGGGGAACTCGCTGAGGGCCACCAGCCGGTGCTTGCCCATGTGCACCAGGTTGCGGAGGTCCCGCTCGACGTCGGCCACGGCCACGTAGGAGATCCAGATGCCGGGGCGGTTGTCCGTGACGCCGGCGGGCAGGTGCTCGCCTTCGCCGGGGCGGATCCAGCCCAGGTCCCACATGGGGCGGTGCAGCATCGCGTAGGAGGGCACGCCGTCGGGGTCGTTCACCGGCTCCGGGAAGAACACCGCATCCTTGTTGGGAAACAGGTTCAGGTCCATGGAGAGATCAGCCTGATACTCGAAGAAGCACGGGCCCAGCCGCTCCCAGTTCCTGAGGTCCTCGGAGTGGGCGAACGCCAGCCGCGGGCCCAGCGGGCCGTACGCCACGTAGGTCATGAGGTGCTTGCCCAGGGCCGGCACCCAGGTGGTGCGCGGATCCTCGGTTCCGGCGTTGTTCATGCCGCGTTCCCAGCCCTCATCCGGGGCCAGCACCACACCCTCGCGTTCCACGCCGGTGGGGACGCCGTCGTCGTTGATGATCACCTTGGCAAGCCCCACTCGGGACACGTTCCCTCTGGCCACCAGCCGCGGGAGCAGGTACAGCTCGCCGTCGGGGCCGCGGCCGCTGGCGGGGTTCAGGACGCCCTCGGCTTCGAGGTCGTTGCCTGGCTCGGGCGTCATGATGACGCCGGCGCGGGTGAGGGCGAAGGGGACGGTGGGCAGTGCTGAGGTCTGGGGGGAGGTCATGGATTAGCCCTTTACGCTGGAACCGATATTGGTCGAAATGAACTGTCGCTGGAAGAAGATGAAAAGCGCGACGGCGGGTGCCGCCAGGACGCAGGCGCCGGCGAGGATGGCGCCGAACGGGTTGCCAGCCTGACCTGCGAGGTTGGAAATGAAATTGGCCAGGGACACGGCCAGCGGCTGCAGGGACTGGTCCTTGGTGACAAGGAACGGCCACAGGAACTCATTCCACGGACCGATGAAGGTCAGCAGCACGGCCGTGACAATCGCGGGCCGGACCAGCGGG
The DNA here is from genome assembly GCF_023913815.1 of Pseudarthrobacter cellobiosi. NCBI lineage: Bacteria > Bacillati > Actinomycetota > Actinomycetes > Micrococcales > Micrococcaceae > Pseudarthrobacter > Pseudarthrobacter cellobiosi. Next base: position 355,066 of record NZ_JAMXBK010000026.1, read on the forward strand.
ATGGCGATCTGCCACAGGATCCGCAGCTCCGAGGCGCCGTCGATCCTGGCGGCCTCGAACAGCGTCGACGGGAGCTGGAGGAAGTACTGGCGGAAGACGAAAACGGCGGTGGAGTTGATGGCGAACGGCAGGATCATGCCCAGGTAGCTGTCCGCCAGCCCGTAGTCGCGGACGATCATCACGTACAGCGGGATGAGCAGCAGCTGGAACGGGATCATCTGCACCAGGAGCATCATCCCGAACACCACGCCGCGGCCACGGAACTTCATCTGCGCCAGGGCGTACCCCACCAGCAGCCCGAAAATCACCGTGAAGAAGATGACGCCGCCAGTGAAGATGCCCGAATTCAGCAGGCCCCGGAAGAGGTTGATGGAGCCGTTAATGTCCGCGTAGTTCTGGCCGGTGATGTTGGCCGGATCGGGGAAGGCGCCGAACACGGAGGTGTCCGGGGAGGCCTGCAGGGACCCGATGAGCATGTAGTAGAAGGGGAAAAGGAAGACAAAGGCGCCCAAGGCCAGCAGGATGAAGCTGCCCACGCCGAGGTTGCGGCGCTTTTCCACGCCCGAGTCGGGACGCAGGGCGGGTTCTGGTTGTTCCGGATGCCGGCTGGCGTCGTCGTCGTTCTTGGCGTTCTGCGCGTTGGTGACTGACATGTCAGTCCTCCTTCCCGCCCACGAGGCGTTTCTGGATCAGGGCAATCAGCAGGACACCGATCACCAGCACCACGCCCAGCGCGGCGGCGACGTCGGGATTCCCTTGCAGGATCCCCTTCTGGTACATGATGAACACGGGCGAGGCCGAGGCACCGTCCGGGCCGCCGCCCCCGGTCAGCAGGTACGGCTCGGTGAAGAGGTTCGCGCCGGTGATGGTGGCGAGCAGGGTCACCAGCACGCTGGCCGGGCGGACCCCGGGGACGGTGATGTTCCAGAACTGGACCCATTTGTTGCCGCCGTCCACGGCCGCCGATTCGTATAGCTCATCGGGGATGTTCTGCAGCGCCGCCAGGTACAGCAGGATGAAGAACCCCAGCTGTTTCCACGTCACGTAGAGCGCGACGGTGGGCATGGCCAGCCACGAGTTCACCAGCCAGGACGGCGTGGGTGCCAGCGGCCCCAGAACGGTGTTCAGCAGGCCGTTCTCCTGGAAGAGGAAAAGCCAGACACCGACGACGGCGACACTCGCCGTCACGTACGGAACGTAGTAGCTGAGCCGGAAGAACGTCTTGAGCCGTGTGACACGGTTCAGGGCGTTCGCCAGCAGCAGCGAGAGGCCCACGGTGAGCGGGACGTTGATGACGAGGAAGACGCCGATGTTCAGGAAGGAGCGCTGGACGGTGGGGTCGGACAGGATGGTGATGTAGTTTTCCAGCCCAACGAACGGCCGGTCCACCTTGACCCGAGGGGCGGTGAAGAAGAAATCGTGGAACGAAATATAGACGGCGTAGCCGAGGGGAAACGCCAGGACACCCAGGATGTAGATGATGTAGGGGGCGCTGAACAGCAGGCCCAGCGGCTGGGGGCCCAGGAAGTTCTTACGCTTCCTGGGCACCAGCCGCCGGTCCGCCGTCCCACCAGCCGGTTTCCCCGTGACGGGGTTGCCTTCAGGGGAGCGGAGTGACATTGGTGGTCACCGCTACTTCTGGGCTACCAGCTGGTTGATCTTGTCCGCGGCGCCCTTAAATGCGGTGTCGATGCTCTCGTTGCCGAAGATCACAGACTTGGCGTAGGCCGTGCGGAACGTCTGCCACACCTCTACCGAGTTGGGCACGTTGGGGACCTCAACGGTCCGCGCCGCCTGCTCGGCGAACTGGGTGTATGCGGGGTTCTTGGCGAAGTAGTCCGGGTAGATGGTGGGAAGGTCCTTGCGCATGGGCATCTGGCCGGTGTCCGTGAGCAGCTTGCCGTCCTGTTCCTTGCTGGTGGCGAACTTCATGACCTCCCATGCCGTGCCCTGGTTCTTGCACGCGGAGTACAGGGCCACATTCTTGGCATCAGAGAACGTGAACGTGTCAGACTTTGCCTCGGCGGCCGGGACCGGTACGGCTCCCCAGTTCAGCTTGTCCTTGTAAGCGGCTATGGCCCACGGACCCGCCAGCGACATGGCTGCCTTGCCCTCGAGGAACGAGTCACCCTGGTAGACCTCCTTGGAGGCGAGCTTCTCCTTGTAGAGCGTCTGGAACATGGTGGCCACCTGCTTGCCCTGTTCGCTGTCGAACGTGGCCTTGCCGTCCTTCACCAGCGGGGTGCCGTCGGAGTTGGCGGCATAGAAGGAGTAGAAATCGAACCAGGCCTGGAAGAAGTCGCTTGCCGGTGAGGGCCAGATCGCGTTGGGGGCAACCCCAGCGGACACCAGGGTCCGGGCGGTGTCCAGCAGTTCCTGGTGGGTGCCCAGCTTGGGGTTCTCCGGGTCGAGCCCGGCCTTGGCGAACATGTCCTTGTTGTAGAACAGGACCACCGGATTGGACTTCCAGGGCAGCTGGTACATCTTGCCGTCCGCGGACTTGTACTGGTCCGCAAGGTCACCGGTGCGGTCCTTGATGTACTGGGCACCGTCCGGGAACTCGTCCAGCGCAACCAGGCCGCCCTGCTTCTGGAACTGCGGGACGGCCACCGGAGCGGTGTTGAACACCAGGCAGGGCGCGTTGCCGGCGGTGATTGCCGCTCCGATGACTTCCTCGGAGCTCTTGCCGGCAGGGATTTCCTGGGCGTCGATCTTTTCGTCCGGGTGCGCAGAGTTCCAGGACTCCACCATCGCCTTGCCCCACTTCACCTCGAACTCGTTGTTCGAGTACCAGATCTTGATGGGGCCCTTTGCGGAGATCGCCGAGTCAGCGCCGCCACCTCCGCCCCCGCCACCACCGCCGCAGGCAGCCAGGCCCGCCCCTATTACGGTCAGGGCGGCCACTGACAATATTCGCGTGGCTTTGGTAAAGCGCTTCATTGCGACTCCTTGGTACTGGTCCCGGTGGGGAACTTCTACTGGTTGGTGTGCTTTTTTGCTTGCTTTGGGGATTGCTGGGGGGCTGGCTTGGTGGTTATGGATGGGACGGGGCCGGTGGAGGCGCGGATCAGCAGGGAGGGTGCCTGCAGGTCCGTATCCTCACCGGAGTGGGTGCCGTTGAGCTGGTCCAGGAGGGCCTGCGCGGCAACTCTGCCCCAGCGCATGGGGTCAGTGGAGATAGTGGTGAGGGGCGGGTTGAGGTACTGGGTGAACTCTGCGTTGTCGTAGCCGGTGACTGACAGGTCACCCGGGACGTTCAGGCCCTGAGACTGGGCGAAGGACTGGCCGGACGTCGCCATGAGGTCGTTCGCATAGACAATCGCGGTGGGGCGGTCCGGCCGGCAGAGCAGTTCCGCGGTGGCGGCCACTCCCCCGGGCGCCGTGAAATCAGCCTCCGCGAACAGATCTGCGGCCAGGCCAGCAGCGGCCATAGCCGACTCCCAGGCCTGGCGGCGGCTGCGGCCGTGGATGTATTCCTGGGCGCCGCCCACATGGCCGATCCGGACGTGCCCCAGGGCAAGAAGATGTTCGACGGCGGCCGTGATGCCGTCCGTGTCATCCATGGACACCGCCGGGAACGGTGAGTCCGCATCCGGCCTGTTGAGCGTCACGGCGGGGAGCTTGAGCTCGCGCAGCAGGCCGATCCGGGAATCGTTGTGCCGCACATCGGTGAGGATCACACCGTCCACGCGGCCGCCGTCGGCCAGTTTGCGGTAGGCCCGCTCTTCGGCGCCGGGGGCGGTGGCAACGCTCAGGACCAGGGTGTAGTCGTGCTCGGCGAGGGTGGTTTCGATGCCCGCAATAAAGGCCGGGAAGAAGGGGTCCGTGCCGAGGAGCTTCGGATCGCGGGCCACCACCAGGCCCAAGGCGTAGGCCTTCGCGGAGGACAGGCCCTTGGCGCGGAGGCTCGGCTTCCAGCCAAGCTCTTTGGCGACCTGGAGGATCCGGCCCCGGGTGGCGTCGCTGACGCCGGGCTGGTTGTTCAGCGCATAAGAGACAGCACCCTTGCTGACGCCGGCCGCGTTGGCGACGTCGCTGATGGTTACTGCCATGATGTGGGGCCCTTTAGGTTTCGAGTCCGGTGACTCGCGCCACTGAACCGGTTCAGTAGACTCAACTTAACCGGTTCAGCTGACGGATGTCAAGGGCCCGGCGTACCTAAAGATGCGAATCGCGCCCCGCTTGCTGGTGGCGCGGGACCTAGACCCGGGCCAGCCCGGCAACCTCCGCCAGCAGTTCCACGGAGCGGATCCTGGCCTCGGTGCCGGTGTTCTGGTGCGCCACGATGAGTTCGTCGGCGTCGGAGTGCTTGGCGAACTCATCCAGGTAATCGATCACCACGTCCGGGGTGCCGATGGCGGAGTACGTCATCATCTGGGACACGTGCTGGCCCTGCGGGGAGTCCAGGATCATGTCCGCCTCGTCGTCCGTGAACTCGCGCCCGCCGCCGAAAAACAGCGAGACGCGGGCGCGTTTGGTGGCCTGGAAGGTCTCCTGCGCTTCGGACGCGGAATCGGCCGCGATCACGTTGACGCCGGCAATAACATGCGGGGAATCCAGTTGGGCCGACGGCTTGAACTCGCGGCGGTAGACGGCCACGGCGTCCTGCAGGGCGGTGGGGGCGAAGTGCGACGCGAAGGCGTACGGCAGGCCCAGCTGGGCGGCCAGGCGGGCGCCGAACAGCGAGGATCCCAGGATGTACAGCGGCACGTTGGTGCCCTTGCCTGGAGTGGCTTCGACGGCCTGGATCCGCGTGGGGCCGGTGAGGTAGCCCTGCAGCTCCAGCACGTCCTGCGGGAAGCTGTCTGCTGACATCGGGTCCCGGCGCAGCGCGCGCATGGTGTTCTGGTCACTGCCGGGGGCGCGGCCCAGGCCAAGGTCGATCCGGCCCGGGTGCAGCGTCTCCAGGGTGCCGAACTGCTCGGCGATGGTCAGCGGCGAGTGGTTGGGCAGCATAATCCCGCCGGCGCCCAGCCTGATGCTCTGCGTGTGGGCCGCCACGTGAGCGATCAGCACACTGGTGGCCGACGACGCGATGGAGGCCATGTTGTGGTGCTCGGCGTACCAGATCCGCCGGTAGCCCAGCTCCTCGGCCCGCTGCGCCATGGCCACGCTGCCCGCGAAACTCTCCGCCGCCGTCTGGCCCTTGCCGATGATTGCCAGATCAAGAATGGAGAGGGGGAGAGTCACGTCAGTGCCGGCCTTTCAGTGCGTTGCGTCGTGGTGAGCCGGCCGGGTCGCGGCGGGCGCACTGTGGACAACGACGGCGGCACTCCGGTTATTTCGGCAGGCGGCGGTGGGGTGCCCCACACTGGTGACGCGGGAGACTTGGCGGCGCGCGCGCAGGGGCCCGGCCTGACGGCCGGACCCCTGCGCGGTGGTGCTGTGGTTGTGCCGGTTTACTTCAACTTGAAGTTCGCGGTGATGAAACTGCCATCAGCCGCCGTCATGGTGAGCCGATAGCAGGTGCCTGCACCCGTCGGTGTCTTCCAGTTGTAGATGAACTGGCCAGCGGTGGCGTCGTAGCGCAGGGAGGTGTTGCCGGTGGCCGTCACTTCAATGTCATCCATGAATTCCAGCGTGCACTGGATCTTGGCTGCGGCGAAGGACACCAGGCCGGGGTCTGTCAGTTCCCTCGTGCCCGCGAACACCTCGAACTTGGCCGGGATCGTACTGCCGCCCTTGACCGTGTTCAGCACGCCGTTCATGTCCACCGGCTGGTAGAAGCCCTTGAGCGTCCAGGCCAGCACGGTGTAATCCTGCGTTACCGTGGTCCGGTTCCCTGCGTTGTCTGTTGCGGTGGCGGTGACGGTGTGCGGGCCAACCGAGGTTCCATAACCACTGACCACGCAGCCCGCCAGCCCGGACAGTGCGTCCGAAGCGATGCACGTTGGCGCGGGCGCCGTCGCACCGTAGTAGCCGGTATTCACGGTGGAGCTGAAGGCAACGGACGGGGCAGTCTTGTCGATCTTGAAGCTGCTCTGGTCCGCTCCAGCCGGGGTCACGTTTCCGGCCACGTCCTCGAACGCCGGGCTCTGGACGACCACCGACTCGCCCTCGCCCTCCGAGGTCACGGTCTTCGTCGCGGCAAGCGGGCCCGACGTATCATCGGTTCCCGTGAAGGTGGCCACCACATCGCTCCTGAACCAGCCATTGGTGCCGGCCGTTCCGGTCACGCCGGTGTAGGAAACTTCCGGTGCTGTCTTGTCGATCTTGAACGAGTGGCTCGCGTTGCCGGCCAGGGTGGTGTTTCCGGCGTTGTCCTGGAATTCCGGGCTGAGAACGGCGACGGCGGATCCCTCACCGGCGGAGCTTACAGTCCCGGTTGCAGACGCCGGGCCCGAGGTTGCGTCGGTTGCCGTGAACAGGGCCAGGACGTCAGAGGTGTACCAGCCATCGTTGCCCTCGGTGCCCGTTGCGCTGGTGTAGCTGACCGTTGGCGCGGTCCCGTCCTTCTTGATGCTTACGGTGACCGGGCCGGCGCTGCCTCCGCTGCTGGTGGCTGAGCAGCTGTAGTCCCCCGGCAGCTGGTCCAAGGAGATGAGCTCGTCCGCGCAGCCCACGAGGCCCAGCGTGGTGGGTGAATCGGACTCGGTGACGGTCCAGTCAAGGTAGACCTCGCTCCGGTACCAGCCGTCGTAGCCGTCCGGTGTGGCGGGGCTGAGCGTGTAGCTGATCTCGGGGGCGGAGGCATCAACGATGCTGTAGGTCACCGAGCTCTTGACGTAGATGCCGCCGCCGTCTGTGTAATCACAGCTGGCTTCCTGGGATCCGACGCCGGTGGCGGCGTCAGGGCCCGTGATGGCGCTGAGCGTAACGGGCAAGGAGCTGGGCCCGTCTTCGGCATCGGTCACATTGCAGACGGCAGCGGGGACGGAACCCTTGGCGTAGGATCCGCCGTTTTCAACGCCGGTGATGCTCAGTACGGGCGCAGCGTTGGAAGGCGCGGGAGCCGTTACGTTCACAGTGAACGTTGCCGGAGCCAGGTTGAACGTGCCTGGCGAGTTGTTGGTGGCGACGGAAGCTGTCACCGTGGTTGAGCCGGCCTTGAGAGGTGCGAGGGTCAATGACACACCCGGGGCCCCACAATCCAGTATCACGACGCTAGCGGGGCTGACAGTTGCAACGGACGGGTCGCTCGACACCAGGTTCAACGTGACCGAATAGGCGTTTTTGACGTTGCAGCCATTCTCGCCGTCGCTGTTTCTGGGCTGAATCTGAAGGCTGGTGGTTCCGTTGACACCGACATTCAGCGCCATCACCTCCGCAACGGGGTCGATACTTCCATCAAGCGTGTTGGAAATATCGTCGGCATACACCACGCCGGCACTTGCCAGCAGCAGGCTTCCGGCGGCCACAACGGCCGCGGCCCTCAACCCTGCATGCCGTAGCAACTTCTTCACCGGTCCCGCGTCCTGACTTACCGCTGAAAAGTTCATGGAATGCCCTCCCTCATGGCAGTGCGGCCAGCCTTGGACGCAACGTAGTCTCACCGTAGGTTGGCCATCCGCCGGGCACACGCGTAATCGCCACCCGTCTTTCTGCCGCGAGTACTCGTTTTCTGAAGGTCCCTCCGGCGCACTACTTGGTTTTGCCCGCCGAGGCCGCGGAATCACGCCTTTGAGTTCCTACAGCCAGCCGATATGACCTCCCTGCTGGCGCTGGCAGCCTGCTCGGACCCCGGTCCCCGCCAGCCCGCAGCTAAGCATCTGTACCTCAATACCGGGTATCAGGCCAAGTTCGATCTTGAGGCGGATCCGGAGATCATTAGGTCTCTCGCGTTCACCAAGAATCTCCCGGCGGCCCCGCTAAGCTAGCGGCATGGCCAACAAAACCACTGCAGAAAAACTCGCCACCATCCAGAAGGGCTACACCCTGGAAGGTGCCACCATCGAGCTCGGGGCCGCCATCATCGACGGCGAAGTCCATAAGGAAGCCCAAGTCCGCCTGCCGCTGGCAATGATGAACAGGCATGGCCTGGTGGCCGGCGCCACCGGCACCGGCAAGACCGTCACGCTGCACATGATGGCCGAGCAGCTGTCCGCTGCCGGGGTTCCCGTGTTCCTCGCGGACATCAAGGGTGATCTTTCAGGCCTGGCCACAGCGGCCGCCGGCAGCGAGAAGCTGAAGGCGCGCACCGACAGCATCGGCCAGGCCTGGGCCGGCAAGACGTTCCCGGTGGAGTTCCTGGCCCTGGGCGGCGACGGCAACGGCATTCCCGTCCGTGCCACCATCACCTCGTTTGGTCCCATCCTGCTCTCGCGCGTTATGGAGCTCAACGACACCCAGGAATCCAGCCTGCAGCTGGTCTTCCACTTTGCGGACAAGAACAACCTTGAGCTGATCGACCTCAAGGACCTCCGCGCGGTCATCCAGTTCCTCACCTCGGACGAGGGCAAGGACGAGCTGGAGGAACTGGGCGGCCTGTCCAAGGCCACCGCCGGCGTCATCCTCCGCGGACTGGTGAACCTGGAGGCACAGGGCCTGGAAAGGTTCTTCGGCGAGCCTGAGTTCGACACCGCGGAGCTGCTCCGGACCGCCCCGGACGGGCGCGGCGTTATCACCTGCCTGGAGCTTCCGACGCTGCAGACCAAGCCGATGCTGTTCTCGACCTTCCTGATGTGGCTGCTGGCTGACCTGTTCGAGGACCTCCCCGAGGCCGGCGACCTGGACAAGCCCAAACTGGTGTTCTTCCTCGATGAGGCCCACCTGCTGTTCAACGGCGCATCCAAGGCCTTCCTGAACGCCATCACCACCACAGTCCGGCTGATCCGTTCCAAGGGTGTGGGGATCTTCTTCGTCACCCAGACCCCCAAAGACGTCCCCGCCGACGTCCTGGGCCAGCTGGCCAACCGCATCCAGCACGCCCTCCGCGCCTTCACCCCGGAGGACGCCAAGGCCCTGAAAGCCACCGTGTCCACGTTCCCGATGAGCGATTATGACCTCGAGGAGACCCTTACGTCCGCGGGGATCGGCGAGGCAGTCATTACCGTCATGAATGAGAAGGGCGCCCCGACGCCGGTCGCGCACACGCGCCTGCGCGCCCCGGAATCCGTCATGGGCCCCAGCACTGAGGAGCTCATCAAGAGCACCGTCGGCGGGTCCGCATTGCTCACCAAGTACGGGACCGCCGTGGACAACGTCTCCGCCTACGAGAAACTCACCGGCAAGGCCGCGGCTCCCACCGGCGGAGCCGTGCCGGGTGAGCCCCCGGTTCCGGGGACTTCCGGGCAGCCAGGTTCGGGACAGGCCGACGTCGACGCCGAGGCCCGAAGGATCGAAGAGGAAATCCTGGGCCGGCCCAGCAGCCGTCCCGCGCCGGATCGTGGTGCCGGCACTGATGCGCCCGCGCGGCGTGCACCGGAGCCTGCGGCCCCGGCCGGCGGCGGGATAGGGGGCGACATCGCCGGAGCACTCGGTGGGGCACTGGGCGGTGGGCTGAAAAGTATGGTCCGTTCCCTGGGCACCCAGCTTGGCCGGGAGCTGCTCCGCGGCGTCTTCGGCACCTCGTCCCGGCGCCGCCGGTAGGCAAAACCGGACGATGTCCCGCCTTGGACTTCCCGCCTTCGGGCATCAGGAAAGCCGCCGCACCCCGCTACATGGGGCGGCGGCAACACCTGTGTTCAGCGGGCTTGCAGGTAACGTAAGGGAAGTGCAGATGAGTCAGGCGTTGGTGAGGATGGCAGCAGGGTGGCTGCTTGGCCTCATGCTTGCCGTGGCCGCGGCCATCGTTGGGGTCAACGTGGTGAACAATACGGTGGCGAGTCCACAGCAGCCTGTCCGGGAGTATCTGGACGCCCTCCACGAGGGTGACGGCGGCAAAGCGCTGGGCCTTTTGCGGGCCACGGTGCCGCCCAGCAACGCCGCCATGCTCGACGGCACAGCGCTGCAGACGGCCTCTTCCCGGCTGGCGAACGTCACTATCGGCGATGCCGAGGAACGCTCCGGCAACCAGGTCATGGTGCCCGTGCAGTACACAATCGATGGCAGCAGGCTTCGCACCGAGTTCCTGCTGGAGAAGACCGGCACGGAATGGCTGTTCTTCAACACGTGGGCGTTTGTGCCGTCGCGGCTGCCCACGGTGGGCCTGACGGTGGTCAACGCCAGCGAAGCCAACCTCAACGGCGTCCCGGTGAACATGCCCCAAGGCAAAAATTCGTTTGCCGTGTTCTATCCGGGCGAATACGAAGCCTCCCTGAACGGTGAATACTTCGCCGCGTCCGCCACACGCGCCACGGTGACATCCCGCGATGTCCCGGCGGCTCCGTTGAACCTGCTGACCGAGGCCACCGACCAGCTGCGGAAGGATGTGGGCGCGAAGGTACAGGAGTTCCTGGACACCTGCGCCGCCGAAGCCGTGAAGCAGCAAAAGCTGCAGCCGGACTGCCCCTTCTACTTCGCCAGCACCAACAACGTGGACGACGGCACCATCAAGTGGACCATCACGGAGTACCCGGAGATATCCATCGAGCCCTTCGACGGCCGCTGGGTGGTTGCTCCCCTCGACGGGAAGGCCAAGGTGGAGGCGGTCCAGCAGAGTTCCTTCACGGGCGCCTGGTCCCCGCTCAACGAAGAGGTGGACTTCAGCTTCACCACCCGCCTGGACGTCGCCGGCGACACCATCAGGGTCACCCCGCTCCTGAGCTACTAGCTCTAGCCCCGGCTACCGACGGGCCTCGTGTCACGCACAGCACGCCTTTGCCGCTGCTGGGTGCGCCAGCCCCTGAGTTTCCGGGGTTCCCCCTCCGCCGACCAGCCAAAAGCCTGCTCTGCGTGACGAGAAAGGCGGTGTGACGGGAAGGCTGCGTGACGGGAGCCGTTACCGGCGCCTGGCCAGCACTGACAAGACCTGCCCCACCATATCCGCCGGCGAGTAAACAACGTCCGCGTAGTAGTACCGCAGCGCGGTGTAGCCCTGGACCACCGACTCGTTTGTTCCGGCGATGGTCTTTCTTCACCTGGGTCCACTCGGCATGTTGCCGGCCGTCCAGCTCCACCACCAGCCAGCCCTCCAACAGGAGATCAACCTGGCCCACACGCGTAAGGTGGGCCTGGGTTTCCACGCGGATCCCGGCCTGCCGGAAGTAGGTCCGGGCCAAGGTTTCCAGGAGCGAGCCCGAACCCCGGTCCACCCACCTCAGGACCTCACGCGCAGGGCCGTTCCGCTTTCCTGGCAGCCGGGCCCGCAGAAAGTCCACGGTCATTTCGCCCCGCTGAACGGCACATTCCACCATCACCAAGGACTCGGCAAAGCGCAGGCACCGCAGCGCGTGGATGAGGACATCGGCCAGTGCGGCCACGGGCCTGTCGGGCTGCGGTGGCAGCAACAGGCCGGCATGGTGGATCCCGTTGCCGGTGACCGCTTCGGCCCTGCGGTGATGCACATGCAGCGCGCCCGAGGACGGCAGCGACCACAACCCATGGAAGGGCGCGGCGCTGGCACACGTCAGGAGTTGGCGGTTACGCAACAGGCCCACAAGCTCTGACGGCGCCGTCGGGAGGGCATAGAGTCCCCGGTCCGAGCACGCTTTTGGCCACGGCCGGCGGCCTTAACCCCGGAAATCCGCGTTCGGGCCAGCCCGCGGCGCGCAAAAGGCTGCCTCCCGTGACATCAGGTCACAGAAGGCAGCCTCCTCACCGGCTCAGCAAGCCGGCGCCGCAAAGCCGCAGCGGCGGCGGTGATCAGTCCATTCCGCGCAGGTCCAGGACCAACTCGGTGTCGCCGTCGTCCGTCAGGAGAACGGGGATGCCCCAGTCCTGCTGGTACAGGTGGCAGGCGGCGTGATCGGGAATCTCGCCGTCCGCATCTTCCGGTCCGTCGCAGGCCGCGGCGCGGGCGGTGATATGCAGGACGCCCTCCGGAATCCCGGAAGCCAGTTCCAGTGTCCGGAGCAGGCCTACGGAGGTTCCGCCGCCGGCCACGAGCAGCTCCGGCGGGGTGGAGGAGATCTTCAGCTGCGTGGGATCGCCCCAGCGGTCGTCGAGCTTCTGCCCGGTGGGTGCGGTGAAGCGCACGGTGAGCTCGAGCAGCCCGGGGGCAACCGGGCTCTTGGGCCGGTGGGTCTGCGAGGCCCCCTCGTCCACCTGCTGGGCTTCCTTGGGGATGGGCACGTAGACCAGCTGGTGCTTGTTGGCCTCAACCACCACCAGCAGCGGCTCCGAGCCCGCGGCGTGCGTGTGGTCCACAATCACGTCGGAGGGTTCGGAAAGTCCGCGGGCCAGCGTGGACACGGTCCCCGCGGCGGGGTCGAAGCGCCGCACAGCACCGTTGTAGGTGTCGGCGATGGCAATGGAGCCGTCAGGCAGGACCGTGACGCCAAGGGGGTGCTGGAGGCGTGCCTCGGACGCGGGGCCGTCGCGGAAACCGAAGTCGAACAGGCCCTTGCCCACGGCAGTCTCCACGGTGACCGTGCCGCCGCCGTCAATGACCAGCTTGCGGAGGGCGGAGGTTTCGGAGTCCGCCACCCAGATGTTGCCGTCGGCGTCCTCGGCAAGGCCGGAGGGCTGCGCGAACCAAGCCTCGTGGGCGGGGCCGTCCAGCAGGCCTTCCAGGCCGTTGCCGGCAATAATTGCCACGGCGCCGGTGAGGGGCTCGAAGCTGAAGATCTGGTGCGTGCCGGCCATGGCGATCACCACGGCGTTGAGCTTGGTGGACCAGACGACGTCCCAGGGCGAGCTGAGGGACACTTCCAGCGGGTGCTCGCTGAGCTGTCCCGTGAAACCGGCAGCGTCTTCGTCCACGCGCGCGGGGCCGGTTTCCAGCAGGCGCTGCACGCCGTTCCCAACAATCGTCGTGGCTGTTCCGTCCGTGAGCGAGAGTCCACGGAGGCGGTGGTTGACTGAGTCTGCAATGACGACGTCGTAGCCCGCCTTCGCTGCCACCTCTTCGGGAAGCAGCACGAGGCCCTGCGGCTCGTTGAACCGTGCGGTCGGCTGGACGGAGTCGACGGCGGCGGCCGGGCCGTCAGCGTGGCCCTTGGTCCCGGAGCCGTAGGTGCGCAGCACCGTCTGGAAGTCGTTGCCCAGTTCCACGAGGCGGTGGTGGCCCGTGTCGGTTACCAGCCAGGAACCCCCGGTGGCGGTATCCGCGGCAGCCGGGGTCCCGCCGTCGGACGTTCCCTGCGCGCCTGAACCGGGTCCGGCGGAACCGCGCCCGGTCGGCAGGAACAGCGCCTTGCCGGGGAAGCGCAGCGTGCCCGAGGTGGCTTCCGGCGCCACATACGGGCCGGAGCCGCGGTGCAGCGTGCCCTTGGCCTCGTGCTCGGCGATCAGCTCGGGGATGAGCACGGCCAGGCCGTCAGCGTGGCCTTCACCGGACAGGTGGGCCACGATGTAGCCCTCGGGGTCGATGACCACCAGGGTGGGCCAGGCGCGCGCCGTGTACGCCTTCCAGGTCTCCAGCTCGGGATCGTCCAGGACGGGGTGGTGGATCTCGTAGCGCTCCACAGCGGCGGCGAGGGCCACGGGATCTGCTTCGTGCTCAAATTTGGGCGAGTGGACGCCCACGGTGACCAGGACGTCGGAGTACTGTTCCTCGAGCGGGCGCAGCTCATCGAGGACGTGCAGGCAGTTGATGCAGCAGAAGGTCCAGAAGTCGAGCAGCACGATCTTGCCGCGCAGGGCTTCGAGGTCCAGCGATTTGCCGCCGGTGTTGAGCCAGTTACGGCCCACCAGTTCGGAGGCGCGGACCCGGAGTTGGGTGCGTACGGTTTCGCTCATCAGCGTCCTTCCAGCTTTGAGTTGCGTTCAGCCAATCTGGCATCGCGTTCAGCCAATTTGGCAAACATATCGTTGTAAGCGGTGAGATCGGCGTCGTTATTCCTGTCCGCCGCCCGATCCACGCGCTTGGTCTCCCGTTGATCGGACCGGGACCACATGATGGCCACGCCAAGAGCCACCAGGAGGGTGGGGACTTCGCCGATGCCCCAGGCCACGGCCCCTCCCATTTGCTGGTCCAGGAGAGCGGACGGCCCCCAGGCGCGGCCAAGGTTGCCGAAGTAGTCGGCCGCCAGCAGGCTGGTGCCGCCCATGATGGCGACGCCGAAGAACGCGTGGAAGCCCATGGTCGCCAGCAGCAGAAGCAGGCGCATGGGATAGGGTGCGCGGCGGGGCAACGGGTCCGTGCCGATCATGCTCAGGATGAAAATGTAACCTGTGAGCGAGAAGTGCAGGATCATGAGCTCGTGGCCCACGTGGTCCCGCATAGCGAAGCCGAATGCGTCGGAGTAGTAGAACAGCACGATGGAGCCCGCGAAATTGGCTGCCGCGAAGATGGGGTGCGTGACCAGTTGGGAGAACTTGGAGTGGATAAACACGAGCAGCCACTCGCGCGTCCCACGGGTGCCGTCGCCGCGGGCAGGCAAGGCCCGTAGGGCCAGCGTCACCGGGGCGCCGAGTACCAGGAAGATGGGGGCCACCATGGTCAGCGCCATGTGGTCCACCATGTGCGCGGAGAAGAGGACCCTGCCATAGACCGACGGCGGCCCTGACGTGATGTACGTCAGCACCAGGAGGCCGATCACCCAGTTCACGGCGCGGAACCACTGCCACTTGTCGCCGCGTCGAAGCACCTTGGCGACGCCCAGGAAGTAGGCCACCAACCCGAAGAGCACCACGGCCACCCAGAGCCAGTCAAAGCGCCACTCCGTCAGCCAGCGTTCCGGCGTCAGTTCAGGCGGCAGCTCGTAGCCGGTGAGGATGAAGGCCGGCGACGCGTCCGGTGCAAACGTGGTGGGCTGCGGCGGTGCCGACCGGCTCAGGGCGACGGCGATGCCGGAGGTGGCTCCCATAACGACGAGTTCCACAAGCACCAGCTGCCACAGCACGCGGCGTGAGGACATTGCCGAGCCTTTGCGGCCCAGTTGGGGGATCACCCATTGCCGGTGCATCACGCCGATGCCGCCAAGGACCAGGGTGGCTGCCGATTTTGCGAGGATCAGTTGGCCGTAGGGGGAGCCTAGGAGGTCACCCCAGTTGGTGATGCGGATGCTGGCATTGATGACGCCGGAGGCAAAGACGAGCACAAACGCAAAGCCGGCCAGGGAGGAAAAACGCCGCAGCGTCGGTTCGGTGATGTCGGCGGCGGTCCCGGGCTTCGAACCGGTCAGGATTCCGGAGAGCAACGCCAGGACGACGATGCCGCCAACCCACGCACTGACGCCCACAAGGTGCAGGCCCAGGGAGTTGATGGCGCCTTCGTGGTCCGACGAGCTTGAGGAGTGGCCGATCAGGGCGGCGGGAACCAGCCCGGCCAGGGCCAATATCAGCGTGAGCGCCAGGCCGCCCAGGGATCTGACGCCGAACAGCGCGGTGGTCACCACGGCCGCGATGATGGTCACTGTCAGCCATGCCCGGCCGGTCTCGATGTCCGTCATGAAGTACACCAGGGCGCGGGTGAACTCGGCGTCCCCACCGACGGCCTGGCCGGCGACGTCTGAGTAGGTGAGGACCAGCACGGCCACCGCTGACAGCGTCCAGGCAGCACCCGCAGCGGCAGCAATGGCCAGCGCCCGGGCGAAGGCCGGATGTTCCGGAGCGTCGCCGTTGTGGCTCCGTGACCGGGGACCCGAGGATCTAGGGAGGATACCGACAGCGAAGATCAGTCCGCCGATCACCGTCGCCAGTGCCACGTTGTGGATGGCCTTGCTGACAGGAAGCCCCCAGCGGACCAGGGCTCCCGGGTCAGAGACGTCACGGGCCGCAGAAGCGCCGGAGAAGAGGAGCGCCGCCGTCAGTCCCAAGAAGAGGGCTGCAAGGCCTGCGAACTGCCACGGCCGGGAAATCCCCAAGACGCCGCCACCCCGGGCCGAGGCGCCCCCGACGGGGCCTGGTTGGGGTGCGGTGGGACGGGATTTTGCTGCAGAAGGCACCTATCCATTCTCCGCTACGGGTGCCCACGCGGCGAATCGGCTTAAAGCAAAGAAGCGGCAACCCTGAGGTTGCCGCTTCTTTGCTGCTGTTGCTGAAGAAGACTACTTCTTCTTGGCGACTGCAGCCTTCAGCTTGGAGCCGGCGGTCAGCTTGACGCTGTGGCCTGCTGCGATCTGGATGGTCTCGCCGGTCTGCGGGTTGCGGCCGGTGCGTGCTGCACGGTCGGTGCGCTCAACTGCGAGCCAGCCCGGGATGGTGATCTTCTCGCCGGCGGCGACGGAAGTCTCGAATACCTCGAACAGTGCATCGAGGACGGAGTTGACGGCTGCCTGGCTGGTGCCGGCCTTGCCTGCTACCTCTGAAACAAGTTCACTACGGTTCTTAGCCATTGATGTCCTCCTGGACGGTCACGATTTCTGGAGCCTGAACGCGGCATGCGTGCAAGCCACTGTTCGAAAACTTACCAGCTTGGGCCCGCGAGGTCCGCAAATTCCGCGTGTTTCCGCCACTTTTTGACTCAAATCACCGGATTTTAGGGGAATTGCGGGGGAATTGCGCCCACAGCGGACGCTCCTGCAGTTCCTACAGTGTTCCGGCGGACGCTCTCGCACTTCCTGCGCATTTCGGGGTGACGCTCTCGCAGTGGTCTGTGTTCGGGGTGCGGTTTCCGACGGCGGCGGGGTGCCTGGGGTGCGCAGCACGCTGCGGGTAGTGGGTGAGCGTGTCCAAATTCACTGCCGGGTCTGGTTCTGTGCGCCGGCGGGCGGGTGTTTGTGGTCCTGGGGTGGTGTTTTGGTTTTAGTGGTTAACGTGGGAGAGCCCCCCAACCTGGTGGTTGGGGGGCTCTCGACCGTAATGATGTTCC